>CALFBO010000065.1 GCA_937951635.1 Candidatus Saccharimonadia bacterium
AAAAGGCGCATGTCAAAACTTCATACAACGACCAAGGTAAAATAATTTGTCTTTAATAAAGAAAAATTCAAACGTACTACTATCTGCCGCAAGCATTGTGCTTGCGGCAATTGGCGTAACATCTTTAAACAATCTTGAAAGCAACGAAAAAATGAATAATGTCGACCCTGCAAAAAGCAGCATCACTGAAGTAACGGCAGAGCAGCCAGTTAAACCAACCAAACTCTACAACCCATCTACAACAAATGCTTCCAACCAGCAAATAGAATGGGCCGAGTCTAGACCCCTAGATGCACAAAAATTAAGCGCAATAACCAGTACTCCGACCTCTATCTGGCTTACAAAGAATACGCCGGAGATAGCTACTTACGTTGCCGATAAAATAGCAGAGTCATCAAGCCAGGAGGCCACTCCGGTATTTGTTGTATACAACATTCCACTGCGGCATTGCGATGGTGGTGGCGCCAGCAATCTTGAAGAATACAAGTTGTGGATACGGCAAATCCAAGCGGCCATAGACACGAATAGGGCCATACTAATTATTGAGCCCGATGCGCTGGCACTAATGGACTGCATAAGCCAAGCCGATCAACAACTGCGCTACGATGCATTGGTTTACGCTCTAGACACCTTCTCGCCAAACCCGAATGTAGATGTTTACATAGACGCTGGACACTCCGACTGGGTAGACAGAAAGATAATCGCCAGCAGGCTAAGTAAGGTTGGAATTAATAAAATCAAAGGCTTCTCATTAAATGTATCTAACTTCCAGCAAAATGACGAACTAATTAAATACGGCCAAGACATACGCGACCTTCTCGGCAAAACTCCTACATTTATAATTGATAGCTCTAGAAATGGCGTCGGTCCACCAACAGATCGCAATTGGTGCAACCCCAGGAATAGAGCCCTTGGCACAAAACCAGTAATCGGCACAAATACAGAAGGTCTAGATGGCTATCTGTGGATCAAATTTCCAGGTGAATCCGACGGCACATGCAACAATGGCCCAAACGAGGGCAACTGGTGGCCAGAATATGCTCTTGAGCTAATTGACAACATACCAAATTAATATACGCCCCTGATAGGTGGACGGCCATAAACTCCAACAGCAGCATTGACTTACCGTATTATCAACCAAACACATGTTAAGGCGCGCTCACGTACTTATATGCGCATACAACAAATAACCATAGAGATGACTCTTCTTTGCCGGTTCTAAGCCTTGTTAAATTTTTTGGATGCTATCAATCGTTCTTATAAAGAAGGTGTTTTGCGCCTACTGGTCGCTATTCTTGCTGTTGAGCAATTCTAAATCTGGCTGGTCTTCGTCTGGTAGTGGGTTGCCGAATTCATCGAGCAAAATTACTGCCTTGGTCTCAAAATCTATAGTTAAGCTATAGTCGTTCTCGTGGTAGCCATAGTCTTCTATATGGTCTAAATATAGCGGCAGCATGGCGTCGTTGATTATAGAACTAAATTCACCGCCCCATTCGCCAGTTCTCCAGCTGTACTGGCCAATAATTTTTTCGTTTATTATTGACTCATTAACACTGGCGTCACCATTTTTAAACATTGCAACATAAGAAGCGGCGTACGGTGCAATATCTTCGAAGTCTACGGCAGGCGAACCATCTTGACGATATGATGCAACTATCTTACCGCTTGTGCTCATTTCCTCTGCAAAGAATGTCGAAAGTTTATCTAGCATTACTCGCGCGCGCTCATCACCGTTTCTGTCATAATCTATAGCCAATGAATATGGAATTCTTATTGCATCGTAGCCATAAAGATCACCAACTGCGCCAACTTCGGCAGATGCAGACTGGTAGCCCCCTGCCCCATTTGGCTTAACCCAGTTTGGAAACAGGCCGGTTTGGTCATTTTGAATTTGGCTTAGCGCACTATAGGAGCTGTCTACTAGCCCCATCCAGTCGTGTGTTTCGTCGTACTTAGCAAACTCTTTAAAATATGACGGAACCATGTACGAGGGATTGATAAGTATTTGAGCTGGCTGATTAGTAACGAATGCGCCCAGCACTCTTGAACCGCCTATGGTATATACCTCGTTTTCCCAAATGTCGTTAATCAAATCCAATGCGTCCTGCAAGTCTGTAGGCGAGCCCCATACGTTGTGCGCTTCGAGTAGCGCATAGGCTGCCTGCAAATCTGCGAGCGAAGTTGTGTTTGCATTTCCTACAGAGTAGGCGCCATCGTCGTCCTTCACCCATGTGCTGGACAGCAACTTGTCTTGGAGTCTGTTCTGCAGGTGATCTTGAGTCCACTGCCAAATACCATCGAACGATCTTCTATCTTTTTGCTCAACTGCCCTAAGCATGGAATTTGTTTGCAGTAATGATGTAGTGATGTCATTACTGCCCGGATCTATAATCTGGCCGTATTCTTTAAAGTTTTGGTCCAAAAACGTCGCCCAACTATCTTGCATGATAATTTGATTATCGTCTTTAACCCGCCATATCTGAGCCCAGTCGCCATTGGTCGATATGTAGTTTGGTATATCCAAAAATGACGTCGAATCATCGGTGAATGAAGCCGCTAACTCTGCATGATCAAAAGCATCGCGCACAAATGGTGTTTCGCCCAAGCGTATCTGTTTTAAAACTTCGTGAGTGGTTATTATGTAATCGACATTACGCCAATCATTGTTGAGACGCTCGCGGATTTCTGGGTCATATTCAACTTTGTAGTTGTAATCAGTGTTATCGAAGCCACTTTCAAGATTCAAGTAAATAGTGGCGTAGTTGTCTGTTAAGATTGTTGCGTCTAAATCTGCATTTTGTTTTATCCATTCCACGGCCTTTAGCTGGTTTGCAACTTCGTTACGTGCAAAGGCAGGGTTGGCAGGAATATACAACGCGTAGTTAAGAAATATCAACGACACAACGCTTGCTTGATAAAATACCTGCAAAGGTTTGGTTTTAATCAATTTGGTATAAACCGGCATCATTAGCCCCGCC
Organism: Candidatus Saccharimonadia bacterium; assembly: GCA_937951635.1. Lineage (GTDB taxonomy): Bacteria > Patescibacteriota > Saccharimonadia > Saccharimonadales > CALFBO01 > CALFBO01. The sequence continues at coordinate 2,979 of CALFBO010000065.1, forward strand.
ATACCCACGATGATTACTATTGGAAATATTGGCAAGAAGTAAAACTCGAGCACTACTCCACCCCTAGCAATAAACACCAACATACCAATATATGCTATGGCCAGTGTAAGTAGCCCAGAATATTTGAGCCGTGTACTTGCAGTTTTTGCCCACCACAAGGTTGCAAAACCAGCTACAGCAAACATCACGAAGAGTGGATCCTTACCTACCCATTCAGAAAAAGTAACAAAGAAATCGCTATTGCTATCCCACGGGGCAAGGTTTTGATCGTTACCTCTACTGGATTGGAAAATTAAAGTATCGATCAAACTTATTCCTTTGGAAAAATTACCAGATTCGGGATGATCGTTCACAGGAAGTAGCTCACCTTTAAGCAGGGCATATATCGGAAACAGCAACACAATTGAACCAACTGTTGCCAGCCAAGTTACCATAGACATTAAACGTACTTTTTTGTGACTATTTCTCCAAACCGCAAAGATAGCTGCAGGTGCAAAAAACACAGCATTAAGCTTGGTTAGTATGGCAAGCGCCAAAGTTATGCCAGACGCAAAGGCGTGCTTGGCCGTAACGCTCTTTCGAATAAGTATGAGGAACGACAACAACACCCAGAATGTCATGATGTTATCCAGTAGCACCCTTCGTTGGTAGTAAATTTGCAAAGGCGACAGTATAACTACCAAGGTTATAATAAGCGCCATCACACGATCTTTGATTAATCGACGAGCCAAAATGTAGGTCATAACCACCGTGGCAACTGTTATGGCAAGCATGAAGAACCTTGCCGATGACATGTAGCTATCGAATATCAAAGTCTTTCCAGTAAGCAAGAACCAAATGCCTATTAGCATCCATCCTGCCGGTGCGTGATCGTACCAATAGGTGTACATATCGAACGAACCATTGGTTGCAAACGATAGGCCTCGTATGGCATAGGTGGCCTCGTCGTTCTCGATGTATGGAAAGCCAAGGTAGTTAAATCCGTGCACCAAAGCCTTAAGGGCCACCAACCCAGACACTATTACTATGTCCAGCCAGTTATTTGCCAGCCAAAGTCTAAACCAAGATGCTAGTTTTGCTAGTGTGGACTGTTTTTTGGTTTTGTTAGCTACCATGTTAACTTGCTCCCGTCTTTCTGTGAGCGCCGCTATGATCTGTTTTTTCCCAGTTGTTCTGACCCTTAAACTCGCGGTAAGTGGCTCTAATTGCGCCCACACCTAGCATAATTTGGTATGGGATGAAGGTTAAAACAAGCACAACGAACACCTGTGGTTTTAATGGTAAATTCTGCTCTCTAATAAACTCATAGAGCCCTACCAGGTGAATAGTTATAAGGGCAAAAACCATAAACAACGGTAAAAAGCTAAACACCGATATGGCAAAAGGCAGGTCAAAAATAAGACCAGCGGCCACCACGAAAGGCGTGGTTATTATAAGCAGGGCGTGGAATATCGGAAACCCAAGCAAGTACGCGCTTAGGGCAACCTTTTTCCAGCTATCTAGCTGTCTCCAATAACCGTACTTTATAACTTGTATGAAGCCTTGTGACCAGCGTGTACGCTGCTTAATGAACTGCTCTATTGTATGTGGTGTTTCTTCCCTAGTTACGTGGCGTGCATCGTATGTGGCCATCATCTTTGATCCCTGAATCGATAGTCTCATGCCTATTTCGGCATCTTCGCAAAGACAATTTTCGTTCCAGCCACCAACTTTTCTTACCTGGTCGGTTTTAAAGAATACCGAGTTGCCACCAAGTGGAACTGCTCCAATTTTCATATGTGCATGCACCCTAGATTTCCACCAAAAGAAATATTCCAGTACGTTATGCGAGGCAAACCAGGGGCTGTCATAGTTCATAAGCTGAGTTCCACACTGCAATATGTCGATATCATTTTGGGCAAAAAAAGTATTGGCAATGTTGAGCATGTCCACGTGAACGTCATCTTCGGAATCATAGATGACTAACGTTTCAAACTTTGTATGCTCTAGGGCATAGTTTAACTGATAGGGTTTATTTAGCGGAGTATGATCGGGGTCGACAGTAAGTACTCGGGCGTTTTTAATTTTGGCTTCTTTAATAGCATCTTTTGCAACCTTAATGGTGCCGGTGTCACTTGGTTGTAAAATCACTAGTATTTCGTACCTACTCTTTGGGTAATTTTGTTTTGCGACACGCTTGATGGTATCGCCTAATACCGCCTCTTCATGGTAGGCCGGCAACATTACAGTAAACTTCATCTTTGGTTTTACGTATTCATCTGGCGAAGCGCTGCGCTCCATGCGCTCTGGGTCGAGCCATATATATAAGTTGAAATACAAAATAGCCAGCCCTTGGGCAAACATCAAGATTAAGAATATTGCATAGAAAATTGTAAGCATATTAAAACTTTATATATTGTTTTGTTGTAATTTTGTTTGGGCCGGCCTTAAAGTGGCAGCAATTTATATTACCACTATAATGTTTTCCAGCTAGTTAAGTCAAAACAATAGTAAATTAGTTTTGACTCTTAACCGAAACGACCCTATCTCGTCAATTCAGATTGACGACGTCTTTCGATAAACTTAGTGTTAGCAAATTTAGCAAAAGCAATTGTAATTAGTGTTGTAATAGCGACAGTTACGCTAAATCCAAGTACCGAGTTCCAGCCAATTCTAGACATCAAGACACTAACTGAAAGCACAACCGACACCAAAAATGCGTCTAGAAGCAAGGTGTATTTAACGATTCTGCTTTTGTCTACAGACTCGTTGCTAGTCGAATCATTCTTAAACCAGGCAAAGATATCTGGCATTGTTGCCAACACTACACCCAAAGCAGCTTGCAAGCCCAGTACTCTACCGATGTAGGGGTTTATGCCATTGTTGTTGCTAATAGTAGCGACGAGGGCAAAGATCACGAGAGCTAATACGCCCTTAAGTAAATACAGTAAATGCGTTTTAAACGGGCTAGTCGGCTTCATGTTCAAACAAAAGGCGAAATATTCCAAAACATCCATAATACGAATTTTGGACTTGCCGAACTGACGATCGTTAAAAGATATAGGTACTTCGGATACCTTTTTACCTTTTTTCAAAAAGTGCTCAACAGTTCCAACTTGAAACACATAGCCCGTTCCACCTACGTTTTCGTTAAAATCTATACTTTTAAGCGTCTTTACGTTTATTGCTCTGAATCCACCAGCTGGATCTTCGATTTCTTCGCTAAGCCCACCAACATAGCGGGTTACAAATCGCGCAACTCTACTATTAACAATCCTAAGCATTGGCCAGTCGCCGGGTATCTTGCCTTCGCTAACGTAGCGCGAACCAACTACAAGATCGGAGCCATTATTGACTTGAGCAACTAGATTTTTAATTTCTTTGGCGTCGTGAGATAAATCGGCATCGATCATAATTATAATCTCGGCAAGGTCGTTATCGATCACATGTTTGTAGCCTCGTTTGTATGCATCGCCAAGACCTGTCTTATCGCCGCTGATTATAGTTATGTCGTAACCATAAGTATCGGCGTGTTTCTGAGCCACCTCTGCAGTTTTATCTGGAGAATAATCATCAACTATTACTGCACTTATAGAGTAGCTATCGTCATTTGAAACACCGTCTTTAAACACTGTATCTAACAAACTACGAATATTTTCGGCCTCGTTGTAGGTGGGTGTAATTACACAAACTCTTTGCACTGGGGTATTTCTCCTGGTTTAGACTGACTAATTTATAAAACTATCGCAAAAATTATGATGAACACACAGATATAGCTTAAAGCACTGGCTTTGTGTGGTCTTTTTGATAAAATTTAACTAAATAGAATTTTCTGTTTGATGTGAGTATACAACATAAGGGCTTTAGCAGTCAATAATAAAATTGATTTTATCACAAGTTTATGATAATATACATGAAAGTGAATAAGTCTGGTTCTGCCAGAACATGAAAGAGTGTCTTAGTGATCAAAACAATTCTTAAGCTACTAGATAAGTATCAGCGCTTCGTAGTATATAGCTTCATAGGTCTAGTCGGTGCAACTACCGACGTATTATTGTTCAAGTTCTTACACGATGATTTGTTTGTACGATATGCTCTTGCCAATTTATATTCTGTAGCGATAGGTGTAATGATTACCTTTATATTGAACACCTTTTTAAACTTCAAAGTAACAGACCACATAATTAGACGACTGGGCATGTACTCACTTGTAGGCATAGTAGGTATGCTGCTGCAGCTGTTTGCGCTGTTTGTGTTTTCAGATGTTATGAGTTTTAATGCGACCTTGGTAAAGATTGCTTTTACTCCAGTTGTTGCGGTTGTACAATACACTCTTAATGCGGCTTTCTCGTTTTCGGATAAGCTTTTAGAAGGGATTGAATAGTATGACTAGCAAAAAAATTGCTGTTATTGGCGGAGGATTTACAGGCCTAGTATCGGCCTACCGTCTTGCCGAGGCAGGGCACAAGGTGACCCTTTATGAATTCCATAATGACCTTGGGGGTTTGGTGCGTGGCTTCGAGCTAAAAAACGGGCAAAATATCGAACGTGCATACCACTTCATATACAAGACCGACAACTACATTATTGACCTAACCAAAGAGCTGGGCCTAGATGACAAGCTACATTTTCACCAAAGTTCTATTGCAGCATTCTATGGCGGCAAAATCTACAACCTGGTGACACCGTTAGACCTACTGCGTTTTAGCCCTATACCATTTATAGATCGTATACGCACAGGCTTTGTAGGGCTGTACCTACAAAACGTTAAAAACTGGGAAAAACTTACCGAAGTCACAGCATACGACTGGCTAACCAAGTGGAACGGGCCACGCGCAACCAAAGTCATTTGGGAGCCATTATTAAAGGGGAAGTTTCATAAATACTACGACCAAGTAACCATGGCTTGGCTATGGACCAGAATAAAAGTCCGGCAAGACTCTAAAGACAAGGGTGAGCAAACCGAAAAGCTAGGATATTTTGATGGCGGTTTCGAAGTTATAGTAGCCGAGCTAGAAAAACGACTAAAAAAGCGCGGCGCAGTAATTAAACTAAATACCGGTGTAAATAAGCTAGATTACAAGTCTGGCAAGCCAGTTATTACTGACAGTAACGGCAAACATACTAAATTCGATGGAGTTATATCAACAGTTCCGAGCCCGGTATTCGGCCAAATGGTAGAAGGTAACTCACAAGCCAAAACTAGCTACATAAATAAACTAAAATCCATAGACTACCTTGCGGCAGTGACAATGATAATTTCCACCAAGCAAAAGATAAGCGACTATTACTGGCACCAAATCCACGACGAAGACTCACCGTTTTTGGTAATGCTGTCACTCACTGCACTCACCCAGAATACAGACCCCTATGACGGCAATAATATCTATTACGTCGGCGACTATATCCCCCACGATGATGAGCTGTTTAAAATGAGTGAAGAACAAATAATCAAACGGTGGTATACAGGCATCGACAAACTCTTTCCTGACTTTGATCCTGCCCAGGTAGATGAAGTGAAAGTCTTTAAATTTGGTAACGCCCAGCACATTGTGAATGTCGGCTACGAAGCAAAGCGCCCCAGCTATAAAACACCCCTGCCCTTCACTTACCTCGCAAACTTCTCACAAATATATCCTCAAGACCGTGGCACAAATTACGCAGTGCGAGATGGCCAAGATGTCGCAGATATGCTGCTCAAAGAGCTTGATAAGCAGCACATAGCTTAGTAAAGATATCCTCTTAAAGAGCCCTAACTACTAAACCTAGTCGATCAGTTAACCTACCTGGCTATGCGCGAGGCTATGTTGAACAGATGGAAGTAGCTACCTAGGGCCTTGCATGTACGCCGCTGAGAGTTTGGCGACTCGGGTCATAAACGGCCGCAAACAACCTATTTCATCCTATAAATCAAAAGCAGCTGCAAATGTTTAATTTGCAGCTGCTTGGGCAGCCTATTCTTGTTGTTGCACCTGGCCAAAGGCAAACACCCACCTTGGGATATTCCACGTCATACCACTACTGTCACAAACTACCGCCTTCATCTCCCCGTCACCCGGATATCCAAACGGTAACACTGTAACCGTAATCGATGGTTCGATAAATAAAACTTCATCACCCTGATTGGGAAAATCAGTCATTCTATCTGGCAAGCTATTCTTACGTGTATTTAGCTGCGCCTCTAGTTCGCTCCTAGTTAAAGCAAGGGCGTCAACACCTACCAGCATTGCCACAAACAACGTCTCGGAGTAGGGTATTTGTGCTTCGATATTTCGCAACCTCTTCCGCGCGAGTCTCGCCAGCTCTATAGGGGATGCATCAGAAGACCACTCAATTCCCAACCCTTTGAGCAATTCGCCAAATGGCTCCGTTGGAGGGGCGCTTATTCGTCCGACCACAATGAACTCCTTATGTTCGAAGGTTCCAAACTCGCCTACAAAAATTGTAAACAAGGTATTTGTAAAATAATAAACTATATTACTCTACCAGTAAAGTATGCTGCATGTAACCGCTCACCACGTTCGCTATTAAGGAGGAGGTGACTCCTCCCCCTTAGACTTCGCTTATGCTTCGTGATCCCCCTCCCGGCCTTCGGCAGATGGGACGCCAACCCTTAAGAGCATAGCTCTAGAGGGTGTCGGGGTCTCTCTTTTGTTGGTTGTTTGGGTAGTGAGAGGTTACTGCAGTGCCGAGCGACATACGTTTTGAATAAAATACTGCCTATGGCCACCCCAAAAAAACCAGCTCTCTTTTGGATCAAGAAATAAAAAGTGGTTGCCCAGCATGCATACCAGCTATGCGGGCAACCACTCAATGAACCAAGGGACAGGGGTCGTTATTCGTCTGAGGGCGGGTCGCAAAGCGCGGCCTGGGCTAGAGTCCATAGCGGCACACGAACGGTGCAACCACTTGCATTTACAGAAGAATATGTGACGGTGACGGTTGAGTCTTGGCTGTCGCAACTCTTGATAAAGCACGGCGGACCCCCTACATAAAACTCAACCCATTGTTGGCCAAGCCCCAAAAGCGGGTCGTGGGATTCCGATGCATCACTAGCCAAGTGCTGCAAATGCTGCCTCAGTTGGACAACACTCATTTCGCGAGAGTCAATACCGAGCAGCTCAACAATAACAAGCTCGTCTTCTGTAGGGACGCCGTCGAAAACAAGCGCCCTTAGAGTCTCTGCATTCCTCGGGTCTGCAGCCCACTGTCTTAGAGCCCTAGCCAAAAGCACCGGTGGCATATTCGGCTCATGATCATAACCCACACGATCTGCAATTTGCGCCAACCTCATGCTAGTGAAATCAACTGTATCAACGCTCACAACAACACTCCTATTTGTAAACCATGAATCACTCCATGGTGCTTGGAAATTCCATTAAACATATAATCTCATCAATACACAAAATAGTAAATAGCCCCACCGTAACCGTTCACTACGACCACTATTAAGGGGAGGTGATTTCTCCTCCCTGCGGCGTCTTCGCTTACGCTCGAACCCTCTTTCTGGTCTTCGGCAGACCGGACGCCAACCCTTAAAGAGCAAAGCTCTAGGTATCGATCTCTACCCCCTATCGGCTGTTTGGATAGCGAGAGGTTGCCCTCCGTCTCTATTACACTCCCCCAGCCCACCAGCTGGTTTAAAAACCTCCCCTGGATTGTAGTTTTAGTACGCAATATAAGCTTGGGTCTAAGTGGTTGGTCAACGGCTAGACCACCAGAGGTGTGATATAATTTCAACCACTATGAACGAGCAACAAACTATCGACGATCTGCTTAGTCGTGGGGTAGAAAATATCATAAGCAATAAAACTGCTTTAAACGAATTGCTAAACAGCGGCAAGACTTTAAATTGCTACCTAGGCATCGACCCTACAGCTACTCAAATTCACCTAGGCCATGCCTTTAGCCTGCGCAAACTCCAGCAAATGGTAGATTTGGGCCACAACGTAACCTTCCTTATTGGCAATTACACTGCATTAATTGGCGACACCTCCGACAAAAATGAAGAGCGTCCTATGCTCAGCCAAGACCAGATCGAAGCTAATTTTAAAGAATACAAACGCCAAGCCGCCAAATTTTTGGACTTTAGTAAAGTTAACCTAGCCTACAACGGCGACTGGCTATCAAAACTAACGTTCAAAGATCTGCTAGAAATTGCGAGTAATTTCTCGGTAAACGACTTTACGTCCCGCGAGCTTATTCGCAAACGACTAGATGCCGGCAAAAGAGTCAGTCTACCCGAAACACTCTACCCACTCATGCAAGGATACGACTCTTATCACCTAGACACCGATATCCAGTTTGGGGGCACCGACCAAACGTTTAATATGCAGGCAGGACGTACACTTAATAAGCGTTTACGCAAAAAAGATTCATTCATTATAGCAACTGGGTTTTTGCCTGGCACCGACGGGCGCAAAATGAGCAAAAGCTGGGGTAACGCAATTTGGCTAGAAGACGAACCAAATGAAGTGTTTGGCAAAGTAATGCGCATTAGCGACGATGTCGTGGCCGACTATTTTGTATATGGAACCAATATCTCCCTCGAAGACATCGAACATTACAAGTCAACCCACAAAGACAACCCGATGGAGCTTAAAAAGGTTTTAGCAAGACAAATAGTAAGTGAACTCCACTCCGAGCTGGCGCTTAAGTCTGCCGAAAAGCATTTTGTCGACACAGTACAAAATAAGCAGGCCGACGGTAGTGCCATAGAATACCGCGTAGACACTGCCGAGTTAAATTCTTCCATGATCATAGATGCGCTAGTCGAAACCAAACTCGCCAAATCAAAGTCAGATGCCCGGCGGCTCTACAGTCAAAACAGCATACGACTCGACGACAAGCAGCTTACTCTGGATGACACTGTTTCTGTGAGCAATGAAGCTGTCATAAGAATCGGCAAGCGTCGCTACATACGTTTTATAAACAGCTAGTCTCTGGCTACAACTACATCAATAGCAACCAGCATAAATGAAATACACCCCTAATTGCTGGGTGCATTTCTGCAGCCAAGCAGGGGTGCTTGAACCTATGTTGTAGAGATGTTTAATGTTGAATGTGAAATTGCCTCCCCACCAAACACAACAATAATGTTTTGAGAAAGGGTGATAAAATCCAAATCCCAAACCTTACCACCACTATTGAATCTGAGTCTGCAGCCAGTCTTGTCGAATAAACAATAAGCCGCAATTACAGGTGATGTTGAATTGTTGAACAGCTTACTCACATTGCCAGGAATTTTGCTGGTTGTGGTCATACCAGAAGTCTCATTGACAAATTGACCGTCGACATCTGTATATGTAACCGACAAATAATGGTGCGGTTCGCTTGCTTGGGCCAATTGCAGCTTGTACTGGTCCTGTTCTATGCCTCGGAACGAAACATAGACGACACCATCTTGCTCGACAAGTTCATCGCAATCGTACAAGAACGCATCATCCAGCGGATTTTCGCCATGGAACAATCCGACAACGCCTGTTTCCTCAGTAATACGGGCATCGACCTTAGCGCCTAGACAGCCTTCGAAATCTCGAGCCTCATCGGCTACTGCAACTTCAACAGCCTCCCTGTCTTCGACGGCAAAGAGGTCACTTGTGCTTCTTGTAGAGGTGTCTGGGTCGTCGCGAATTGCACACGAGAACGCCAGTACAGCAAGCACTGCCAAAAAAAGCAAGCCCCAAATAAGTGCGTAGTACTCTGATTTTTTCACAATAATACTCCAAGGTTCGGGTCACACGTTGTGTAACTTCTGTTCTATATAATTACACTATTAGCGAGTATTGTCAAATATATCATTCGTGACCGCTCTTTACGTTCATAGTTAAGAAGGAGGTGGCTTATCCCTTGGACTTCGGCTTCGCTACGCAATCTCCCTCCATGCCTTCGGCAGATGAAAGCAAACCCCTAGAGCATGGCTCGAAAACCATGAGCCGCAGCTCGTCCATGCGGCTACAGACGCCTAGCAATCAAAGTTTTAAAGCAGTTAAAGCTTAGCGAAGAGAAGCGGGGTCAATCCTTTGTTCTAATTTATGTATGTGTGCATGGTTCAACCCAAAGTAATGAGCGACCTCGTGCCAAACTGTACGATTAACCATGCGAATCAAATCGGACAAGTCCTTGGATACTGCAATTATGGGCAAGCGAAAAATACTTATCTTATTGGGTAATCTGCCCGAGTTGTTATTTACTTCGGCAACTCTGGGAATACCCTGAAACAAACCAAATAACAAACCGTTGGATCCGAGGTTCAACTCGACGCGCAGCTCATCGCTAGGCTCGTCTTCGACTACAAATACGACGTTCTTAATAGCCTGGCCGAAGTGCTCTGGCAAATTATCGGTTGCATTTGTAACCAACTTTTCAAACTGCTGCTTGGTTATACCTAGGTGATTATCGCGAATGCCTGATTCTTCCATAAATCAAGCATAACCAATTAGCACTCCTATTGCAAGAGTGCTAATTGGCTATTCGAATACTTTTTTACCTGCTAGGACGACTGGATCTTCATAGCACGCTCCATCTCTGTCAATACTGCCTGTGCATTACTAAATGCTAATTGGTTGCCACGTTCAATATATTTTGTTAGCCCTGCCGGGTCGGCATCAACAACGGCCCTTTTGGCCTGATAATCTGCCAGAAATTCTGCAACCAATACAGCCAGGAGCTGCTTGAATTCACCCATTACCTTTTCGCCATCCATGTGTCGTTTTCTAATACCTGCAAGCTGCACTGTCTGTGAATCATTGGCAAATGCATGAGCAATTGTGAAGTGGCTTTCGAGTACAGGATTCATCTTGCCCTCTTCGGCTGTTTCGGCGCGCTTGATTTTCTTGGCTGCAGATTCAGGAGCTTCACTCAAAAGTATCGCGCCGTTGGGCTTGGACTTGCTCATTTTGCCAGAACCAGTTAGTGACATGATCCTTAAAGCTTTAAGCGTTTGACCCTTGGGCTCAACAAAAACTTCGCCAAACTTCTTATTAAATCTGCGGGCTAGCAGCCTCGCTACTTCTAGATGGGAAGCTTGGTCATCACCAACGGGTACAGTTATTGACCCTTGCATTAATATATCGGCAGCCATGAGTATTGGGTAATTGGCCAACATTACATTGGCCTTCTCGGGATGTTCGGGATCCTTTAATTTATCTTTTAAGCTTGGGGTGCGCATGAGTTCGGACATCGATATTAACTTGGACAAATAATATGTACCCCGCAGCAAAGGTTCCGAAATTGCCGATTGTACAAAAATATTTGCGATGGACTTATCAAGCCCTAGAGCCAAGTAGTCGGCCGCAATAGAATAGCGGTTTGCAGCAACAGTAGAAGGCTCTTGGTCTGTTAAGGCGTGTAGGTCGGCTACAAACATAGATATCTGGCTAAAGTCGCTCTGCATATCTACCAGCGGCTTTATAGCACCTAGATAGTTGGCTATGGTAAGGTCGCCAGTTGGCCTAAGGCCTGTAAACAATTCTGTCGTGATTTTCATGTAATTCTCCTGAAGTTTTAAGAGTTGAGTTGTTTGGTTATAAGTTGGGACTGCTGGCTGCGCCAGGATTCAACGGCCTGATGATTACCCGATAATAACACTTCTGGGACCTTAAGGCCCTCGTACTCTTCTGGCCGCGTATATTGAGGATATTCTATAGTAATGTCGTCTGCAAACGACTCGATTTCGGCACTGGTAGCTCCACCCAGCACGCCTGGTATAAGTCTAGTCACCGAATCAACCAAAACCATAGCAGGTATCTCACCACCAGTAAGTACGTAGTTGCCGATTGATACCGACTGATCAATAAATTGAGCAACTCTTTCGTCGTAACCCTCATACCTGCCACACACTATAATCAAACCAGACTCTGTACTAAACTCCCGTGCCTGTGACTGCATATATTTTTGGCCTCTTGGGGTCATTAAAATCACTTTGGCATCTGGGTTGGAGTTTTTGGCGAAGTCGATTGCCTTGTGTAAAGGCTCTACTTTTAACAACATGCCGTCTCCGCCACCGTACGGACTGTCGTCGACTGTCTTTCTTGGGCCTTGGCCAAAATCTCGCAGGTTGATAAGCTGGAACTGCGCCAAACCTTTATCTTGAGCTTTAAACAACATTGAATGCGCGAACACACCTTCAAACATCTCTGGAAATAATGTTATTATTTGAAATTTCATTAGTAATATCGTAGCACATGGATTACTAATTATTACTTGGGGGATTTTTAAGTGTTAAACCAGTATTTAAATGTCCTGCATCGAACACAGTGGTCATTCCAAAACAAAACCGACACTTTTGAACAAGCCCTTACGGCCAAAAACAAGGTTTTCTTCTGCGATGCACTCACAGATGAGTCTTGGTAGAAAACCCACACTTTCTGCCCCTAAAGAATCGAGGCGAACCTCCGTCATTCCTGTAAAGGCAGGAACCTAGTCAAAAATACTATTGGACTCCTGCCTTCGCAGGAATTACGCTTCGGAGAGTCCTTTTAAAAATGTAGCTTTTGTTTGTCTGTTTCCCGGATCTGGGACGACGCAGACGGAAGAGCCTTATAAGAGCAGTTTAACCTGAGCTATTCTTCAGCTCTTTTGACAAGGAAGTGGTGCTTGACCGCAGTGGAGCGTACTAGAAGTACGTGTAATGAGGATTAAGTGCTGCTGACGCTGAAGCAGGCTTGGCGGTCGGCTTCGCTGGCCAGAGAGGCTGCTGTTCAAAAGGGCTGAAAATAGTTCAACTAAATGTCTAGGTCGTCTAGATCAGCCAACTCCTTACGAGTCTTCTCAGCCAAAGTCTCCTCACCAGCCTCAACAACCGGTTCGTCTTCATACCTATCATCATCCGAAGTGGTGTCGTCGCCTACATCGCTATCTTCATGCTGGCTGTTGTCATTTTGCTGCTGGTTATTGTCCTGCTCGTATCTATCGCCATCGTTCCTGTCGTCATCATTTCGGCGTGGTCGAGGCTCACCGTTGTCTACAATCTTAAGGTTGTAGCGAGCATCATTCTTTGTGCCAAGCGCCCTAAGGAGGGTTCTTATGCTCTGAGCGGTAGCTCCACGCTTACCGATAACGCGTCCAAGATCTTCTGGGTCGACTGTAAGCTCAAGCAAGACTCCTTTTTCGTCTATGCTGCGATCGATGACTACTTCACCGGGGTTGCCGACCAGGGATTTTACTATAAATTCTACAAATTGCTCGTCAATGTTTGCCATACTGAAACTTCTCCTGTTGTATTAATAATCTAGACCTCTAGAACGTATGTGGACGTCCAGTAATTCGTAGATTAAGCATTTTATAAGGCTGCTGTAATTCTAACACACCCATTTAGAATCAGTCATCTCTTGGACCACACTTAAAGATCTTTTAATAAAATCACAGGGGGCTGAATGCAGACTAAATTAGTCTTTTTTGGGAGTGTCGCTTGAATCGGCTTGCTTAGATTCTTTGGCTGGCTCTTCCGCAACTGGAGCAGCCGTATCTTTTGCCTTTTCTTCGTCAGCTGATACAGGTGCAGTCTCTGCTTCGGGAGATTCCTTCTCAGTAGCTGGTGCTTCTTCGGCCTTCTGGTTTTTCCGTAGTTTATCTGGGTTTCGAATCGAGGAATTTTTTTTGCTAAAGTCGGCAACCCATTTAGGCAAATCAACTTTTTGGTCTTTAAGAATCATTACAGCCCTGCTGGACGGCTGTGCGCCATTTTCTAGGTAAAATTTTGCCTTTTCGACGTCTAGGGTGATGTTTTTTGAGTGTGGGTCATAAGAACCTAAACTAGCAACTACACGACCACTTGTAGGTGACTTTCGTGAATCTTGGACAATTATTCTAAACTGGGCAAGGCCTTTTCGGCCCCGTCTTTGTAAGCGAATCGCTAACATTACGAGTTATACTCCTTAAATAATCTAGACAGCATTAAAACAATCTAGGTTTGCATTTAGTTAATTCTATAGGGAAAGAACAGAGGTGTCAAGTATTGCTAAATCGTTAAGGCGCTCAACAAATGTTCATCCCTACAAAATCGACTACGAAGCTGCGGTTTTGCTGTAGCTTTTGAGTGCTGCGGCTGCCGCTTCTTGCTGGGCCGATTGCTTAGACGCCCCTTTGCCAACACCAAGTGCTCTTCCGTTTACTTGAACTTCTATGGTGAAGATCTTGTCGTGGTCGGGCCCATCTTCTTCTGAAACCCTATAAATCGGAGTCGCCCCTTCTTTACTCTGAGACAACTCTTGAAGTTTGGACTTGGCATCCTGCCAAGAGCCTGTTTCTAGTATCTTATCTAGAGTTGTAAGAATGTTGTCTGCTATAAAAGTTTCGGCAACATCATAGCCCTGGTCTAAGTATATTGCACCTATCACCGCCTCAAATGAGTTTGCCAGTATTTGTTCACGAGCTCGGTCTGACCCCCGCTTTTCGCCACGGCTAAGCCTAAGAAAGTCGGCAAAACCAAGGCGTTTTGCAGCAGCACCAATTGACTCTGTGCGAACGAGTGCGCTACGCCAGTTAGTCAGCACGCCTTCGGGCTCGTCGAAACTCAAATAGAGATGACGTGTGACCACTAACTCTAGTACGGCATCACCGAGAAACTCAAGGCGCTCGTTGTGCTCTTTGCTGCTTTTGCGGTGCTCGTTTAGATACGAGCGATGCGTAAATGCGGTTTTTAAAATTTCTATGTCGTTGAAATTCACTTTTAAGACGGAGTTTGCAAACTCCTCATAATTTTTTTGGCTCAACTATTCTCTCCCTATGGATTAGTTATTTATGCAGCCATGACGCATAGATGCAAGATCATTCATGAGAGTAAACTTTTGATATACCCGCACAATATTGTCGAATCAAAAGTAAGATATTGCTACCTATGCATTATGGATGCTTTGATTTAAAAGTAACGTGTAGATGCTACAACCCACATACTGGCATCGAAATCTGCCGCCCTGTGGTCGCTACATGCAAAGTTTAAATGCTGATACAGTCTTTCGCAAGCTGTTTAACTTAAAATCTAAATTATATCTTTGATTTTTTACCACCTCGTAGCTGCTTTAAGGCGATAAGTATAATCTTGCCTATATCCTCATATTCTATTTTGTCGAGCGCATCGACTGCCGAAAACCACTTTATGCCGTTCATCCACGACTCTTTAGTGAGTTTATTGGTATCACCCAGCGCCTCGACTAGATATATATGAGTAGTCATAAGAACCAGGCTCTGAACACGGCGATATCTAAAATGGATCTTGCCAAGCCAATTCTTCACACTTATCTGTTGTAAGCCAGTCTCCTCTTTAACCTCTCGGCCAGCTGCATGTTTGGCCGACTCACCTTCTTCGATATGGCCTTTAGGAATTGTCCAGCGGTTCTTAGCATCCTGGATTAACAATATTTCTATTCGACCCTTGTCATCACGACGGTATACAATTCCTCCTGCTGTTGGCTCGCGCACAACTTCTTGAATTGCAGGTCGTCTTCGTACGAACTTTTTTATGCCCTTTATTGGTTTCTTTATCCCATCTATGGGCTTTCGCCTCTTCATGTTCCCTGCCTTAAAATCTTGTCTAACCTAGTCGGCTAGATTTACTATTTTTTTGGTTTTGTAGCTTTTTTTGGTTTTGGATCATCTTCTGCAGGAGCAGTCTCTTCCTTGGGTTGGGCAGGAGGTTTGGATTCTCCTGTCATATTTCGATACGCAGTGCCCAATACACCGTTTATGAATTTTGAAGAGTTGTCGCCGCCAAATGCTTTTGCCAGTTCAACTGCTTCGTTAATTACTACCTTGGGTGGAACATCATCGGAATAGGTAAGCTCCCATAGAGCCATACGTAAAATATTGCGATCAACTCTAGCTATTTGTTCTATTGGCCACTCTGGCGCAATAGGACCAATAACCGCGTCGAGTTCTGCAGATTTACCAGCCACACCTTTAGTTAACCTATCAATAAAACTCTTGTCGTCTATAGTTTCGCTGTACCTATCGACGTTACGCTGCATTACTTCGTCTAAATCTAATGACTTATCTTCGCACTCAGATCTAAAGTCAAACTCATACAGAGTCTGCAATACTACGATTCTTCCGAGATGTCGATTGGATGCCATTTTGTTAAACTCACTTCCTGCAAATAATACTGTCCGCCCAAAACACTTATGTTATATGTTAGGCTTGTTTTTTGCTATTTTCGCGCCTGGTAGTTCTCACCCTAACAGGTGATTTACCATTTACTTTGCGGGCTAACTTCAACACGTGGTGCGATCTACGCATCGCGGTTTTGCGTTTGCTGGTTTGCTTCTTTGGTTGTCCCATGTTCACAAACTCCTTTACTTATACTAGTACACTTAAGTGTTAGTATACCTGTTCAATCGATCATACTCAACAAAATATGCTAAATTACAAAATTTATTAGCTTATTTTCAATATATATTGTCTTGGATGGAGCTTTACTTCCTACGGTTGTACTAATTTTGGGCAGACCTAGGGCCGAAGCTATTACCTCTTCCTTGGGCGTGTCGACAGGAAGTTCACACTTATCTTTAAGTTTTCCATTTATCTGGACGACGATTGTTACCAAGTCTTCCTTAACTAACTCCTCGTCCCAAACAGGCCATGGAGATATGTGTATAGATTCGTCATGCCCCAATTCGTGCCAAAGCTCCTCACTAATATGCGGTGCAAACGGCGCTATTAGCTGAACTAGCTGCGAAAGACATTGTCCCCAAATTTTTCTGGCGGCTGCAAACTCGGAATTTTGTTTGTGTGCATTAAGCGAATTCACAAGCTTCATACATGCGGCAATGGCTGTATTAAACTTTTGCGACTCTAGATCTTTTGTGACTTTTTTGATGGTCTTGTGAGTATCGGACATAAGCAAAGTTTCTACTTTTGCGTCAAATTGGTCGGTAGTGTCTTCGTCTTGAATGTAGCTTTGAGTCAAAGCCCAAACTCTTTGCAAGAACCTATAGGTGCCGGGCACCCCATTTGGGTTCCACGCCGCATCTTGGTCATACGGGCCAATAAATAGCTCAAACATTCGAAGGGCGTCTGCACCATAGCCACTATCAATGACTTCCAAGGGGTCCACCACGTTGCCGTAGCTTTTACTCATCTTCCGGCCATCGGCTGCGTTGATGTAGCCATTGTAGACAAGTTTTTTTATAGGCTCTGCTTTGTCTGTAGCAACGAGACCTTGCTCTGCAAAGAAATGACCCCAAAACCTAAAGTAAAGCAGGTGCGCAACTGCGTGGTCGGCTCCAAAATAAAAATCTATCGGAAACCAGTCATTAACTTTTGTCGAATCCCAAGCGGCATCGGTATTGTTTGGATCGCAATACCGGTACATGTACCAACTCGAGCAAACGTATCCATCTAGCGTATCGGTTTCTCGTTTTGCAGGCTTGCTGCAACTTGGACATTGCACATTAACCCAATCTTTTACAGATGCCAACACACTACTTTCGTTGCCAGTAGGTAAGTAGTCGTCTACCTGTGGAAGCTCTACTGGCAAGTCGGCCTCGGGAACAGATACTGCTCCACAATCCTTACAATTTATTATAGGAATTGGCGCACCCCAATATCGCTGCCTAGACACCAACCAGTCGCGCATTCGGTAGTTTACCTTTTCTTGGGCTTGACTGGATTTTGCTAAGTCGGCAACAATCTGTTCACGCGCTTCGGTGGAACTCATTCCATCGTACTTACCAGAGTTAAGTAAAATTCCTTCGCCAGTATGGCGAGCATAAGCTGCATCAAAGCCGGACTCAACTAGAGACTTTGCTCGATCCAATGCATCTAGCCAATGCTCTACTCCGCCCCCAGTCTTTAAAATTTCACTTTTTAGGTCGTCAAATTCCAACCATGCTGGCTCAAAGTCTTCGTGTGTTTCTCGACTAGCCCCTCCAGTTTGCGAGGCGTCAATGACAGCTAGATAATTGTAACCAAGAGACCTGCGGTTTGAATCTTTCTTTTCGTTGTAGTAATGAGAATATACCGGATCGCCTAGCTGATGCAGCTCGTCGCAGCTATAGCCCGTTTCTTCTTTGAGCTCCCTACTTGCAGCTTGCTTGAAGTCTTCACCTTCATCTCGCCCGCCACCAACGAGCCAATAAGAGCCGTCGTCGTTCTTTAACCCCAAATACTTTCCAGTGCCTTTATCGTAGCCAATCACCACCGAGCCCTCTACTCCGGTCTCGTTTGGCCTCGGCTCTCCGAAATCCTTGGCCACAACCGGCCTTACAGGCAAATTGAACCGAGTAGCAAAAGTATAGTCTCGTTCATCGTGTGCTGGCACGCCCATAATCGATCCCGTACCGTAACCCCCCAAAACAAAATCACTCACCCAAATTGGCAACTTCTCCTTTGTAAGCGGGTGCAGCGCATAGGCTCCTGTAAACTTGCCTGATTTTTGTTTTGATTCGTCCATGCGCTCTATATCGGACTTTTTAACACTTTCTGTTACGTACTC
>CALFBO010000066.1 GCA_937951635.1 Candidatus Saccharimonadia bacterium
AAAGTCTAGTCTTCTGCGTCAGCAATACTTAATCCTCGTTCCATGTACTTCTAGTACACTTTCACTGTGGTTAAGTATTGCTTCCTTGTCAGGCAGATTAGAAATAGCTCAAGGAACTTGAACTATTTTCAGCCCTTTTGAACAGCTAAATTCTACACCCGGCGAAGCCGGGACTACGAGTCTAGCTTCATCGTCAGCAGCACTTAATCCTCATTGCACGTACTTCTAGTGCGCTTCATTGCGTTTAAGTATTGCTTTCTGGTCGGCTAAGCCGGGGTCCCAAGGGAGTGGGGTGGCATGCAGGGAACGCCTTCCAGAAGAGCCGACTGTCCTATAGCCAAGAGTGATTATAAACAAAACAAGCTTGACAATAATACAACTTAGTGTCAATATTCATGTAACAAATTTAAAACAAAAAAGATATAAACATGGCTGAAACAAATACAGGATCTCCTGATAGTCCAGGGGCAGGTCTCGACCTAAAACTTAGTACTGAACATAGCAGCGAGGCTGATGTCGAGGTAGAAACAAAACCTAGTGCCGTAGAGTCGCTTACAGCTTTGCTGGAAGTTACAGAAGCGGCACCTGATGTTGCAGCAGTGCTAGCCTACGCCAAACAGCTCGATACAATTCTTGGCGATACTCTTAGTGACAATTCGGCAAAAGCTAAGACAGCAGCCGAGAACATGCTAGATAGCGGTAGGCGCATGGTGGAAGATATAGCTAATGCCAGTAAAGTAGTGGGCGAGTTTTCAGATAATTTAGCAGATGCACTTGAGGGTGCCGGCAACAGCCTTACAGGATCGGAGGATGAGGCGGAAATTGACGAGATCACTTACCAAGCAGCACAAGAATTAGTGACCGGTCTAACAGGCGCTCAGTATAAGATAAAGTCTGCACAAAAAAACGGCGTAGCGCAAGGTTTGGTAAAGTTGCAGGGCCCTGGACTTAGATTGCTCATGAATGATCTTGATTTGGGCAAATCTCTTGAATCTCAGCAAAAAGAAGTAATTAGGGCCGCCAGAAGAGCACTCCAAGATCAAGTTATAGGAGGGCTAACCCAAATGGAGCAAGGACTAGCCGAAGTTGCTAAACTTCGTGGTGACGAGGATCCTGCTAGTCGCAGTTAGTACTACTTAAATAACTGAAACTTCGGTACGAGGAACAGTCTTGCCGTCGAAACGACGAATTCGTGTTTGGCGGTGAGAGACTTTGCCGTCTTTTGTGGCAAAAATAGTGAAGTCGCGCCCAAGCTTGGTGCCTGGTCCAGCTAGCTTGGTGCGACCAATCTGTCGTACTAAAACTGCGCCTGTGTTTACAGTTTCGCCAGCGTATGCTTTAACGCCGAGCCGCTGACCTGGCGAATCGCGGACATTTTTGGCTGAGCCACCTGCTTTGGTCTTTGACATTTATCTTTTACCTTTTGTCTAGTTTAGTTAATACGATCAGTCTGCGGGCCACAACTGCGTTGGGTCTATGGTAATAAAGCCCAGGTTTATGGCTGTCTGATCTAAAATCTATAAAATTATATCCCAGATTATGCAACTGGTCAATAACGGGTAGGTTAATATAGCTTTTGTTTGCCTTAATCCAAGCCGGGAAGGCTAGACAAGCGACTGATTTACTAGTGATTTGTTTGTGAAGATTTTTTAAAAACATTAGGTGCAGTTTATTTGTTTGCTCAATTATTGTGTTGAGTTCGGTGGTCGACGGCAGGGAGTTTAGTGCTGGCCCAAGAGACGTCTCTGCGACTACTTTGTCTATGTTGTGTTGCCAATTTCCTGTAGTGGCGTCGGTTTGTGCAACTTGCCATTTGCCAGTGATGCGGCTGGCAGAGTCTAGCCAGCTTAAGTTTTTTTTGCTGGCCTCTACCATATCTAGTGATAGATCGCTTCCGAACACACCGCCGACACCCATTAATAATGCTTCCTGTAAAACGGTGCCTGTTCCGCAAAATGGATCCAAAACATGAGAGTCTGCTGAAACTTGGGCTAGATTAAGCATTATTTGTGCAAGTTTTGGCGGCAACATGCCATTTTTTGAATCGCGCACGGGCTTGTTGTGATCTCGCCTAGAGTAGGCGTTAACATCCTGTACGGCCACAGTTTTGGCTACAATCCATTTGTCTTCATGGGCTAGCATCACTATTTCTAGACCTTTGTCGGATGTTAACTTATTGAAAATGACTTTAGCAGCATTTAAAGTAGGCTGGTTGCTCGGAATGGTTCTAATAGAAATATCTTTTGTTTTATACTGCTGCTTAACATTGGCAAGAGTGTGCTTGATTTTGGATGCAGACACACTCGTTGAATAGATGCTAAGCCCAAGATTGATTTTTCTGCGCTGGGCCTGTTTTAAGTGGGCGTCTATAATTTGAGTAATAAGTTCGGGTGAGTCGTCAAGAGGGGGGTTGGGGGTGATTTTAATTATTTGTGCGAGTTTTGTTGTGCCGCCAAGATAGGACATGTTGGGTAAGCTCTCAAGTATTGACGCTGAACCAAGGTCTTCAACCTGGTTTTTGCCGAGTACGGCTTGAATTTCGGCTAGACTAATGCTGGGCTGCCTGCCGAACAGTGCCAGATATTTTTGATTACCATTTTCGTTCATAGCGTATAGTTTACACCTTAAGGGTGAGATTGAATAATAATTACTGCTACAATAATGTTATGTCGAACACCAATATAAAGTCGCGCCACAAGCTGGCTTTTAATGTTCTAATTATTGCTGCGCTAGCCGGAATTGTAGGGCTGGTCTATTACAAACGAGATATTATTGACGATACTTGGCAGGTTTTGTTGAGTGCTAATGTAGTTTTGGTGCTTGCGTTACCTGTACTTCAAATTACAAATTATTATTTTATAGGCAAGTACTACCAAAAAGCATTTGGCATGTTTGATGCAAAAATATCCACGGTTCGCTCGTGGCAAGTTGTGGCTGCTATGAATTTTGTAAACCAAGTTTTGCCTTCGGGGGGGCTGTCAGGGATTACTTACCTTGCTTATGGATTTAGAAAAAAGGTCAACACAGGGCAAACAGGCCTCGTGCAACTGGGTAGGTATATATTTGCCTTTTTGGCCTACGCCGTACTCGCACCATTTGCATTGTTGCTCTTGGCGATAAATGGTTATGGCGACGACTTTAGGGACGTAGTTAGCAGGGGTCTTGGCAACAGCAGTGCAGTCGCAGTTATGTTGGTATTTTTGGGTTTGATCTGCCTGGTAGCAGCGGCCATTCTTCGGCCAGGCTTTTTAGTTAGGATTTTCAAACCAAAGAGTAATGGCATAATTAAGAAAACTTTTGGAGATTTGCGGGCAGCAGTTGACATAGCAAAATCCAGGGGTAGCAAAGTGGTGAGCACTGGTCTTTTCATGCTATTTAGTACATTCATTGAGATTGCTATTGTTTATGCTTCTCTCATGGCTGTTGGCGCCGATATAAGTATTGGCGCAGTGTTCGTTGCATTTGTCGCTGCCAATACCGTAGGCGTGGTGTCAATAATTCCTGGTGATGTTGGGGTCCATGAAGCAGCCATGGTTGTAATATTGGCAGCATTTGGCGTGCCAGAGCCCATAGCTATATCAGCGACGTTGCTTTATAGGGTGTTCAACAAGATGTTGTTTTTGCCCGTCGGGTTTTTCTTCTACCAGCGAATCTTAAAACCTGCTTTGGGTGATGATGCTTGAAGACGCGTTTGAAGTAAGCCAGTTTGTCGAAGTTTTTAACCAAACTTTAGAATACGCCTACCCCATAGTGAAGATTCGTGGTGAGGTGGCAGAATTTAGGGTCAGTAAAGGACGCTGGGTTTACCTAAAGCTTAAAGATGATGATGCCTCTATACAAATATTTGGCAGTATTTATAACCTCTCTAGTCCCATAGAAAATGGGATGATAGTTTTAATTTCTGGAATCCCAAGGCTCCACAATAGATATGGGTTTTCGGTAAGCTTTAGTGCCATAACTCCAGAAGGAGAAGGGTCAATTAAGCGTGCCCAAGAAATGCTTAAACAAAAATTAGACAAAGAAGGGCTTTTTGACCTAGACCGAAAGCGTCCGTTGCCAAGCTTTCCAATAAGAATTGGCCTGGTTGCATCTGAAGGTTCGGCAGCTCATGCAGATTTCATGATGCAGCTAGCTAGAAGGTGGGGTGGAATTGACGTGGTGCTGGCGAATGTCCAGGTTCAGGGATTGCCGGCACCACGTCAAGTCGTGTTGGCGATTAATGCACTAAACTCTGCCGATGTTCCCGTGGATGTAATAGTGGTTGTGAGGGGTGGAGGTAGCGCAGAGGATCTGCAGGCATTTTCTGACGAGAGGGTTGTGCGTAGCATCGCACTGTCTAGAGCTCCGACCATTGTTGGAGTTGGTCATGAAACCGATACCACTCTTGCCGATTTAGCGGCCGACGCTAGAGCCATAACCCCAACCGATGCCGCTAGGCTCGTAGTTAGTGATAGGTCTGATTTAATGAACAAACTAGAGTTTATAGACAGGCGTTTAAATCAAAGTGTCGACCGTTTATTAACAGAACCTGCTCAAACTTTGACCAATAACATGAACAGACTCGTACATCATTTTGAAGAACCCAAAAAAAGCCTGGCTGCTACAACTGCAAAATTAGTTTTGGCCATGGATGGACTAATTGTTGTTCAAAATGACAAATTAAACTACATTTGCAGTGCCTTAAAAATTGCCGATCCAGCCAGTGTCCTTAAGGCGGGCTATGCCGTTGTAAGAAATTCTAACGGTCATTTATTAGAGGACAAGAGACCCAGCATGGGCGAAGAGATTATGGTAGAATTGGCAAAATATAACGTAGTTACCGAGGTGAAACTTGTCAAAGAAAAATAAACAGTCCAATTTTGAGCACGACATGAAAGAATTGCAAGGCATCGTAGATTGGTTTGAGTCAGAGGATGTGAACATAGAAGAGTCGCTGACTAAATTTGAGAGAGGGGCCGAGCTGAGTAAGTCGCTAAAAGAACAGCTAAAACAGGTAGAGAATAAAGTTCAGAAAATCAAACTAGACTTTGGTATTGATCCTGCGGCTGATTCCGAGTCGTAGTTGACGTTCATAGTCTTGGCAGCTGCGGTCGTATTTCTTATTTTTGCAGCATCGCTAATGGTCGGTGCGCCCTTTTTGCCAACTAGAAGAAGACAAATAAACCAACTTGTAGGCTTGATTGAATCCACGGGTAATAAGACTGCCTTGTTTACAGACTTGGGGTGCGGTAATGGTGCAGTCGTTCAGGCTGTTGCCAAGAAGGGCATACCTGCACGTGGATACGAGATAAACCCGCTACTGGTGTTGGTGGCAAAAGCAAAACTTTTAAGGTATAAACACGCCAGTGTATATTGGGCAAACATGTGGAATGTCGATCTTCGCGAAGCTGACGTTATATATTTTTTTGGCACACAAAGGTTTTTGGAAAAACTTTACCAAAAACTCGATTCGGGAGAGGAGGGCCATGTATTGATAAGTTATGGATTTAGGCTTAATGAACAGGAGCCCAGTTCTATTGAAGAGCCGTTTTTTGTTTATAATATTTCGGGGCGGTAGTTATTCTAATATAAAGCATATGCGTATTCAAAAAATTAATCAGCGTGGGCAAATTGACCCTCTTGTCATACCCCTGGCAGTAAGCGTAGCGCTTATAGTTGGTTTGGCGATTTTTAGTTTGTGGTCCTATACCAAATACACAACTGAAAAGAACACTGTAGATAAACAAATTGACGAAGCCGTGCAGCAGTCCGTGGCCGAACAATCCGACAAACTTGAGCAGGAGTTCCAAGACCGAGAAAAAGAGCCGTACAAGTTGTTTAAAGCCGATGAAACAGTTGGCTCACTGTCTATACTTTACCCCAAAACTTGGAGTGCATACATTAAGCAAACTAGTGGCTCCAAGCCTTTGGACGCGTATTTTCATCCAGACTATGTTCCAGACTCCAGGTCGGTGTCTTATGCTCTGCGCACAAGCGTAGAGAGCCGAAGTTACAGCCAGGTCGTTACAGGTTATCAGCCAGCAATTGATACTGGAGTATTGTCTGTATCTCCAGTAACAGTGTCTGGGCAGTCTGGTTTAAGGCTCGACGGCGAAATAGTCAGCGACAAAACTGGGTCTTTGGTAGTGTTGCCTTTACGCGATAAGACTATTCAAGTTTGGTCGGAATCACCAGAACACCTTCAAGATTTTGTAAATGTAGTGATTCCAAATCTGCAATATCAACCCTAGAGACCCCAACCACAAAACTAACCCAGTCATATAAGCCTTCAGGGTAGGCGCGTCTAGCTCACCTAACCTCAAACCTATCTGTTCATACTTAGTTTCGTGATTGAGATCTAGAGCAAAGCTTTAGAGGGTGTTGGGATCTCTCTTTTATTGGTTGTTTGGGTAGTGAGTGGTTGCATCTTCTATTGGCTGCTAATTGCATCTTTAATGGTATAATAAGTCCATATTAAATTGGGGTAGATTGGGTAGATGAAGACTGTTGCTGATAACAGCTATAATGAGCTATCTTCGCTGCGTTCGGCGGTTGACGACATTTCTTTGCCATTAATACAGCTTCGTGCCTCGGCCGAATCAATACAGGGCGAATTGGAACATTGTAGTAGCGATCAGGTCCCGCGGATTATAGCTCTTGCCGACCAGACTCTGCGTATTGCAAAATCATATGCTTATGCCCAGGATTTAAACTCGGGTCGCAGGCAGTTACTTTTGCAACCAATGAATATTTCTAGCTTGTTGGCCGATAGTTGTGCAGCATCTGGAGCTGTGGCGCGACAGTATGACAAGGTAATTAGCCTAAAGGCGCCCAAAAGAGTCAATCCAGTGATATTTGATGTTCACGCATGCGCTTACATGATAGACGCATTGGTGTATTCAACTATCAAACGCTGTGCCTCACGATTAATCAAAGTTAGTGTTCATAACGGCAGCAACAGAGTTGAGGTTAAGATTAGGGCCAAAGGCTCGGGCTGGTATTTGCGTCCAAACGAACAGTTACCTCTAGGTAGCACGGACTTCTGGTCTGGCTTTATTGATCGATTAGTGTCCGAGTCGACCATGGACTACACTTCTAGCAGCAATGGGGCAGAGTCTGAAATTACAGTTGGACTACCTGTTTCTAGGCAGATGAAGTTTCAGCTAGGAGTTTAAAGTAGATTATGGCCAAGAGCCTGACGACCAGCACTATTCTTATTGTCGATTCTGATGTTCTTACCACAAAAATACTGGGCGAATTTTTACTACCCGATTATGAGGTCGTAACTTCTCGCACGGCGCAAGCTGCAGTTAACGCTATGGATCAGTTCAAAATTGACTGTGTGGTTTGTGAGTTCGCCCTTCGCCCAAACAATGGCATGGAGTTACTTCATGAGATAAGATCCTATCCCGAATGGCTACATATTCCATTACTTCTCATTGTGCCTTGGGATTTGGCGCAGGTGGGTAACGAGCAGTGGCAACGATACAACGTGCAAGCTACTATTTATAAGACAGACATGAATCTTAAAGATTTTAAAGCAGAGATTGACAGACTTACGGGGTTTGGTGGGCGGCTAGATCAGGGCGTGTTATGAAGCGTTATCAAACTAAAGCAATTGTACTCAGACGCACCAATTACGCCGAATACGACAGAATTATCACTCTACTAACTCCAAGTCATGGAAAGGTTTCTGCCATGGCAAAAGGTGTCAGGAAGCCTAAGAGTCGCTTGGCCGGGGGCATAGAGCTACTTTCGGTGTGCAACTTAAGCTTGGTGGGCGGAAAGGGCAACTTGGAAACCTTAGTGTCATCTAGAATGGTTAAGCATTATCACGGTATTTTGTCGGATTACCCGAGACTGGAGTTTGCATATGAAGCTCTTCGTTTGGTCGACAAATTAACCGAACAAAAAATTGGTTCAGAGTATTTTCGGCTACTTGAGGGGCTATTTGAGTCCTTGGGTTCTGGTTTTGACCTGTCTGTTTGCAGGAGCTGGTTTTTGATATGGCTACTAAAAGTCTATGGCTGCTTGCCAAATTTGGATGACGACGAAAATGGTGATAGCTTAAAGTCCGAAAAGCTCTATCAGCTCAATAGTTCTAGGGGTGTGTTTATTGAGTCGACGACCGGACATTTCGACCAAAATAGTATTAAAGCTTGGCGGCTCGCACTAAGGTTCGACCCAGAAGACCTAGTTAAAATTACCGGTGTCCAAGAGGCTATGCTAGAAGTCGAGCCTAGGTTGTTGGAGTTTGTGCAGTCACAGCTTAATTGAGGCTAATTTGATGTCTTGATTTGCGTAGGACGATTTTTGCATAGTGTATAGCTTCATTTATTGCATGCATGTAAGCATCGACATAGCCTGGATTCACTACCAGAGAATTACCTGTCTCGAAGTCGGGCAGGTTAATGGCGGTGGTGCCCTCGGGGTACGGAAGCGCTGCAAGGCGGAGATTTGTTATTGTCGATTCGTCGAGTATGCATACATTTATCTCCGGCTCGCACTCAGGGGTGTAGTGGACTGTTCGTAGAGTTGCGTCCTCTAGGTCGTAATGCCAAATTTTGTCCCAAACAGCTATACGATTGGTCTCATCGTAGTTTCTTGCTATGTACAAAATACTTTTGTTGTCATTTGAACAAACAATTGGTCCGATAGAACTATACTGGTGGATTCGTGTGTATTGGTCTGGATTTTTTTTGTCAAGACAGTCGGACAGTTTAATCATAGCGTCACTGGTGGCGCCCATAATACGCACCTGGTTGGACGAATAGCTTGTGTAGGCAGCTATGAGCAACCTCATCCACTCTGGGGCATACGCGCTGCTGGATGTTTGAAATTCGTGTGCATCTTCGTAGAACAAGCTTGCTTCTTGACCTTCGCCATCCAAGGACACTTGTAGTAGGTGGTCGTTATTGGGGCCATACAAATTAAGGCTGTGTCTAGGTTCGACATTTCTGTGTAGTGGGTTATTTTCGCCTATAAGGCTTTGCAGTTCGGCCCAGGTGCCATCGCTAATAACGGCTTCGTTTTCAAGCCATCGAGATTGGTAGCCATACTCTTCAATAGCAGCCCTAGCTTTTTCGAGACACGCACTAAAAGGGTCGATTATTTCACCACCCGAACGAAACTCTCCAGATTGGCCAGCCATTGTTATGCATGATTGTAGCATTGACAGCTGGGCTGCGCCAGCAAGGCCTAGGAGTATAGTTATTGGCGCAGTACGAAAAAGCTGGTCCAAGCTGCTAAAGTGCTATATAGTTTTACCGATGAGTGCCAAAGAAAAAAAACAAGAGGTTGGCCTGAGCGATATTGTAAGCCTTGCAAAACGCCGCGGCTTTGTGTTTCAGGGCAGCGATATATACGGCGGATTGGCTGGAACCTGGGATTACGGGCCGCTTGGCGTGCAGCTTAAGCGAAATATACAGTCGGCCTGGTGGGCTATGTTCGTCGAGTCGCGAGATGATATTTATGGAATTGATAGTGCAATACTCATGAACCCAAAGGTCTGGCAGGCTAGTGGTCATACTGGCGCGGGCTTCGCAGATCCATTGGTGGAAGACCTAAAAACCAAGAAGCGTTACAGGGCGGATCATTTGCTAGAAGATAACGGGGTTGAGGGCGCCGAGGAGCTTACGTTTTTACAAATGGACGAAGTCATCGAACAAAAAAATTTACTCAGCCCAGATGGTAATAAATTGAGCAAGGTTCGTGTGTTCAACTTGATGTTCGACACCAACGTTGGTCCAATTAGAGATGACAATTCAAAGGCGTATTTACGACCAGAAACTGCACAGGGCATGTTTGTAAACTTTAAAAATGTAGTCGACAGCATGAGCCCCGATATGCCTTTTGGTATTGCCCAAATCGGGCGGACGTTCAGGAATGAGATTAGTCCAAGGGAGTTTATATTTAGAGTACGTGAATTCGAAATAATGGAATTTGAATACTTTATTAAAGAAGAGGACTGGAAGAAAACGTTCGAGCACTTTACTGGCCAGTTCTATGCTTGGTGCGATTTACTTGGGCTTAGTCGTAGTAAAATTAAAGAGCTAGACGTCCCCGAGCAAGATCGCGCCCATTACAGCAAGAAGACCATAGACTTTGAATATCAATTTGATTTTGGCTTGAAAGAGATAGGTGCAATAGCCTATAGGACAGATTTTGATTTGGCAAACCACGCCAAGCATAGTGGTGTAAATATGGTTTATCGCCCAAAGGACGGTTCGCCAGCGTTTATACCCCATGTTATTGAGCCCACGTTTGGCCTGGACCGATTCATTTTGGCAGTAATCTCTGAAGCCTACGACTATGATGATCAAAACAACCGTCATGTATTGAGATTACCCGCAAATATTGCGCCAGTGCAGGTTTGTGTCGGGCCTTTGAAGAGGAATGATGAGAATTTAGTTGCTTGTGCCAAAAAAATATACCAGCAACTTAGCACCGACTACAGCAGTGGGGTAGTAGTTTGGGACGATAATTCAAATATTGGAAAGCGCTACAGGCGTCAAGACGAAATTGGTACGCCATACTGCGTTACTGTGGATTTTGATTCGCTAGATGACAACACTGTTTCGGTTCGAGATCGTGATACTATGGTTCAAGAACGAGTTGCACTAAAAGAGCTCGCAGATTATTTACAACCAGATGACAACTTATAGTCGTCCTATTTATTAAATATAAACTAAAAATTATTAAGGTAGCATATGGCAACACAAGAAAACCATGCATTTATTGATGGCCAGAATCTTCATTCTGGTGTACGAGCTCTAGGCTGGAAGATCGATCATAAAAAATTTAGAGAATACTTGAGAGAAAGTTTCGGTGTCACAAAAGCCTTCATGTTTGTTGGCTACATGGAAGAGCACCAAGATTTATATAATGCATTGCAAGAAGCAGGCTTCATTTGCTTCTTTAAGCCGCTGCTGCGCTACGATGACGGTACCATAAAGGGCAATGTAGATGCCGACATGGTGCTTCAAGTCATGGTAGATATTGAAAACTACGAAAAAGCAGTCATTGTTACTGGTGATGGTGATTTTGCAGGCCTGATTCGACATTTGGCGAATATCGGCAAGCTAGGCCAAGTTATTATCCCTAATTCCCGAAATTATTCTTCATTCTTTGAGCGTATGGACGAGTTTGGTAAAGACAAGGGCACATTCATATTCATGGATAATCTTAAGAATAAGCTGTCGTACCGACCAACCAGAAATTATCGCAACAGATCTGCTGCGTCGACTGCCGCCGCACCCAAAGTAGTTAACAAAACTAGTAAAACTCGTCCTAATAGCCCAGCTCGAAATAGTAAGCCTGCAGCTCCTGCTAGCTCGAGTAGACGAAGCACAAGCCGGCCTAAAGCTGCACCAGCCAAATCAACTCGTAAGCCTGTCCAGAAGAGGCAAACATATAAGGAGAAGTTAGAGAGTTCGTTGATTGAGACTATTAATAACGCCGCCGACCTTTAGCAATGAGTGAGAGTGGTGCAGGCGATGCTACTTCTAGATTTATTTTGTTGATGCAACATTTTTGCTCCAGTCGCAGTGTATAGCATTTTACAGTGGGTGCTGTATAGTTTATGTTGTATTAGGCCTGTTTGGGTCTAGGCACATAAACAGTTGGCAGACGGCAAGCATGGTTTTTAACTTTGTAGACTAGACCATGGTTTCCGCCTGCCAAAATTGGTTGTAGCGGTAGCTTTTAGGAGAAGTTGTATGAATCAAGAAGATGGCTGGCCGGCCGATGGTGCAGCTACTGAACTTTCGTTTTTTTCTTCAACATTGGGCCGAAAAGTCACATTGGTCAACATGTCTGGCGATTATGTTTGTGCGTCTATCGGAGGCAGCAATTGGCTTAATTTGCGATATGAGTCAGTGGAAATAGCTGGGGTCGACGCCGGACATCGCCTCCTTAAAGGTCAAAGCAACCTTGAGGTGCGTTTACGTGAGCCTGACACCTTCGTCGTCGTTTCTGCTGAGGTGGGGAGGGCTATAAACGATCATCCTGTGGACGAGCATTGGCAGGGTGCTGTTTGGCTAAATGAAGACGACGGTTTGCAGTTTTGTCAGTCAGATCCGGGATTTATTTCACCTGGAGTTACGGTGCGCCGACCTACAAAAAAAGAACGAGCAAAGCTTAATAGTGGGGATTTTGCCAACTCGGCAGCATGAGCCAACCAACCTGCAAGGGTGATAACGGCGACCTGCTGACTTGTCGATGTGGTGGCTGGCCGACCGGCTTTGTTATGCGGCAGCTAAGTGATGAGGAGGCCAGAAGCCTAGATCATCTGGACTTTGCCGTGAGCGTTTAGTTCGGCAAACACGCGAACACCAATAGTCAACCCGTAGGTTAGCAATAAATAGTTTATTGCGCCTACGGGTTTAGTTTTTTTGAGGCTAGGTGTAGTGATGGCATTTTTAGTGGTGGTGCCCGTGGTCTTCATGACTGTGATTGTGGTGAGCACCTTGCTCGAAGTAGGCTGTATTGCCCCTGTAGGCGGCATAAGTTGGCATAGCATTGCCGGCGATTGTTAGCCCTCCGCCAAGAATTCCGGCAGCTGAGTCCATCCATCCCTGGTCAAAAAGTGCTGATCCGGCAACCCCGAGTGCAATTGCACCAGACTTAAGAACGTCTGAGTCGGCATGTCTCATTTGGCCAACAGAGTTTATAGATGGATCTTCGATGCCATGTAGTCTGTGTGATATTGCAACATTGCCAGCAAACCCCCCAAGCGCAATGGCAGCGGCCTTTACCCCTGGGTTATCGGCATGGCCGTTTACTAGGTCGTTGATAGACTCTCCTAGTACGTACGCGCCACCTAGAAGTATTAGGCTTCCAGCAACTTTTCTGGCAAGCATTGCCTTACCAGGATTAGATTCGCCATACACGTCAAGTCCATGCGCGGCAGTGTCTCCAAGTTCATGGGTTGCCTCTCCAGCCAATCCGTTGCTGCCAGTAATAACAGAGCCTGCAAGCTGAAGCGCAAATATTCCAATATTTATCGCTAATGCTTGTCTCATTCGTCTTAATCGGTCTAGTGAAGCCTCTTCTTTGTCGGGGTGTCGATCTATTTCGGTCATAAGAAGTAATTATAAACAAAAGATATCTTATAACCAAAAGCGCTATATGCTACAATTAATTTATGGCAAAAAAGAAGTTAACCAAGAAAATAAAAAACCTTATTAAATACGACTTGCTCATGAGCATAGCAATGGCTTCAATACTCTTGAACATTTTCTTTTTGGTAGGCGTTTTATTGTTTAATACCACCAGCAAGTTAGACGAGCGTATTTTCAAAGCAGCATACAGTAATTTGTGTGACAAAAATTATATAACAAACCTAGATCAGCGCATGGACGACGCCACTGATCCCGATGCGGCAAAGATTCAGTTTGAGGCTGATTGTTTGCGCGGTGGCTTTGATCGTTATTACCAAAATGCGATCGAGGCATTCTACATAGATAAAGAGTAGTGGATAGAAGCGTTAGCCCTTGGTTCTATGGGCCGCTGTTTGCAGTAGTATTTATTGCTGCAATAGTTAGCTATTTCTACCGTGTGCAGATTAGCGATTGGTGGTTTTTAAGAGGCTATGAACCCGATAATCAGACCTTAAGGCTGGTCGAGGAAGCTGGATTGACAGATAGAGCCAGAGCTCTTTTATATAGAGCAGATCCACAGCTAGCCAACAGA
The DNA here is from genome assembly GCA_937951635.1 of Candidatus Saccharimonadia bacterium. Taxonomy (GTDB): domain Bacteria; phylum Patescibacteriota; class Saccharimonadia; order Saccharimonadales; family CALFBO01; genus CALFBO01. The sequence goes on from CALFBO010000066.1 coordinate 13,672, forward strand.
GAATCTTTAACAGACATTTGCGGCAAGGATAGCCATATAGGCTGCATACTGCCTGGCCCAAAAATATATTTACTAGATTACAACAAGTCAAACGAGGTTGAAGCTGCGCAAGCCCAAGTTACCATGGTGCACGAAATGCTGCACCTTGCATATTTTAGGATGAGTGAAGAAGAGAGGCAGCGTATTGATGATTTAATTGTTGAAGAGATGGAGCTAGTGGCAGATAAGAATGTACTTGCAAGAATTGATACCTACCCAAAAGCCAGTCGCCCAGACGAGGCCCACTCGATATTGGCGACCGAGGTGTCTAGACTGAGTATTCTACTGGATGATTATTATTCGAGATATTTTATAGACGAGAGACAAGGGATATTAAAGGCCTTTGAATTGTCCAAAAAACTGTTGCAGTAGTTAAAAAGTTGTAGCCCATACAAGATAATAAACCCAGCTGTACTGCTTCTGGACATTTCTGGCGATGCATCTTGGCTAATTCTGTTATACTTTCTTTAAAGCTTTAAGGGGTGGGAACAATAATTTTCGGAAAGTATTAATATGGCACAAAAACAACATATGACAATTGATATTGGATCGGCGACTTTTAAGAGAGTCTTGATGGTGTTGTTGATGCTATGGGCTGTGGCCAGACTGCGCAGCCTTATTATGTATATATTGTTTGCTCTTTTATTTGCTGTGGCGCTTAGTCCATTGATTAGTTGGTTTCAAAATAGGGGACTCAAGAGAGGTAGCGCAATGTCTTTGGCGTTGCTTATGATTGTTGGTACAATTTTTGGCTTGTTGGCGATTATTGTGGGGTCTTTAGTTAACACCTTTGTAGATTTTGCAGGAGACTTGCCCGTTTACGTAGAGAGTTTTAGACAATATGGATTTTTGGCCGATTACGTAGACGAAATCCAAGATGCATTGAGTAATGTTGATGCCGGCAGTGTATTGCAGGGTGGTTTGGCTCAGGGTAGCACACTGCTGTCGGGTGTATCTAAAGTATTTGAAGCAACGTTGTTTACGTTTTTCTTTACAATATACATGTTGCTTGAGCGCGACTACTTGCTGCGGATAGTGCGCAGGCTTACTCCTAAGAACTGGAAGTCACGAAGTAACGACATAGAGACAGAATTTGTAGAAGTGGTTGGTGGCTATATACGAGGGCAGCTTTTGACTAGCTTTTTGGTTGGAATAACAACCTACTTATTCTTGCGAATCCTAGAAGTTCCTAATGCATTGGCGTTATCTATAATAGCTGGATTTACCGACGTCATACCTGTAGTTGGTGGTCTGCTTGGTATTGTGCCAGTTGCAATAATCGCGCTAACTGTGTCGCCGTGGAGCGCCATTGCCGCAGTGGTGTTAATGCAGACATACTCAACGATTAGTAACTATTTGATACGGCCAAAGATATTTGGTTCTAGTCTAGAGATGTCGCCGTTCATTGTGGCTGTGGCCACCATGGCTGGACTACTACTGTTTGGTATACCTGGTATTATTTTAGCCTTACCTGTCGCAGCTATGATTGGCTACATACTGACTGAGTATCACGACATACCTATAGCTAAGTAAAAAAGCCGATTATTATTCATACAGATTTCTAGCCGTGGCTATATGACCAGTCGATGGTGTCTATTAGAGGTTGCGCAACAAACTACTGGCCGTTAAAGCTTCTGAAGACCGTTTGTTTTTATGGCTCTGTATGTTGAGTGGGTGTGTATAACTTAACACTATATCCACATACTGTGGAAAACTTGCCAGTGTAAGCTACTGTTTATTTACAAAATACTAGACGTGGGTATTTGTGGGTAGTATGCTGTACTCAGTGGGTAAAAGTGGGTAGCCAAAACAAGCTAGCCATAAAAAATAAAAATACCACCGACCCTAAAAATTAAAAGCTGGGAAATGACACAACTCGATTATTTTGAACGTAAACTCGACGATAAGCGGAGGCTGACTATGCCTGCCGAGCTTCGTCGTGAGTTCGAAGATCAAGGGGTGGTCATAACTAGAGGGTTTAAAAATTATCTGCATCTTTACACCAAGAAAGTGTGGGATGAGCAGGTAGAATCAAGACTTCAAGGTGATATCTTGAGTGAAGAAACTGCCGATCTGAACGTTCAGTTTAGGATGGGTAAGTCAGTACAAACGATGGATGCAAAGCAGGGAAGGATAGCTATCGAACAGCACCTACTTGACTATGCAGGCATAGAGAAAGAGATCATTGCAGTAAGAGCAGGCCAGTATTGGAGAATTATGCCAAAGACATAATTTAGCTCAAAGAACGCAGCTTACACCTTAACAATCTGGAAAAGTCCGAATAGCATTTTTTACGAAGTTAGCTATTCGGCAGTCAATAGATGTTAGGAATACAGCTTAATAAAAATTCTCGCACCTTTTAAACACCTCCCAAAACTCCACCTCACACAAAAAAGTCTCTCAATCACGTTTGCTATGGATTTTATAGAGGAATTTCTGAAATTCCTATTAAACTACAACGACTCCATAAGCTAAACTGCAAAAATAAAAATATTTTACAAAAACAAAAAATTGACTGCTGAATAGGTGACTTTGCCAAAAAACAAACACCATCAAAATAAAAACCACATTCCAGTTTTACTGGATGAAGTGATCGAACTACTTGACCCGCTACAGGGCGAATCTTATTTAGATTTAACGGTAGGGTATGGCGGTCATGCGAAGGCTGTGCTTGAAAAAACTTGCCAGCCACAAAAAGCGGTATTGGTTGACCGAGACCGGACAGCGTTAGCTAGTTTAGGCGATTTAAGGGATGCTGGCGCAAGCCTAGTCCATAAAGATTTTGCCCAAGCAGTGCATGACATCCGACTCTCAGAAGAACGCTTCGATATTATTATGATGGATTTAGGGGTTTCGTCACCACAGCTCGACAATGGAGAGCGCGGTTTTAGTTTTAGGTTTGATGCGCCGTTAGATATGCGCATGGACCAGACAGCGGGCAAAAGTGCAAAAGACTTAGTCAATGATCTGCCAGAGCAGGTTCTAGCTTCGATACTAAAAGAGTATGGCGAAGAGCCCAAGGCAAAGCGAATAGCTAGAGCAATCGTGAACCATCGTCCAGTCAGTACCACATCAGAGCTGGCGGACATTGTCGAGAAAATATATCGTCGAAGGGGTAGAATCCACCCAGCGACGCGTACATTTCAGGCGCTAAGAATTGCTACAAATGGGGAACTAGAGCAACTGCAAAAGACTCTGCCACTCATTCCAGAGATATTGAATGAAGGTGGTAGACTAGCAGCGATAAGCTTCCATTCACTAGAGGACAGACTCGTTAAGAGATTTCTTAAAACCGAGTTTGACCAGGGCTACGAGGCGCGAATGCGCCCGCTTACTAAAAAGCCTATTGTTAGTGCCAGCCAATCAGTTCACAATCCGCGCGCCCGTAGCGCAAAGCTGCGTGGTGCTGTAAAAATAAAACAAAAACAAAATGAAAGGGGTATGACAAATGCGTATAGACGTAACTGACAACTCCCGTGCAGTTAAAGTTAGGGTTCACCTACGTTAACAGCTTAGTAGAATTTGATTACTAAGGGCACAATGTATTTCTATGCAGGGGCAGTTTTGCCCCTTGCGTAGAAAACAAAAAATAAAAATAAAAGGTTTATCAAAATGGTTTCATCGGTCACAGCAAGAAGATCACGGTCGCTGCAAAGAAACCGCAACACTGTAAAATTCGGTTCATCTACAAATAAATTAGGTCCTGTTAGTAATGTTTTACTTCTGGGTCTAATATTGAGCTTACTCGGGCTTATTTATCTAACGCAAATAACGAAAACAACAGCATTTGGCTATAGGGTTAATGATCTTGAATCTAGAAAGTCAGAATTGGTTAAAGAGAGACAATCGCTTGAAGTGGAAGTTGAACGATTACGAGCCCTGGAGCGAGTGCGTTCGAGCGAGGTTGCATCGCAACTGGTCCCTGCCAATCAAGCAACATTCATCCAGTAGGGCAGCGCCATAAATGGATAAGCATCAGTTGGAAACCGTAACAAAACGCTTGAGAGTACTTCAGGTTGGACTGGCCTTGCTTGGGGTAGTTTTTTTAAGTCGATTGTTTTATTTGCAGGTGGTGCGTCATGATTACTATAGTGAGCTTGCTATTTCTGAACACCAGAGCAAGTTTGTATTGCCCGCAGAGCGAGGAACTATATCTGTTATGGATGGTGACAGTGTTAGGCCAATTGTCCTTAACCAATCTTTAGACACACTGTACGCCGACCCGTATGGAATTAAAGATGCAGAGGCAGTTGCGGGGGCGCTTTCAGAAAAACTTAGTCTTGATGAAGCCGAGTTATTGCAAAAACTACAGACCGAAAACTCACGCTATCAGGTTTTGGCTACCAAGCTAACTCCAGAAGTCTCTAATTATGTGAAGGAGCAGAAATTCTCGGGCATTGGTCTTACTCCGGTTAGCTACCGAGTGTATCCCCAGACAAGCTTGGCCTCTCATTTACTCGGCTTCGTTAACAGCGAGGGTCAGGGTCAATACGGCCTCGAGGGTGCTCTTGATGACAAGCTCGGTGGTAGCGACGGCAAGCTTAAGGCTGTTACAGACGCTCATGGCATACCGCTTTCTGCGATAGACGGTAATGTTTTAGAGCAACCAGTAAATGGTGATGATGTTACTTTAACAGTGGATATAAACTTACAGCAGGCAGTAGAAGATGCCTTGGAGGCCGCCACGCAAAAACACCGGGCGACGTCGGCCAGTGCGGTGGTGTTAGAGGTAAATACGGGTGCAGTTAAGGCTATGGCAAATTTTCCAAGCTATAATCCCGAGGAATTTGCTAAAGTGTCCGACTACAGTTTATTTACAAATGAAGTAGTATCGAGCCCGTACGAAACAGGTTCGGGCATAAAAGTGTTCACGTTGGCTGCTGGGCTTAACGAAGGTGCAATAAACCCATCGTCAACCTACGAAGACTACGGGCAGGTTACAGTTGGTGATGTCGTAATTAAAAATGCGCTGCCAAACGGCCTAACTGTTCGCAGTATGGATGACATAATACAGAGATCATTAAATACTGGAGCGGTTCACGTGCTAGAGCAGCTGGGTGGCGGCCAGATAAACTTACAATCGCGTCAGGGCTTGTATAAGCATTTTACTGAAAGCTTTGGGTTTGGTTCGACAACTGGTATAGATTTAGCGTCTGAGGCAAAGGGTGTTGTTCATACTCCAGAGTTTGGTCAAGGTATTAACGTTCGATACGCAAACATGGCTTTTGGTCAAGGCATGACAGTCACCATGATGCAAATGGCGGCTGCTATGGCCTCTGTAGTAAATGGGGGCACTTACTATCAGCCTCATGTGGTTGCCGAATATATTGACCAAGACGGTTCTGTTAGCGTTGTTGAGCCGAAAGTTTCTAGGACGGGCGTAGTTAGTAATAGTACCTCTGAGGAATTGGTAGACATGATGAAACTGGTAGTCGAAGCTGGGGGTGGACGATCAGCTAAGCGGGCGGGATACAGCATAGGGGGCAAGACAGGGAGCGCGCAGATTCCGGATGAACAGGGCCGATACAGGGAGGGGCGCACCATTGGATCGTTTACAGGGTTTGTGGGTTCGGATGACCCAGAATATATAGTCATGGTTAGGATAGATGAGCCCCAGGTTGCTGGGTTTGCGGGTACCGACGCAGCAGCACCATTATTCGCAGAGATTTCGAATTGGCTAATAGACTACTTTAGGCTGCCGCCATCTAGTGTAGAATAGACCATAGTTATGATAATTAATTTTGATAGCAGTACGGCAGCCAACCACCTTACAGAAGTTTTGCTTTTGGGCTTTTTGGGCTTCATGGTCGCCATGTTGGTTACTCCTTTTTACACTCAAGTAGCTTACACCCATAAGTGGTGGAAGAAGCAAAGAACTACAGCTATTACTGGCGAAAAGGCGAGTGTGTTTCAAAAGCTGCACGCTTCTAAGCATAAGCGTAATTTTCCCACAATGGCCGGATTAATAATGATAGCTGCTACAGCGATCGTCACCCTAATAGCCAACTGGCAAAGAGACCAAACATATCTACCCCTTGCTGCCATGGTTGGAGCCGGTTTGGTAGGACTTTTGGACGATTTGATTAACTTGCGCGGATTGGGGCAGGGTATAGCAGGCTTAAGTACTCGCCTCAAGTTCGGCTTCATATTATTGGTTTCTTTCTTGGGCGGCATATATTTCTACACCAAGCTTGAGGTTGATTCTATGCATGTGCCGTTCTTGGGAGGTGCAGAAGGGTCCATAATTAGTCTGGGGTGGCTCATTGTACCGATATTCATGCTAGTCGTTGTGTCTACAGCAAATGCTGTAAATCAAACCGATGGCTTGGACGGGCTGGCGGGTGGCGTATTGGTGAATGCATTTTCTGCGTATGGCCTGATCGCATTCTTGCAAGGAAACTATGGCATTGCGGGGTTCTGCGCAACAGTGGTTGGTACGCTACTTGCTTACGTTTGGTTTAATATCTATCCGGCTAGGTTTATGATGGGTGATGTAGGCTCTTTCGCCCTAGGAACTGCACTGGCTGTGGTGGCCATGCTCAGCGACGCCGTTCTCGTACTTCCGGTAATAGGGGTGGTATTTGTGATAGAAACAGGATCGGTGATCATTCAGCTACTGTCAAAGAAGATTCGAAAGAAAAAAGTGTTTCAAGTGGCGCCTATTCACCACCATTTTGAAGCCATAGGTTGGCCAGAATCAAAAGTTACTATGAGATTTTGGGTGATTAGTCAGGTGGCAGCAGCAATAGGAGTGGTGGCTGCCGTACTGGGTGGAACAGTATAGGGGGCTGGACATGACAAGGTCCAGACAAAAGGTTTTAGCACGCAGGCATAAGCCTGATCATGGCATAATTTTATTAATAGCAGGCTTGCTGTTGGTTGGTCTTGTGGTTATTTATTCTATAGGCCCTGCGTTGCAGCAATCTACCGGAATAACTGTAGTTAAGCAGTTTTTTTCGGTAGCTGCTGGGGTGGTGGCATTTACGATAACAGCAGCTTTACCATTACAATTTTGGGCGAAGGTGCAGAATCTTGTAGTTGCCGCTGCAATTTTGACATCGGTCGCACTATTTGCCATTCCAGGTGGGGTGATCAACCCTGACATTAATGGCGCAAAACGCTGGTTGGTTTTGGGGCCACTTTCGTTTCAGCCATCGGAACTAATTAAGTTTGCATTGGTGCTTTATCTAAGCTCATTTTTGGCAAAACAAATAAAGCATAAAAGCATGGCCGACTTTTCTAAATCGATTACTCCGGTCGCAATCATACTGGGAATATTGGCATTTGTGGTCGTTATTTTGCAGAAAGACCTGGGTACGATGCAGGCAATATTAATAATAGTGATTATGATGCTGTTTATGGCAGGAGCCAAGCTCAAGCATTTGTTTTATTTAATGAGTGGGGCTATTGCGTTGGCAGTACCAGCAATCTTGCTTGCACCGCACCGTATAACACGTTTGATGACATTTATTGATCCAGATGCCGATATAACAGAGTCTGGTTACCATATTCACCAAGCTTTGATTGGGTTTGGTTCGGGTGGCTTATTCGGACAAGGCCTTGGTAGAAGCGTTCAAGCATATGGCTATCTGCCCGAAGCAGCCAACGACTCAATATTTGCAATAATTGGCGAGAAGTTTGGTTTTATAGGTGCGGTCATTGTTTTGGCTATGTACGGCGCATTGCTTTTTAGGGTTTTGAAGGTAGTTGATAGGGCGCCCAATAGCTACTTCAAGGTTTTTGTTTCGGGTGTATTTGCATGGCTGCTTGCTCATGTATTGATAAATACTGGAGCAGTGCTGGGAATACTGCCGCTAACCGGGATTACCTTGCCATTTATTAGCTATGGAGGTAGTTCGCTGCTGTTTATAATGGCGGCATTGGGCATAGTATTTAATATATCAAGATATGGTGCAGCAGAGAGCACGTCTGGACGTATTAAAAGAAGAAGGACTAGTAGGACATAGGGGTATGCGAATATTTGTGACTGGAGGCGGCTCGGGTGGTCATGTGACACCTTTGAGGCCGGTAATTGAACAGTTAAAGAGTAAAGACCCAGACTTGGAAATTGTGTTTATTTATACAAAGGGCGACAAGTTTGCCAAGCTTGTATCTGAGATGGATGCGGTAGATAAAAGTCGTGGCGTGTATGCAGGAAAATGGCGAAAATACAGCAACCAGTCTTTGCTGGAAAAAATATTTGATATACGGACCTTGTTTCTTAACTTTTGGGATCTTTTAAAATTGGGTCTTGGTTTTATACAATCTGTGGTGCTGGTTGGAGTAGGGCGTCCAGACGTTATTTTTAGCAAAAGTGGACCTGCCAGTATTCCACTTGGTGTTGCGGCATTTATATACGGTGTGCCAGTTGTAACTCATGACTCAGATGCCATACCTAGCCTTACTCATAGAGTTATAGGTAGGTGGTCAAAATTCAATGCTGTAGCTGGCGATCATGGTTCATACCCCTATAAATCTGAAAAAACTATAGTTGTAGGTGTGCCGGTAGATGACATGTATGATGTTGCACCCACGCAAGGTGCTATCGATAGTGCAAGTAAGATTTTGGACTGGCCCGATAAGAATAGGCCGTGTCTTTTAATTGTGGGCGGGAGTCAGGGTGCACGATCGATTAATGATGCAGCAGTGAACAGCTTTAGTAAATTGGTGGCAAATTTTAACGTTATACACATTGCGGGCCAAAACAATGTCGATGACGTGCGGGTTGCACTGGTGGCAAAGGGCTGGAAAGAGGGTGGGGGCGAATATCGGCTGTATGGTTTTGTATCCAAAAGAGATTTATTGTACGGATACTATTTGGCTGCAGATTTATTGGTTTGCAGGGCTAGTGCTACAGTTTTAGCCGAGGCGGCAGCGCTTGGCAAGGCTTGCATAGCCATACCGGCTGCTCCATTAGTGGATCAGGTAAATAATGCACGTTATCTAGAAAAGATAGGTGCTGCAATAGTCTTGACCGATGAAGAGTTATCATCCAGTCAAACTGTTTTGGCGGATGCTGCTCTGGAGGCGGTAGGGCAGGAGCCCCTGTTGTCGCAGCTGCGTAGTAATATTTCTAAACTTCATGTAAGTAATTCGGCAAGCAAAATTGCTGCGTTAATTTTTAAAGCCAGCGAAACAAGCGATAGAGGGGCGCAGTAATTTATGCTGCGAGCTATTATTGCTAAAATTATGAGTTACTTTAAAAGGTGCTATGTGGTGCTTGGCCGAAAGCTTAAAAGTGCTAAGTTGTCGCAGATTAGCATAAACAGGGGTGGTTCTAAAAAACGTGCACCTGGAGGAAGACCCTCAAGGGTGGAGGCCAGGAGTAGTCGACAGCTGCAAAAAGGCCTAACAGTGGTCGATTCACAAAGATTATCAAAACTGCAGCAAAGTCGCCAGACTCACAAACGAGCCACCGATCGTGCGCGTAAACGTCAGCTCTCAAGGCTGAAGCAACAGTTGGTGTACCTGATAGTTGGCCTATTGTTTGGTGCGCTGATGCTTAGTAGGTTATTTATAACAAAAGTTTCGGTACATGGCGTAAGTGGGCCCGAGGGCAACCGTGCCCATCAAATGGTTGCCGAGCGTTATTTTAGTGGATTCAGCAACAAGTTTAAATTAAATTTTGATGCCAACGATTTTGAAAATTTCTTCATAGAAAATAGCCAAGGGGTGACAGGTGTCGAGGTTGATATGGGTATTCTTAGTACGGTCCTTAATATTCATATAGTTGAGCATGCAAACGGTTTAGGTTGGATTGACCAAAGGCGAGACAAATATTTTTTACTTGATACCGATGGTGTAGTTTTTGAGCAGGTGGATTTGCTGCCCAGCAATTTGCCTGTTGTTACCGATGTCTCAGGTGTTAGAGCCGAACTAGGTTCTCAGCTGCTGTCTGCAAGTTCGGTATCATTCGTAGCTGCGCTTTATGGTGAGGCTCAAGCTTATGACATAGGTCTGAGTGGCATGATCATAGGGGAGACTACAAGAGACATTGAAGCCACCTTGGATGGGCAGACGTTTAGGGTTAAGTTTAATAGTTCACGAGAGGCGTTCGCCCAGCTAAGAGATTTAAACCTTGCGCTCGATCATTTGGCAGGGCAGGGGGAGCAGCCACTTGAGTATATTGATGTGAGAGTAGAAGAGAAAGTTTTCTATAAGTAGCTGGTTGGGTCGCTTGTAAATAAGCGGGCGCCGCATTCTTGTTGCAGTTAGTCGGCAGTACTCTCACCTGGTACGGACGAGTGTTCGTATTTTGTTCGTAATATAGATAGTATCTAAAAAAACATATTAAACATATGTATCAATATAAATGTCAAATAGTAGAGAAGTAGCGAAACGGGGGAATAAAGTAGTAGTAATGTCAAATACTATAAAAGTCAAATATTCATGTGGAAAAGTCAAATCGATGTATGTTTTGCTACGCAAGCTGTGTCGATTACAACGCGCGCCAGAATGAGCTGTAGGTGCGCATATTACTCCAATGTATTTAGGTTTGACGAGCAGCACCTAGCGTCGTAATCGTGTAAAAGGAGGTCTGCACTACTCTTTCGTTGTGATGTGAGTGTCATAAAGACCATTGTTAGTGGAATGTCGCAAAATATACATTGTGCGACATTAAGATTATGTTTTGTTTTGGTATGATTGTACGTTCTAAATATTTTTGGTTTCGCCACTATTCTGTTTGTACAGATGATTTAAGGGTTGATTATCCCCTAGCTATGTTTGATAGATAATTTAGCGTAATTTGATAGATTCGTCGTTATTTAGCTTGCCATTTGGCCTTGGCTTACGTGGTTTGTGGTTTTTGACCCCTGTTTGACCCCTGTTATTGCCGTTACGATAGGGTTTCTTTTGATTGTTGGGGCGAGATTTATTGGAATGGTTGGGTTTTTTGTTGGTATTACCGTTATTATTGGTGTTCGTATTTTGTTCGAATTTCTTTTCGGTAGCTATATGGATAGATGCCTGGACGGTTTTTTTATCTTTTGCGTACATTAGTCTAGAGTGCTCAATTATTTTGGCGATGTGGTTTGCATTGGTGGGAGGTATGTTTAAAGTCATTCCAGAAAATGCCGGAGTTCTTTCGCCGTCTATGGACATAGATGTAACAAAATGCCTGTTATGAAGCTTTATTAGGTCCTGTGCTTCGAATTGCGGCTCGAAGTACTTCTGTAGACCAGTGGCGTCGTCTGCACCCACCCTGAAGGCTATCACACCACCAACGTTGCCAAACACGGCGTCTTTAACTTCTGGCTCCATTTGAGAGGTGTACTGGTTGGCCACGGTTAGGTTTAGGCCGTATTTTCGAGCTTCTGACAGAATTACTGCAAAGGAGTCTGTAGCAAAGTTTTGGAATTCGTCGACGTATAGATAAAATGGTCGTCTGTCGTCGATATTAGGAATGTCTGCCCTACTCATCGCAGCTAGCTGGATTTTTGTAACCATTAAGGCACCCATTATGGCAGCGTTATCCTCCCCCACTAGCCCGCGAGATAGGTTTACGACAAGAATTTTTCCGTTATCCATAATCTCGCGTATGTTCATGCTAGATGTTGGTTGGCCAATAATATTTCGGATCATAGGGTTTGCAGTAAACGCCCCTACTTTGTTTAGCACTGGAGCTACTGCTTCAGAGGCAAACTTATCATTCCAGCTAGCAAACTCAACAGTCCAGAAGTTGCGCACCACAGGGTCTTCTACGTGGCTAATAACGTCTTTTCTGAAAGGTTTTTCGGTTAGCATGCGGGTTATATCTAGCATGGTTGAATTTGGGTAGTCTAGGAGCGCCAACAGAGTGTAGCGCAGTATGTACTCTAGTCTTGGACCCCAAGAATCAAACATGCGCTTCATGACGCCTACAAGTTCTGAGGATATATGGTTCTTTAAGGCCGGGTCGGTAACCTCCATGGGATTAAAGGCAATTGGGAATTCTGTGTCTGCAGGGTTAAAGTAAACCACATCCTCTAGCCTATGGGCGGGCACGTAGCTCAAAACATCAATGGCGTAGTCACCGTGTGGGTCAATAATAGCAAAGCCATTGTCGCTAAATACGTCTGAAAGAGTCAGTAGTTTGAGCAGCCCAGACTTACCTGTACCGGTTTGCCCAATAATGTACATGTGCCTACCCCTGTCGCCCCTTTTGATTCCAAATTGGATGTTGGTTCCTCTAAAGTTAGTTATTCCAAACGGGCTTAGCTCTTCGGGGGCAACGACTCCAGCTGCTGCAAGGTTTTGAGGCGGTTCAGCGGTTTTGGATGAGGCCCAATCTATGTTTGGTGTTTCGACAGAAGTATGTGGCAAGTGATATAAACTCGCCAACTCTTCGATATTCAATATAAAGCCTCCGTCGATAAAGTGCCTGGCCTGATACTTGGCCAGACCATCTGGGGAGTAGCTGGCATTGCCTTGCATGAATCCATTTAGGTTGGTTGTGTTGAACTGCTTTAGGGTTCCTGTCATGGCCTGCATTCGTAGTCTGGCCGTCGTTTCGTCGTTGCCCAAGTAGAGCATGCGTACTTTTACTTGGTAGCCAAGTTTTCGTGATTTTTCTTCGATGGCAGATATTCTGGTCTTGTCTCTGTCGGATACTTCTGGAGATTTTGCGCTACCGCTAGACTCTCCTGGGGGTGTGCTTAGGGCGTAAAAAATTTGCCCCAAGTAACCTAGTATATTGAGGCCTCCCCCACTAAATATCGAAGAACCGTTTTTAATTTTAGATATAAATGCGCTAGACTTTTTGTGCCATGAATCGTCGATTGGTCTAGCCATGACTTGGATCCACATTTCTTCATCGTCGTCATCGAGTTTTGCCAAGGTTGCCGTAACAGCAGCTAATGGGTCTACTTCGAAGTTTGGAAAAGTTTTTATTGGCAGCACTTCGTCTGCAGTTAGTATCGCTTCGGCAGAGTGTATTACCGGTTGCTTGTGATGTCTCTTGGAATAGTCGTCTTTTACTTCATAAATTTGCACACTTGGGTACTGAGCATAGACTTGGCCTTCTATGAAGTTTATAAGGTGTTCGGGCGCAGATATATAAAATTTTAGGCGCTTGTTTATAGATGCAATTTCAAAGCTTATATGTTCTTGAATTGAGCCTTCAAGCTTGAGCTCCTTGCTTGAGCGCAGTATGCCATGAAGACTCGCAAACATCTGTTCGGCTGACAGTTCCTTTTTATCATTAGTGCGTGGAATTTCTAGTCTCAGCAGGGCGTTTTTAGTAGCTTTGACGCTTTCAGTCATGCGATTATTTTGGTATGCCAAATACCCAAAAACTAACGATAGTAGTAGCCACAAGGGCCATAGTCCTAGTATAAAACCAATCATATTTATTGTAATTGTATCATTTTTCCAAGTATTGTTTGTTGCTGACAGTGCGTATTGTGGTGGCAACTGCTAGAGCTGGGTGAATAGTGGCAAAAACTCGTAGTTTAAGCGGTGTCGTCGGCTAGTTCGTAGGTTGCTTTAGCTACACGTTTAAACTGTGTCTTGCCTTGCAGGTTGAGCAGTATGGTAGTCTCTTTGACCTGCCGTGACTTTAGTACTCTTTTGACGATTTCGTCTCTATGTAAAGGGCCAGACTCTTTTTTGAGTACTTCAGATATTACATCTGCAACTGTTCCCTGTTTGTAACCCCATTCTTTGAGGGCGTATATGCCGCGGCCTATTAGTACAAATCTTTTGTCTTTAATAAGTTCGTTGTGTATGGCTTGAGTAGTTACATTACGACGCTTAAAGTCAGATTCCTTAATAGAGTTAGCAATGTCTGAAAAATGCATTGGCTTGGTGTTATCGCTAAGAATGACATATATCTTGTCTCTGATATTTTTGGGGTTAACTGTAGGCCACTTTACAAGACCCCACTTGTTATTAAGTGTGGCTAGCTTCTTGGAGGCGCTGGCCAGGGCTTTTACGTGGTCGGGGTGCTCATGAGCAGTTTTTGAGTGTAGTTCACTGGCAGTCAACGGTTCTTTATGTTCTTTTACCTTGGTGACAATATCTTCGATGTGCTCTTTGATTTGTTTGTCGTTATGGTGCTCGGCTATGCCTAGAGAGTGGTGATAGAAGTCATTTTCGTCAACGACAGCAATATTTGGAGCAAGAGTTGCCAAGAAGGCAATGTGGGCCTTTGTTTTGTCGTCTGACTTGTCGGCTAGTCGTTGGCTCATATCGCTGATTTTTGCTACACGGCCAAGTTCGTGTAGGTTTTTTATAAATGCTCGCTCTACGTCGGCAATGTGCGGCAGGTCAGATTCTGAAGCAGACTTAAGCTTGGTTAAAATAGCCTTTTCTAGCTGTCTAACACGTTCTCGAGTAATACCAAGAAGCTCCCCTATTTGCTCTAGGGTTTCACGCCTGTCATAAAGACCGAAACGACGGCTAATAATCTCGCGCTCTCGTTCGCGCTCTATGGTGTTGAGTATGTCTTTTACAGCGGACTTAATTGATTTTTCATTTAAGTCTAGCTGAATCTCTGCTGTATTAGTCAAGTCTGTCTCCTTGGGACCAGCTTAGTTAGCCGCTTTTATTATGGGTGTTGATTTACAATGTTAAATGCAATTATATAACAAGATTTTTTTATTGTCAAACAACTTGTTCTATAAATATACTATAGCACCATTTAGACATAATAAAAAAGAACTTGTAGAGATTTTGCAGCACTGGCCTAACAGATGTGTAACAGCGGTAAGAATCTGTGGAAAAGCGGCGATGGGTCTGCGGCATTCTTGACGATGTGTTGAAGTCTTTGTGATAAAAGTCAAGGATTGCCGCCAGAGAGACAGAGGGTCTAGGCTGGGTCGTAGTAGACCCAGAATTAACTCTCTGTTCTCTGGCTGCTCTCCGGTGTTGTCGGGTCGCTACAGCGTCGATCTAGCTACTCAGATCACCCATTAGTAGCTTTTGGTACCAGGTCTGTAGTGCATCGTAGTCGCACCAGCCTCCTTCCAGTGCAGTGCAGCTGACCCATAATGACTGAGCCCAATCTCCGCTTTCCAGGACTGAGGTCTCGACGATGGCCTGCAGCTCCATGCCTCCGTGCGTTTCTTGGTAGTGACCGTCACCGACGTCGGTTGTCGGAGAATCTGGTCTGTCGATGATGATTCGTTGGATCCTCGTCTCTGTCAGTACCCAAGGTATGCTCGTCTGGTACCTTGGGACCTCTATGGCCAGTTGGCCCGTGCCATCGTCGAGTTTGATTATTCTCATCCCCTCGATCGTTGCTTCGTCGGTCCATGGATTAATGAAGCTCCTCAGCTGTGGATCTTCGGTCCAAGCAGGGACAAAAAGTAGTCTTGTAGTCATTCGTGACACTTCCTTTGGTATTGGCAAATTTTGCAAAACCCTGCGGTGTTACCGGAGAGCCAGGTTTACACAAACTGGTGGTTTATGTTTACCCGGCTCTCCATTAAGTTGTGAAAGGTACAAAAAATTAAACATATAATAACATGTTTATTCATACAAGTCAATAATTTTGTAAGTAGCCTCTCACTACCCAAACAACCAATAAAAGAGAGATCCCGACACCCTCTAGAGCTATGCTCTAGGGGTTGGCGCCCTATCTGCCGAAGGCTGGGAGGGGGATCACAAAGCATAAGCGAAGTCTAAGGGGGAGGAGTCACCTCCTCCTTAATAGCGAGTGTTGTGAGCAGTTACATTTGTAAATAGCCCTATACTAAGCCCCAATCCCTCCGACACTTTCGCAACATAACAGACGTTAGTCTGGCATACAAAAGGTGGGCGCCCTAAGCCGATAGCACCCGCCTAACAACAAAAGGAGCCTGCCTGTAGCCTATTTTAAGAACCCACATCATCCCTGTGCGAGTAAAATAGTTCTTAACAGCCTGTAAGATTTGTTCAAGAATGCTTGTTGTGTATTCCTTTGGCTATATAGCCAACTTAGGGTCGACTAAGACTTCTTCTTGCTGTAGCGACGGCGCGCCCCGCGGGCTGGGGCTTTTTCTAGTAATTCTTTGGCTTGCTCTAGGGTTACTTCGGCAGGTTCGGTGTCCTTGGGTATTTTGGCGTTCTTCTTGCCATCGGTAATGTATGGACCGTAGCGACCATTGATTATTTGTATGCCTTCGTCGTCGAAGGTTTTAATGTACTTGTTTGCTTCGGCTTCTTTCTTTTGTTTTATGAATTCTCGGGCACTTTCTAGGTCTATGCTAAATGGATCTTCGGGTTTTATAGACGCATACATGCTACCTACTTTGACGTATGGGCCAAAGCGCCCTACATTTGCGGTTATTTCTTCACCGTCTTCTGTTTGGCCTACTACACGTGGTAGTTCAAACATTTTAAGAGCATCTTCCAGGGTTATGCTGTCCATGTTTTTACCTTCTGGCATAGGACCAAACTTGGGTTTTTCTTCATCTTCGGCTTGTCCAATTTGAACCATTGGGCCATAGCGGCCAACTCGGGCGAATACTGGACGCTTGGTTTTGGGGTCGGTTCCCAATTCTTTCATGCCGCCGGCATCTTTACGGCTAATGTTTTCGGCTTTGGCTACCTTGGGTTCAAAGTCTTTATAAAAATCGGCAATCATATCTTGCCAGGGCGTGTTGTTGGCAGCGATGGTATCAAATTTTTGCTCTACACTTGCAGTAAATTTGTAATCGGTGACTTTATCGAAATTTTTGACTAAAAAGTCTGTCACAACCATGGCAGTGTCGGTGGGGATTAGTTTGCCTTTGTCGGAACCATGGTTTTCTTTTTCGACAACCTCGGTTATTTTTTGGTTTTTTAGTTCGATTTTTTTGACATCTCTGGGCTGGCCTTCAAGTTCGCCTTTGGCGATGTAGCCCCTGTCTTGGATAGTAGATATGGTGGGTGCGTAAGTACTTGGTCTGCCTATGCCGAGTTCTTCAAGTTTTCGTACTAGACTTGCTTCGGTGTATCTTGCAGGAGGCTTGCTGAATTGTTGAACTGCTTCGATAAGACCATCTTTTAACTCATCGCCTTTAGCGCATTTTGGCAGCAATGAATCTTTACTCTTGCCCGGGTAGACTGCCAGCCAACCTGGGTCTACCAAGACCTCACCTTTAGCTTCAAAAACTAGTTGTGATTTATTGTTTGCAACCTGTAGAGTTGTTTTTTCAAGTTTAGCTTCGACCATTTGCGAAGCCAAAGTTCTCTGCCAAATAAGCTGATACAGCTTTTTCTGGCTTTCGTCGGCACCGGCACTCAACTTACTGAAATTGGTCGGCCTAATGGCTTCGTGCGCCTCTTGAGCGCCAGAACTCTTAGTCTTGAAGGTGCGTTGTTTGTGTTGGCTGGACCCGTACTTATCATGAATGTGGGTTTCTGCCTGTGCTAGGGCTGTGTCAGATAGATTGAGCGAGTCGGTACGCATGTAGGTAATATGACCTGCTTCGTATAGCCGTTGAGCCAGCATCATTGTTCGCTTTACAGATGAGCCTAATCTGCGCGAGGCTTCTTGTTGCAGA
>CALFBO010000067.1 GCA_937951635.1 Candidatus Saccharimonadia bacterium
TTCAAGCCCCATGTGATCTGAGTGGCCGGATTAGTTGGCCAGTCGTCGGCAACACTGGCCATCTTGGTGGCAGGCAGCGACTGAGGAATACCATACGCACCACTAGATGCGTTCTTGGCCAAATGATTCCAGCTAGATTCACGGCGCCATAAGCTATATAGACACAGCCACTGTTCGCCAGTCCAGCCACGCTGAGCTGCAAGTTGCTGACCAAGTGCAGCGTTGCTTGACGGGTCAATAACCTTGGTTCCCACAACTTCGATTTGATTTGATGGCTGTTTAATAATTACAGATTGTATTTGTCGCCTAGAAATCTCAACACCATCGTGCAATTCTAGCTCGTAGGTGTTAAGCCTAACTCCAGGCTTGCCAGCCCGGGTAACCTGACGCTCCCCAATAAACTTATTACTATCTTGGACAGTCTCTATGTCAAACGGCGCCTCTTCTTCAAAACTCTCTGTTTGGGTGCCCACATGTACTACCGACACGTGCATGCCTTCTACTATTTGAGCATCAATCCCCGGGGTGACCAAATCGTCGCTAGAAACCAGTATGCCTCTAGATGCTATAGCAGATGCCAATTCTGTCTCGTGGGTGCGTAAAACAAATTCGTTGCCATACAGACTAATATTCACCGGTGTTGCCCTGTCAATAACTAGTCGTTCGCCAATCGAGCCTGACTCAATAATGTTATCAATTCGGTCCATGGTCACATCGTCTTCTGGGTAGAGTACGATACCAGCCTGCTCGGCCACGAGTCTAGCGTTTTCAAACGGAGTCATAATAGATTTTTTAAACACACCATCAACTACTGTTACTGGGCGTGAACGATAAACATTTATACTAAAAGTACTATCGACAATTATCGTATCTAGCCCAGGCTCTACCAAGTCTTTATCGGCCAAAACAATTTGGGCTTTCTGCAAAGCCTCGCGAACACTCGATACCTGTGTTCGAATAGTTTTTTCATGACCGTCGGCAAACACTGTTATAAATTGACCGTCCTGAGCACTAGCGGTGCTTGCCTTCCAAGGAAATCCAACTGCGAGCCAAACCCCAAAAACCACAGCAAGACCCAAACCCAACAAAATCTTGGTCTTTAAACTTGCCATTTTATTGTACCCCTGGCCAATATGGCCCAACCTGTTCAACATTTGTAGTCATGCCTGTTGTTTAATTCTGGACCATTGTAGCAGAATAGCAACCTATGCTCAAAGCCGCCAGAACACCAAAGTCATATCTATTTTGCAAATATCATTGTCACAATATAAAATTCATAGATGTCAATAAACTCCATCGAACTTTCTCTTGTATTTGCCAATGCTCAAATCGATGACGGATTGCCCGAAACAAGTCGAAACCTACTGCAGCCAGATCGCGTAGCAAGCCTAGCTACCGGTATAAGCTGGGTTATTGACGAACTGCAAGACCCAAACAAAGATTCGAATTACCTAGTGGGAATGTGCGAAGTACTAGATTCTACTGGATGCCCACATGCTAGCGCCGACCACCCAAATTGCGGCGAGCAAATTGCCAACGAGGTAGATGGTACTGTTGGCACTTGGGGTCAACACTCCCGCGAGCACGAACTAATAGGTGGTTTTGGCAGTTTGGCTCAAACCGAGGGTGCAAAATTCGAGATAATTCCTTCGGCAGAATGCTCCAATAAAAAACTAGGAGTTGTTGTAGTGGAGGCCGCCGGTATTATTGTAACTTTACGCCACGGTAGTTATGGCTTTGGTGGCCAAAAACACCAAACGCGCATGGCCGAAACTCAAGCATTAGTTGAAGTGCATAATGACTACATGCACCTGCCATTCCACTTTACTATGGGAGACCCCAACGAAGGCTACCGTGCACCGTTAATCAGCAATAATGGTCTCAAAATATTGCAAAGAGCTGGCTTCAAATCTATACATGACGAAGGTAGACGAAAATTAAAGCCCCGGCCCTGCACCCTGAACGTAGATTCAAAAATCGATAACATGCACCTCAAGCCCTGGGAGCATGCAACCATACGCGTGCTGCGTCCATGTGTAGATGACATTATGTTTCGTGGTGACAATATCGAATTTATTCAAAAACGTATTACAACAGTGCGCTCAGACCACAAAGTTATTGGTGCTAAATTTAGGTGTAATTATTGATGACGCCCGACCCTACCCGCCGTAACAATAACTTCATGCATTCAGCCAACTGCAACCAAGAGATTCTAGATCGGCATCTTTAAGCTCAATCCATTCAAGACCGGCAATTTCTAGACTAGGCCTGCCGAGGCTGCGCTTTTCGTCGATGTCAGCTCTAAAGTAGTGCAACTTGAGCGGCACACCACGTTCTACTACATTTGCTGCAGCGCCAACTGGCCGCAACTGACTAAGTTCAAGATTCAGCCCAGTTTCTTCGCAGACCTCCCTTATGGCCGCAGCGGCAACCTGTTCGCCAGGCTTAACGCCGCCACCAGGCAAGCCCCAAAAGCCGCTGCCAAGCCGCGGCTTCACAACTAGCAGCCACTTGCCCTGTGCAACAATAGCCACCCTAGTGCGTTGGGAGTTACGAAGTGCTAAATATATGCCCGGCCAGGCCAGCCAGTAAAACAACTTGCCTAGTGCATCCAACTTATTAACCTATTTTCTTGACTGGAGCAAAGGCAATGTTAAGCTTTTTTTGCCCCGCCTTAAAGAAATTAATTGTAGCTATTTCGCCATCGAGTGCATGAATAATACCCTGACCAAATACCTGGTGCTCTACCTGGTCTCGCACCGCCAATTCTGGCAAGCCGATGGTACTAACTGCATCTTTTGGACCAAACTCAAACACCTGAGCATAGCTAGTCTGGGCCGAGTCCAGATAATCCTCGTCGATTTCCGACAAAAATCGAGACGGCTGGTTGTGCTGCACACCACCATATAGCATGCGTCTTTCGGCGTGTAGCATAATTAACTCTTCCTTGGCTCGAGTCATGCCAACATAACAAAGACGCCGCTCTTCTTCCATTTCGGACTGTTCATACAATGCCCTAGAGTGTGGCAAAACTGACTCTTCAAGACCCACCATCATAACTACCGGAAACTCTAAGCCCTTGGCGGCATGCAAGGTCATCAAGGTGACTGCCTGGGCAGATTGTTCGTAACCATCTAAGTCAGATACCAAACTCACTTCTTCCAAGAATCCAGGCAAGCCAAGTTCGGCATATTCCTTGGCTACCGACACCAGCTCTTTAACATTCTCTATTCTGTCTGCAGATTGCAGGCTGCCATCGTCTAGATAATCAAAATAGTTGAGCCTGTTTACAAGCATCTCAATTAGCTGGTCAAGTTTTGATTCTTCGGCCAAAGCCTGCAGACTCTTTATTAACTGGGCAAAGCCATTTAGCGAAGTTCGCGCCTTGGTAGTTAGCGATTTGCATTGCTGCACCAACTGCAATGCCTGCCATAATGAATAGTTGTTTGCGGCCTGCCACTCAAAAAAGTTGCTAAGAGACTTCTGGCCAATTCCCCTAGTTGGCAAGTTGACTACTCGCAAAAAACTACTCTGATCTTCGGGCTGATAGATATAGCGCAGATACGCTATCAAATCTTTAATTTCTTTGCGGTCATAAAACCGTACCCCGCCGACAATTTTGTAAGGTATGCCATAGCGCACCAAAGTTTCTTCCAGGCTTCGTGACTGGGCGTTGGTTCGGTATAGCACGGCAAAGTCACCATACTCTCTCTTACCGCTTGCAACATCTGTTTTGATTTTACTAACTATATATTCACCCTCACCCCTATCGTCGCCTACACGCTCAATGGCAACTGGCTTACCCGACTTTACATCTGTCCACAGCTTCTTATCGGAGCGGTTTTTATTGTTCTTTATTACCTTATCGGCGGCGTCTAAGATTTCTTGGGTAGACCGATAGTTTTGCTCTAATTTAACCACTTTGGCATTTGGATAATCGTTATCGAAATTTAAAATTGTTTTAAAATCGGCTCCTCTCCAAGAGTATATCGACTGCCAATCATCGCCAACAACAGCTAGATTGTTGTGCTTGTCTACCAACAGCTTAACCAACCTATATTGGGCATTATTTGTATCTTGATACTCGTCGATCATGACATAGCCAAATTGGCTGCGCCATTTCTTTGATACCTCGGGGTAGTTAGTTAGTAATTCGACAGTTTTTCCAATTAAATCGTCGAAGTCCAATGCCTGCGCCTGAGAAAGCTGACGGTTATATTTTGGGTACACTTGCGAGGCAACTTTTTGTACGGGAGTCGATGCAAACTGGGCGTAAGTTTGCGGTTCGATAAGTTCGTTCTTGGCCCCAGAAATAAGGTTAAGAATAGCCCGTGGTGAAGCCTGCTTATCCACTACGCCCAACTGTTTGAGTATTTGACGTATAGTAGCCAGCCTGTCGCTGTCGTCGAAAATGACGAAGTTCGAATCTACGCCCAAAGCAGGACCATCCTGTCTTAAGATGCGCACGCAGACACCATGGAATGTGCCCATATACGGCATGAAGCCCCTGTGTGCAGAGTCCATACCCAATATAGACGCCAAGCGTGCGCGCATCTCACCAGCAGCTTTATTGGTAAAAGTTACTGCCAAGATGTTCTCGGGTGCCGCAAGGCCATTTGCCACCAAATAGGCTATGCGATGGGTTAGTGTTTTTGTTTTGCCGCTACCTGCGCCTGCCAGCACTAGCAGTGGGCCATCGGTAGTCTCTACTGCTTCGCGCTGGCCAGGATTAAGTTCTTCAATTATTTGTTGCATACGAGACTAATTCTATAGTAAGCACAACCCAAAACCAACACTTTTACCCAAGCTCGTTTAGCTATAAAAAACCAACCTCTGCATCCATGCATGACAAAAAATACACAACAAACTATTCCATACTGATTCAACTTAAAAACTAGTTTTTGCTGCAGCTGCACTAGCCATAAACAGCTAAATATTATTTACGGCAAGGGCCAGGTAAGCTCTAGTAAAGTATCGACAACCACCGAATTACACGTAACCCCATCGCTGCCGCAACCATCGGGCCTAAGACTGTAATCGTAAACCCTATTTGCATAACTAGTCACTCCAGCAGGATATGTAACGTCAGGAATATCCGATTCTACAGCTGCAATGTACTCATCGACTCTAGTTCCTGCGCCTCCAGCTTCGCTAAGGCCGTTTCCAAAGCTTATAGCACGTTTTATGTCGCTCAACTGTGCATTGCTAAAATCTATAGCCCTAGATTCACTAAAAGGACCTTCTGCGGTTTCGCATATATACGTCTCATCGCTAGATCCAGGAAAGCCTCTTTGAGGGTAGGAAGATTCTTCAATAACGAAAGAACCACCCCTAGAAACAACAGCACTCAATTTACGATTGTGGCAAGAGCTCACATAAATACTCATGATGTTTGATTCGTCATAAATGCTCTTGGGCGCCACTAAAGCTACTTTGTCAGAAGTAGATTCGGTTGGCTCCAGCTCAAGGTCCAATACAACTGCCTTGCCCGATCCGTCCTGTCGAAACACACTCAATCTACTCTTCAACTTTCCGTCGCCGATAATTTGATACGTCAAGCTGCCTTCTTCCAGCAATCGTCCAAGCATCGCTTGTTTTGTAGCTGAGTCGTCTACACATTCTTCTATGGCTGTTTTGGTTTTGTCGATGGCTGCGGCCAAAGCTTCCCCGCCCAATTCAAATGTCTCTGCCTCGACACTAGAGCCTAAGTACTGGACCTGTCTTTTGTCGGTACCCACACGCTCCAGCGTGGCAGTATTAAGCAAGGCTTTACTGCTAGCAACGGACGCCTCATCCAAAGATGCGGTGCACTTGGTCGATGCCTCGATGTTGCTGATGTAGTTTGCCAAACTAAGCTTATTGGCAGGGTTACTACTAGAAAGTAAAGTATCTATGCCATACATGTCTACTATATCGATAGTCATCTGTTCGGTTGCCAATATTGAGCTGAGTTTCTCGCGTTCTGCCTCGGGCTGGTTGCTGGCAATTTCTCTAAGGTAGTCGTTGGTTAGTTTGATTGCTGCCGGATTAAACCCTAGACTTACGCCCCCTGTGTCACCTCTAGCCAGTTCTCCGCCCAAGCTATGCACAACTCCACCTATAGCAACCGTTCCAGTGACTGTAGCCCGGTCGAGCGCGCTGTCAAATAAATCGAAGACCGAATTTAGCTTCTGGGTGTTGGCGGGGAGACTAACTACTGCACTATTATCAGGTTTATTAAAGAAGCTAAAATTATCGATGCTAAAAATTCCGCTCCAGAGTGCATACGCTGCGGTGCCCAGCACTGCAACAACTGGTATCATTGCTCGTGCCCAAACCGGAATCGCAGATTGTCTATTATGGCGCGAAGGTTTTATGGGCAAATGGTACTCTTTGGTGTCGTAAACCTTTGCTTGTTGCTGACCATCGTCGGACTGTTTGGCTTTGCGAGCCTTTTCGTCTTCGCGATCCTGCAACTCGCCCGACAATATTTCCAACTTTCTAGCAGCCTCGGAAGAGCTGCTTGCAGATTCTTTTGCTGTCTCTGTTTGGTCTGAGTCGGGTGAGCTATCCTTGTCGGGGTTCAAAGAGCTACCTTCCGACGATAACGATTCTATGGTTGCGCCTTTTTTACTAGGAAGCTCGGGGGCTACGGGTGAGTCCACTCTTACCGCGATAGATTGCTCGGAGCCTGGTGTGCTTTCGGTATTTTTGGTACTGACATCAATCTGAGCTGGCTCGGGTGAATCAGACTTGGAGCCAGGAGAAATTGGAGCAATTACTTTATGGTGCACGGCCGTTACGGGATCGGATTTTGATTCGGCAGCAGCTTTGTTTGCTTCGACGGCAGGATCTTTAGTCGTAATTGTTGGATTCGAGCCTACGTTTGCGCGCTTTTTTATTTGGATCTTTTGTGGCTGAGACGCGACAGGCTGAGCCGGTTTACTTGTTACGGCTATCTTTTCTGCTGCAGCAGGCTCGCTTGGCTCTATTGTTTTTGTGGTGAGCTTTTTGCCGTCACCCAAAGCGGCGACAGTGGCAGCAATTTCTGCCTCTAGATCGGAAGCAGACTTAGAGCTGCTGCTGGTAACTTCTATTGGTATGGGTTTTGAGTCATCATCGGCCACGACTTATCTTTCTCTTGTTAGGCGGTAAGCAGAACCTACGATCGAAGAAAAGCTATGGTAGTTGAGACTTGCTCCACCAACTAGTACTCCGTCGACCCCATCTATTTCAAGATAGGCTCTAGCAACATCAGCATTAACGCTACCACCATACAGTACCCTTATGCGTTTGCTCGGGGCTACACCGTATAAATGAGCTACATTACTTCTTATAGTGGCTACGGCAGACGCAATTTGGTCGGGCTTGGCAATATCGCCAGTACCAATAGCCCAAACTGGCTCGTAGGCGATAACAATATGTTTTATTTCACGCGATGTAACATTCTTTAAGCCGGCAGTAACCTGATTGTGCAAAATCTGCGAAGTTAGCTTGGAGCTTCTTTCGTCTTTTGTTTCGCCCACACAAAGAATCGGACTTATATCGTTACGCACTGCTGCTGCAACTTTATGGCCAATTGTTTCGTCGCTCTCGCCAAATATATGTCGTCGCTCGCTATGGCCCACCAAAACGTAATGGACGAGTTCGCGTAACATACTTATTGAAACTTCTCCTGTATATGCACCTTCGTCTTTAAAGTGTCCATCTTGTGCACCAAGTCGAAACTTGCGCCTGTCAATCTGCATGCTCAAGGGCTGCATGGCGAGCATACTAGGAAACAAAGCCACCTCTACGTCGCGGTGCGTTTTGATGCGCTCCTGCAACCGATGCACCAGTATACTAGCCTGTGACACATTGAGATGCATCTTCCAGTTACCAGCAATTAATATTCTACTCATAGCCACCCATATTGTTTATGCTTTAAATTATAATAACTCGCTTTTACTTATCTAGCAATGCCTCGATACCAGGCAAGCTTTTACCCGACATCAGCTCTAAACTAGACCCCCCGCCTGTAGACACGTGGCTAAACTGATCCATCATATCCATAGAAGCCACAAATTCAGCCGTGTCACCACCACCAACAATGCTAAACGAATCACCTTCTACGATTTTTTTGGCTATGGCTTCGGTTCCATGTCGGAATTCGTTAAACTCACTCATGCCAACTGGCCCGTTCCAAATAATCGTGCCCGCTCCTTCTATAGCCTTGCAAAATTCGTCGATTGAATGCTGGCCAATGTCCAAAATGATTTCTTCGGGACCAACAGCGCTAGATAGAGTTTCGCGGCGCGCAGCTTCTGGACTAACGTCATCGGCAACTGCAACATCGGCAGTCGGCAGCAACAACTCCACCGCAGATTCGTTACACATTGCCAAAACCCGTTTGGCAGTAGGTATTTCGCTGTCGTCTACCAAACTTTTTCCCACCTGATAGCCCTGAGCCTTCAAAAAAGTATTAGCCATGGCGCCGCCAATAATCAACTTCTGGGTTTTTGGTATAAGGTGTTCAAGCAAAGCAATCTTGGTTTGGATTTTTGCGCCACCAACCACCAACACTAGTGGACGCTTTGGGTGGGTAGTGGCCTTGGTGATCTGCCTTACCTCTCGCTCAACCAGCAATCCCGCAACAGCTGGTAAAAATTTTGCAACTGCGTGTATGCTGGCGTGTTCGCGGTGAACTACGCCAAAGCAATCTTGCACAAAAACCTCGCCGTAACTAGCGAGCTGTTTTGCAAACTCTTGCTCGTCGGCTTCTTCTTGATAGTGAAATCTAGTATTTTCTAGGACCACTATCTGCCCGGGTTCAAGTGACTCTGCGGCCTTAGTTGCTTCATCGCTCACACAGTTATCGACAAACTTGACCTCTTGTTCCAACAATTGGCCCAACCTCTCGACCGCTGGTCTTAGGCTAAGTTCGGGAACAACCTTGCCCCTTGGTCTACCTAGGTGTGAAAGTATCACAATCGAACATCGTTGCTCTAGCAGAGCCTTTATGGTTGGCAATGACATACGAATTCTATAATCGTCGGCAACAACCTGGCGACCATCTTGGTCACGAAGAGGTACATTGTAGTCTACTCGCAGTACAATTTGTTTATCTTTTAAGTCAATGTCACTAAGTGTTTTTTTAGTAAATAACATGTAGCGTTCCTTTGGAATTAGTCTAGTTTTCTTACCTTAATTGTATCGGTTCCACCAACCTTGCCGGGGTATTTGCCCGAACTTATTACAACTATGTCATCTTTTTTAAATACTTTATGGTTTCGTAGCCAAGTGGTCATTTTGATTCCAGCGGAGTCTGCTTTAGGCCGGACAAACGACTTGCCGCCATAAACTATTGCCAGTTGTTGCGCCACTCGCTGTTTATCAGTAATCATGAATATTGGCATTGATGGTCTGTGAGCAGCAACCGAAAGCGCGGTCACACCCGATGCTGTCTCGACCACAATAGCCTTGGCCTCTACCTGATGAGCTAGCGTAATTAATGCAGAGCTAATTGAGCTTTGAATAGAGCTGTCTTCAGACTTATAAAAAACCGGTTTAAGTGGAGAGTTAATTTGCGTATAGACCAAGATACGCTTCATCATCTGAACAGTTTCGATTGGATACTTACCTACTGCAGTTTCGTCACTCAGCATAACAGCGTCTGACCCCACTATTGCTGCTGTAGCAACGTCGGAGACCTCTGCTCTTGTTGGTTCGGGTGCGTCGGTCATAGAAGCCATCATTTGAGTGGCTACGATTGAAATCCTACCGTATTCTTGGCATTTACCAATAATTATACGCTGGACAATTGGCACTGACTCGGGCTCGGTTTCAAAAGCCAAATCACCTCTTGCGACCATAACTCCGTCAGATGCCTTGACGATTTCATCGATGTTTTCTACAGCCGGCCTGGTTTCTATCTTGGTTATTAACCTTGCACTAGAATTTTGATTTTTTAAAAGTCGGCGCAGTTTATTTACGTCATTAACTGTTTGTACAAAAGACATGGCCACAAAATCAATATCTTGCCCGGCTCCATACACAATATCTTTTTTGTCTTTAGTAGTTATGACATCGCCACCAAAATCGGTATCGGGCAAATTTATACCTTTTCGCTGCGTCACAAACCCACTATTTTCGGCCCTAGCACGAACTATGTCCTCGCCAACACTCGTGATAGTGGTTCGCACCCTGCCGTCAAACAAATACATTCTCTCGCCACGCTTAACCTTCTTGGTCAAATTATACTGAGTCGGTATTGGCCCACCAGAAACATATTCGCATTTGTACTTAAACTCTAGCTCTTGTCCAGTTTGTATTTGAATCATTCCTTCAAAATCACCAAGACGAATCTTTGGCCCCTGCAGGTCTAGTATTATTGCCACTGGCTTACCCAGCGACTTGGACGCACGCCGCACCCACTTAATTTGCTGGTCTCTTTCGCTATTTGTTCCATGCGAGCAGTTTAGTCTGAACCCATTCACCCCAGATTTCATTAAGTCGTAAACAGACTGGTAACTATGTGTAGCCGGCCCAATAGTGGCAATTATTTTGCTGCGTTTAAACTTTTTTAAAGGAATTTTTGGGGCCTGAATCGCTTTGGTCATTTTTGTCTCATTGTTATTTTATACATGTATATCGCTTATGTTAGCAAAATATAGTCGCTGCTACTATAGTAACTCCTTCAAATGCAACCAGCCATAGACAAGCAGGAGCAAAATTGTCAATTTCTATTCCAGCAAGAAAGAATTGGCAGTGTAGACCAATACTTGCGACTAAAGACCCCTCATACTTTTAAAAATTTACTGTTTGTGTTGTAATATATGCATCTTTTGACAAACGTCAAGGGAGTACACTATAGCTAAAGGATATTCGTTATGCCACTCACCCTAGATCGGGACGATACCGAGCAAGCGACCGACGACACCAGCACATATGCCCACCTGACAGATGATGAATTTGCGTATGCTGTGGCGCATAAGTTCGATGGCCCGCAAATAACTCCACGGGCTGTACTTTTGCTCATGGCCGCTCTCAAGAAAGTGGCGGCTCAAGCCGCGAGTATCGATCGCGACCCTGCCCGCCCATTCATATGGCACCCGAACAGTGAAGATCTTGAAAACTTCCATGCAGTCATGGAGAAGGTGATGCCAGACGACACCACTGCCAAACCGGGGTCAGCCCACGCCGCGATCCAAGAACGGATCGCTCCCAACAGATACACGGTAGAGGTTATTCACATCAAAACTGGCGAAGGAAGCAGGCACTGTGCAGCCAAAATCGAAATAAGTACTGCCGCGGCCACATAACTCGACGACCAACACCAACTAGCCCAGGGTGGTGCCATTGTTTTGATCAACTCGATCAAGCGGTGGTGCCACTATTTTTTTCTTTAAAAATTTTATGATCGATGTTTAAACTGTGTGCTACACTCTAGTACAATATGGCAAAGAAGAATTTATTCCCCAAACTAGAAGGCACCAAACTCGATGAGTTTACGCCCATAGATCAAGTGTCAGAACTATCAACAAAAGACATAGTTATTGGCGATGGCGACGAAGTAGCCGCAGGCTCAACCATTAGCGCGCACTACACTGGAGCGCTATGCCAAGACGGCACAATATTCCAAAGCTCACAAGACATGGGTCGCCCCATCACCTTTGGTCTCGACCAAGTTATAAAAGGTTGGCAAGAAGGCGTACCTGGCATGAAAGTTGGCGGCAAGAGACGTATTATAATTCCCGCCGACCTCGCCTATGGCTCAAGCTCACCATCTTCTAACATTCCGCCAAACTCCGATCTTGTTTTTGATATAGAACTTATTCGTATTGTTTCTTAATAAGATTTAAGTAATCTACAAATATAAGCCATGTCTTTTTGAGTGGAAGATAAATCATCGAATAACAAAAAATATACCACCCGTTGTTCCTGCAAAAGCAGGACGGGTGGTGTTTGTTGCTCAGGTGCAACTGCAGCTACAATCATAGCCAAGAACCATGTTCGCCTCGCTGCAACGTACAGGAACTGTCAACCCATAACCATCCAGTAAGTTGTGACACTCCCTGAAAGCCACTTGAGCTAAAGAGCTACCTTCGGCATGCCGATCTAACTGCAACCTTGGATGGCGCAGCAAGTCCACCAATATACTTGGGGCTTCATCGACCCCCAGTGCAGCTGGAAACTCAAATCGCACACCATTCAAAGTAAGTTCAGATAGCGGCAACATTAATGACACAGGAAGATTCTGGATACAGTCCATGCCTCTGACCCTGAGTATTTCTTCCCCGGGCCCTGTCCCAATATGCATAAATAAAACAATCCTGTCGGTATTTATAGTAGGGTTACTTTTAAATCCATCAATCAATTCGAGCACTTTATTTCTTGAACTAGTTAAATCAAGAAGCGCGTCCCAACTGGGTGCGTCGATGCCAATTTGCTCTACACGAAGCAAACCCACAGTAAATCTCCTGTCGTAGTTGTCTTTACTGGTCCAGAATACAACATACCCAGCTAACATCAAAAACCCCAGGGCTAATTGGCTCAAGACCCCTGGGATTATTGGATAATTCTACTAGTTTA
The DNA here is from genome assembly GCA_937951635.1 of Candidatus Saccharimonadia bacterium. Classification (GTDB taxonomy): domain Bacteria; phylum Patescibacteriota; class Saccharimonadia; order Saccharimonadales; family CALFBO01; genus CALFBO01. Next base: position 12,550 of record CALFBO010000067.1, read on the forward strand.
AAGTTCGCTCACAGTAAAAGCACTAAACTCATCTAGCCTGGACTGAAACTCTCCATGTACACGAAGTTCTATATAGATCTCTATAGACTCAACATTGCCTGGGGCCAAATACTCATAGTTTGCAAGTGCGCTAGTGCCCCCTAGCTGCACCGGGCTATATCCTACCCATTTATACCCGACAGTGTCGCCATGGGCATTGAACTCACGAACAACAACCTCGTTGGCAACGCTAGCAAGATGAGTATAGTCGATCATATAGCTTTGACCAGAGGTCACGTTAATCTTTGGTGAGGCTAGCCTTGCACCACCATGACCGCCGTTCGATTCAACAAACACACTCTGGCCACCTTCGATAACACTTGTTGTGGCAATTGAACCCCATTTTTGAAGCTCCCACGACGGGTTGAAACTGCTGCTGAATATGACCGAGCTATCATCGGCCACTTCCGTACTTTTAGTTATGAGCGCAGATATCGATACTGGTTCTATCGTACTTTTTGTATGCGAAAGACCTACATTTAATGTATATTCATCGTCTTCAAAACTTTCAAAAGGCAAACAAACTTTCGGGGGGCTGTACGGTGAACTGTAGCAGAATGGCCACGATAGACTTGACGGGGTAACTCTTTGCGACAGATCCATCGGGGCCTGATATGAATACTTTTCGATTCCGTTCGAATTGATTAAACTTATTTGATACTCTAAACCATCTACAAAATAGTTGCTGTGGTTTGGGCAACCAGTTCTAAAACCATTGGAATCATAGACGCAATAATCTACATTCAGGTATGCGCTGGCAGTATAAACAAACGAATCACCAACCACAGCACCAGATTCACTGCCCGCTACTGGACTTATAATTAATTCTGAATCTGCACGGCCTGGGCCTTGCTCTCCAGATGGCTCTGCAGTTATATCAACACCTATCACAGAATCGTAACCATTTTCGTAGTACTGAATCCAAATTTGCAGCGAACCGCTTGGAACAGCAACCTCGCCAAAATGCTCACTAGCCGAATGGTCGTTCCACTCATCAATGACTACAGTTTTACCGTAAAAACTATTGTGCACAATCACCCTCACCCCGTCGTCGCTAATAGTCTTAAACTTCAACTTAGGTGGCTGCAAAACATCTACTCTCGTGTAATACTGACCCATAAAACGATCTGCCTGTACACCCTCTTCTGGGGCATTCATGCCATTGTCGATATAAAAACTACTTCCGGTGAGGTGTTTAGATTGTGAAAAATCGGAGTCACTCCAAACACTGTTAGTGTCCCAGTTTGGTGGTGAGTTGAGATACTGATTAGGATTTGGTAAATTCCAGTATTCAACATCCCAATCAGTTCCCGCCCAGTCCACCAAACTGTCTTCTGCATTGATTCTCGCAGGGTTAAATGATGCAGCACCAATAGCTACACCCAAACTTAACAGCGATGCCAATAGTAATCTTCTCATAATCATTCATTACTCTTTCAAGTAAGTTTATGAATGATAATATATCAAAGTTTGATATATTTATCAAAAGGTTCAGTTTTGGTGTGCTAAGTGCTCGGCTATAGTTTGCGCGGCACCGATGGCAGTGTCTAACGAGTCACTTGAGACATCTACCCAACGATCAGTAACCCATAGTCTCAAAAAGACGGTGTTATTTTTCACATGATAAAAGCCGTCAAACCCTGAAACTTCAACGCCCTGCTCGGCATATTCTTTATATGAGAAAAACCTTGACTCCAAATCGTTCACAACTAGAGCATTATTAACATCCCTAACTCCAACTTTTATTACGCCAATTGTTGAACGGCTGCCATAAACACATTCAGAATCTATAATTTTAGCACCCGATAGAACTGGCGGGTCGTTATGCTCCAAGTACAATGTATCCTTGTAATAACTTCTTTGATTATTGAGAACGTCATTCACTATAACGCCAGTTCCAAGATACTTTTTGGCCTCTTCAATACCAAAAATCGAGCAGCTAAGAGAGCTATCGATAATGCTAGCTCTTCTGTGCTTAACTTGACTACCTTCCTGAGAAAAAAACAAAGTAAACCCCAAGGCTGAAAGCGCGCCCATACTCAAAAACATCGCCGGCAAGGCTGGAAGTGATTTTTTGATAATAGTTCCTGCCGATGTTTTACGCGAATAAAGACCACTGCGATAACGAACTAGACTATATATAGCAGCACCTGTTGCTACAACCACAACCGCCGGTGCAATAAAAAACGAAATGTTAGCAATATCATAAAACAATTTCGATCCCAGTATAGGATTTTTATAGTGTGTCCTGACTAAGTAGCTCGGTAAAAGAAAAATCAAAACCCATGCTGCTGCCTGGAGCACAAGCTTCGCGCTGAGCCTACTAAACTTGTTATGACTCCTGCGATTTAGAGACGCACCCCTACTACTTATACGCCTATGCAAAATGTGAGGTACAGCTTCAATGCAGTAGTATAATAACTTAAGCATAATCGCCAACTTTCCGCTCTCAGAAATCTGGTTTTCAAACACTTCCAGCATTGAATCCTCAAACTGACGCCTAAACGACAGCGGATAAAACCTCAAAACTCGCTGGTATTGGCGCACAGCCCAAGATTTGAGCACACTACGCTCTCTTTTGAATATATTTTTTACTTCTCTCACGGGCCAAGTCTGCAGCGTGATTAAAGTAACTAACCTCTTTTTCAAGAGCCCCCACACCCTTTTCTGTAATCTGGTAATAACGACGCTTGCGCGCAGTCTGAGGCTGCGCTTGATCTTTAACTTCTTTTATATATTTCATCTGAAGCAAGTCTTTAATAGTCCCATATAGAGCGCCCGGACCAATTTTCACTCTGCCATTTGAGTCTTGATTTACCTGCTCTATTAACTCGTAGCCGTGCCTTTTTCTTAAACTCAGTGCCAACAAGATACTGAAGGCCGTAGGGGTGACTGGCTTTTCTTTTCGTAAATTCATGGTAATATTATATCAATAAATGATATGTCGTGCAATTAGATTACAGCACAAAAAAGGAGTACCCGCCACATGGGCAAGAGGCTACTTGCAGCCGCAACACTATTGATTAGCTTAATGTTTGTTTATGGCATGTCGTCCAGCAACCCGCCTAGCCCCACTACATACGCCCTAGATTCTTCTAGCCAAACAATTGGCCCGTGGAGCGCCAAGTTCTGGAACTTACCAAACCCGTCTAAAAAGTTATCTTCGCCGCCTGTCATGCCGGAGCGACCCGCCGACGCAGAAGCTCAATACAAAAATGTAGATTTAAACTTAGGAGTAGAGTCGCCACACCCAGATATAAATCGCAACCGATTTGTAGCGAAATTCACAAACTCAACTTTTTTAAGCAAAGGAGTGTACACTTTTTCAGCAAAAAGTGATGATGGAATTAGGGTGTATGTTAATGGAGAAGTCGTAATAAACAAATGGCACGAACACGCCAACATAGAGAATGCAGCTACTGTGCAACTACCGGAAGGGCCACACTTCATAGCTGTTGAATACTATGAAAACGGCGGAACAGCCCTATTGGCATTGTCTATAGAAAAGACCGGCAACTTCGACGACAATGACAACGACCAAAATTCGAAAAACACAACAAAGATAGCCTAGGTTTGCCTCAAATAAACCTACTTAACTACACCCAAGCAGCAACAATCCATGAGGACTTCGTACTACATGCAGAAAGTTTCTACAATGTCGACTGCACAGAAATTTGCCAGTCTTCTGGCAAATTTTCACAAAACCTTAAAATTTCATTCCAAGTCGTTAACGCCGTTACCGGAGAGATACCAATTAGCTATTCAAACATTTCTGTTGAACTAGGCACCCCGTATACATCATTCACCGGGCCAGATCGGCCTGTAAAGATAACCATCCCATTCAAAACAATTGCAAACGGCACATACCATGTGCGCATCTCTTCAAGTCTAGGCGATGATCGAAGCGTCACTGCATATGCTTATTCGATCACCAAAAAAGCAAAAGAATATACTCCGAAACAGCCTGTAACTAACGAAATTATGCCAATAATCGGAGTTAGCAGCGGACAAGATGGCCAAGTTGTCGGCGAGGAGTTTCACTTTGTTGCAGGAATTAACCGCTCAATAGTCGATTGCACAGGCTCTAACTGCAATATAGACAGTTCAAATTATGACGACATCAAAATATATGCCACAGTAAAAAATGCAACTACGGGCAAAACTGTATACGAAGACGACGGCATAACTCCCGGCCCCCACCCCCAATTCAGGACTTCCAACAATGCACCTGGTATAAGATACGTCATCCCATTCAAAAATTTTGAAGATGGAGTGTACAACCTAGAAATGCGCTTAAAACATGCGGGTGGTAAAGTAGCAACTAAACAAATTCAAGGCATACAAAAAATATCTGCCGACAAAAACAAAGCCAACCCATACATATCATTCTTTAATGAATCCACAAACAAGGTTGTCAAAGACAACCAATTTTTTGAGGCAGCATTCTACAACGAGTGTGCCGAAAAACGTTGTCGCCTAGACGAACGCATGGATCACGATGAAATCAAAGCATACCTAGAAATCAAAAATTTAGATACCGGTGAAAGTAAAGTAATTGTAAACAATTTGAGAGTTGGCAACTACGCGCCATTCAGCATTCATGGCAATATAGCTAGGCTCATATTCCCCTACAGCGATCTAGGGGTGGGATCTTACGACATGACCCTGGTGGCAACCCACGACAACGGCTCATCTTTAACTAAAACTGCCAAAAACCTAAGTGTAGAGCCCTGGGCTGCGCCAGACCCCATAACACCCAAGCTCAATGTTATAAACGGAACAAATGGGCAAATTATTGACGAATCATTTGAATTCAAAGCTCAACTTTATGTACAACTAGGATGCAAGTACTGCAAACCAAACTACTCTCACTCCGATCTAAGAGTTGATGCTAGAGTTGTTAATACCCAAAACAACACCACAGTATTCGAGTTAAAAAACATCTACCCAATGCCCGGATAATCATTTGAAGATATCGGGAGCTACTCCCCAACAACTCTTGTGATACCCTTTTCAAGCTTTGATGACGGAACGTATGACGTTCACGTTAAAGTAACTCACCTCAATGGAAACCAAGCAACAGCAAACGTAGCTAATATAAATCTAAAAAGATAGATACGCTTTTCAAAGATTGAATAAAATAAGTTTTAGTCTTCGTCGCTTCGCTCGCTACGACGAACCTGTTTCGCGTGAACGCGAATAGGCTCTCATCTCCCCCCCCCGCTACCCCAATTTGTGGAAGCTCATGGAGTGCGGGGCAGGACTCGACATTGTTTTCTCGTTCGGCAACATTTTATGCTCCCAGCATAAAATGCTCACTCGCCGCTTCGCTCCATAGGACTCCGCACTATGCCCCCGGCATAGTGCGCCTAACGGTTCTCTCGTGCACACAGCTACCAAGAAAAACACCTCACTACGTGAGGTATTTTTCTTGGTAGCGGGGGCAGGACTCGAACCTGCGACCTTTGGGTTATGAGCCCAACGAGCTGCCGCTGCTCCACCCCGCGGTATATTACTTTTTAATTAACAAATCTATTGTTGTTACCGAAGGGGATTCTAACAATAATGGCGGAGCGTGTCAACCTAAGCCAACCCCAATCACGAAACTAAATCTAAACAGATGCGCCTACCTTAGAGAATTATATGACTGGGTTGGATTTGTGGTTGGGATTACCACGCTTGTGACGGATAATACTGTCATAGCCACTATTGTCTATACCTATACATTAAGTCGCACCTAGAGATTTTAGGCTTTAGTTTATAAGCAGAAATCGCTACACTTGTAGCTATCAAAATGACTAAACTATTTTCTGCAAAAAAACTAATACTGCACGTGGCCATCTTATCAATTGCCGTCGCTACAGCGTCATATGGGATGATTTCGGCCTATAGCAGTAGAGTCATCCAGCCAAATACACTGACAAACCTAGACAGTCCAAAAGTTGGCATCGTGTTTGGTAGCGGAATACTAGAAAACCGCCCAACGCCACTCTTAGCCGAGCGACTAGACAAAGCTGCTGAATTGGCTGACAGGGGCTTGCTGGACATGATTATTGTATCGGGCGACAACCGATTTGTGTCACACAACGAGCCGCAGGTAATGCTTGACTACCTAGTTAATATTAGGGGTATAGATAGTTCCAAAATCCAACCCGACTTCGCAGGTCGCAGCACCTACGAAACATGTGAACGTGCTAGTAAAATTTTTAAACTACGGACAGCCGTACTCATAACAGAGTCTACTCACCTGCCAAGAGCCTTATTTTTATGCAGTAGTTTCGGAATCAGATCGCATGGGGTTGCGAGCGATGGCCCTGCTGCAGCAATTGTAAAAAAGAACCAAGTTTTAAGAGAGGTAGCCGCAAGATTTAAGGCTGTTTTTAACGTTTACATACACGGGGAAGATACCATACTTGGAGAAATAACACCCATATGTGTAAATTATGAATCGTGCGAGTAGCCCTACAGCAATCTGCCCCAAAATTACTAAGTAGCAAGCAATCATCGCAACCTTGACATAAACGAATATTGCTCATTCTTGGCGGCTTTACACCCCCATTAGTCATTGAGTAGTTTTTATAGCTGTCGGTATTCTGCCTGCCAAGAAGCTCAGTAAGTATTATCAAAGTTCACGTCTAATTAGGCCCTGTTCAGTGTTGCCCCCACCAAAAGCAGAGAGCCCCTAAAACCCACCCCTATAAACAACTCGATCCCGAACCATGTAGCTAACACCTGCTGTAGCTGCTACGCCTAGGCCTGCTGCTAGTAGCCATATTGCACTACTTCCTGTGTCTGCTAGGTCTGCTGTGTCTCCTACT
>CALFBO010000068.1 GCA_937951635.1 Candidatus Saccharimonadia bacterium
AGGGCAACCCTTTAACCACCCAAGCAACCAATAAAAGATAGATTCCGACACCCTCTAGAGCTATGCTCTAGGGGTTGGCGTCCCATCTGCCGAAGGCTGGGAGGGGGATCACGAAGCATAAGCGAAGTCTAAGGGGGAGGAGTCACCTCTTTCACGCTTTATTAAAAAGGTTAGACCTTTAGGCTCCGCTCCAATTGCTTAGGGTGTGGTCGCATTGGTATAGCTGGAGGATATTAGGGTATTTATAGTCTTGAGCTTTAAAAGACAAGATAGCCACACCTTAAAGAGGGGTCTGACTCTTAAAATTGTCATTAACCATATGCCTACAGAATCAGACCCCGTGCAATTGAGTGGAGTTGTTGCTGGAACTGTTGGTTTGTTTTTATGGGGCTGTACGTTAAGTAAAGGACTTACTAGTTATCATCAATCTCAACAAACAGCTCAATTTGTTTAAGCGGTTTGTTGAGATGACAGCATAAGCTCCAGATTGGTTATCTGGGTTTTGTTTGTGCATCTCGGGGTTGTTGCTGCTCTATTTCTGAGATTTAATCATTCTGGCAATTGTATCGATGCCCTGGTCTGGGAGAGCTTGCACGAGGAAAACCCTGAATCCTGGACGGTAATTGGTAAGCTCAGCCCGACAATCGTAAGGGTAGATTGCCGCGACTCGTTCGAGGGATGCTAATTGATTATTTACATCTTTATCAGCGGTACCGCTCAGGAATATAAGGTTGTACCAGGTTCGTTCAGGATCTTCGTCTGCCTTCTCGATCCATAGCGGATGCGAATGGGTCCAGATGTAGTGGCCGTCATGGAGATGCCTTAGAAAAGTATCTCTTCTGCCGCCCTCACCCTCGAGTTTGCCAACCTTGCCGTTAAGTATCTTAATTTGGCTATCCCGTAATGTGAGTCTTCGACGGAGGTCCTTTTTGGTGTCTCGGTTTGCCGACCCGTAGGCCCACAAAAACGCAAGTACCAAAAACCCGATAATTAACAACAAGTCATAACTGATCTGTATCATGTCTATCTCCTTGTAGGTTCTTTGGTAAACGAATTGCCAATTGCGCACCCCAAGGGATGCCAAATTGGCAATTCGCTACCCTATTTTGAAAATAGGCAGTTGCTTATGCTGTCAAGTTGCGACTAAAAAACATAGTTTAAGTCTTAACAATTATAACATTTTATTGGTGATAATGCAACAAAATTAGCTGCAACCCTTTAACCACCCAAACAACCAATAAAAGAGAGGTCCCGACACCCCAGAGCTACGCTCTAGGGGTTGGCGTCCCATTTGCCGAAGGCTGGGAGGGGGATCACGAAGCATAAGCGAAGCCTAAGGGGGAGGAGTCACCTCCTCCTTAATAGCGAACGTAGTGAGCGGTTGCGGCTTAGGCTATATGCTCAACTACCAAAAAAGTGTATAATATAACCATTAACTTTTAATAAGGAGGATAAGGCATGGAAGGCTTTATGGAATTTGTGCGTAAGCAGGGTGTGGTTGGTATGGCAGTTGGTTTGGCAGTTGGTGCCGCAGTGGCTGCATTTGTAGACGATTTAGTAGAAGGAATTGTTAGTCCAATTATTGGCGCAGTTCTTGGCGACGTAGGTCTATCCGAACTATCAACTACTGTTGGTGATGTAACCATGAACTATGGTAAAGCTTTAGCTTCATTCATCGCATTCTTGTCTACGGCTTTGGTTGTATACATGCTTGTTAAGATGATTGGTGCAGACAAGTGGGATGTTGAATAAATCAACTCTTGTCACCAAGGTAAAAAACCGCCCAGTTGGGCGGTTTTTGTTTTGGTTGGGTGTGCTGCAGCTTACGCGCTTGGGCTTGTGTCTTCAGAACCAATACTGTCGCTATATCTCTGACTTTAATGATCCTAGGACATCATCGCTAGCAGATAAAATACTGGCTGTATTTATTGTGGACACTTTTGGCGAGGCGCGTAAAGGTAGCCCCTTAACCACCCAATCAACCAATAAAAGATAGATTCCGACACCCTAGAGCTTTGCACTAAGGATTGGTGCCCCATCTGCCGAAGGCTGGGAGTGAGATCGCGTAGCGTAAGCCTAAGTCTAAAGGGGGCACCTTCTCCTTAATAGCGAGTGTTGTGAGCGGTTGCGTATAAAGTGCAAAACTTGTGCTTAACAAGAAGCCCAAGAAGTGAGTGCGTAAATATTTGCAACCAAAGCAGGCCTGGTGAGTTATAATTATCTATAGCATGAACAAAGAAAATAAACTTAGCAACTCTCAAAGACAGGTGCTACACGGTAAGCAAACCGAAGCTCCGTTTTCGGGCGCATTATTAAAGATCAATGCAGAAGGTGCTTACGAGTGCGCAAATTGCACTAGTCGGATATTTTTGTCACAAAATAAATACGATTCCGGGTCGGGTTGGCCCAGTTTTGATAGGGCAATTGAGGGGTCGGTAGATTTTGTAACCGACGACTCTCATGGCATGATTCGAAGTGAGGCTGTCTGCGCAAAGTGCAGGGGGCACTTGGGTCATGTATTCGAAGATGGCCCAAGTGCTACAACGGGTAGACGCTACTGCATTAACTCTGCAGCATTAAATTTGACGACGAAGGACGGCAGGACTATAAGAGGGGATGGCAATGAATAAGCTGTTACGGGGTCTTTCAAAACCAAGGGTTTTTATGCCAAAACACTCGTCTACTGAGCGGGTCATATATTTGATACTTCTATTTTTGCGGTTAGTTATACTCATAATCACACTCTGGGCTCTGAACACGGGTGATTGGGAGATATTTTTTATAAGCATATTGGCGCTGTTACTTACGTTTAGCTCCGAGCTCATAGAGTCTACATACAAAATTGAAATTCCGGTGGAGTATGACTTGGTGCTAGTAGGCTTTATATTTTTGTCGGTGTTCGTTGGTGAAGCCTTCGATGCTTACGAAAAGTTTTTTTGGTGGGATGCAATGCTCCATACTGCTTCTGGCGTAGTATTGGGTTTTGCCGGGTTTTTACTTCTTTATACGCTATATAAACAAAAAAGTTTGAACATTAGCGCCAAACTTTTGGCATTCATTACGTTTTCATTTGGCATGACTTTTGGTGCGGTGTGGGAAATTTTTGAATTTACTATAGATGGTGTATTTGATACCAAGATGCAAAAAAATGGTTTGACCGACACTATGTGGGACTTAATAGTAGATGCCCTTGGTTCATTAATCGTTAGCGTCATGGCTTACAGAACTATACGAGATGGGTCAAAAAGCAGTTTGCTAAGATCCTGGCTAGATAAATTTTTTGACGCGAATCCGTCGCTAAGAATAGGCGAGGACAGACATTGAGCAAGCTGCCAACGATGTTGCTATGGGTAGATCTAGAAATGACTGGACTCAACCCAGATACACAGCGCATCATTGAGGTCGCGGCTCTGGTTACCGACTTTGATTTTAAAGAGTTGGGAAGATACCAGGCTGTAATTAATCAAACAGAGCAAGTTTTGCAAAATGCCGAAGAATGGCCACGTAAAAATATGACGCAGCTGTTCGACGAAGTGCGTCAGTCGCAAATAAGTGAAGAAGAAGCGACTAGTAGTCTGGCTAGCTTCATAGATAAATTTGGCGAAAAAAACATGGTGCTGGCTGGTAACTCTATACACCAGGACCGCCGATTTATTCGTAGGTGGTGGCCAAATATAGAATCGAGGTTGCACTATCGCATGTTCGATGTTTCGGTATTTAAAGTTTACTTACAGGGTAAAAAGCAAGTTCAATACCAAAAACAGGAGTCTCATAGAGCACTAGACGATATATGTGAATCCATTGCCGAATGCAAGTGGGCCCTAAGCCAACTATAGCTCTCGTATAACTATAAATGCCATGTAGGATATGTACATAGACACCATTATCAAGCCCTCCTTTTTGCTTATTTGGTGACGCGGCCTTCCCAGCACCATAGATAAAAATAGCGCCACTGCAACCACTAGGTTTACGATTATGTCTACAATTAGTGATCTATCAAATTCCAAGGGGTTTATAAGTGCGCTTAAACCCAACACCCAGAATACGTTAAACAAGTTTGAGCCAACTGCATTGCCGACGGCGATATCGATTTTATTTGATCTTACAGCAATTACCGATGCTGCAAGCTCGGGCAATGAGGTGCCCAGGGCAACAATGGTAAGCCCAACTACTGCCTCGCTCACTCCAAGTGCAGTGGCAATACTTATAGAGCTGTCAACAATAAGCTTGCCGCCTGCCCACAGTCCTGCGGCTCCAAAGAGTATTTTCAAGTGACTGCCACGCAAACTAGACTGTTTGGCTGCTGTCTTGCTGGCTTGTGTTTTCGCCATGGCAAAAGTTGTTCTGCCGAAGGTGTAGTAAATAAAGATCAAAAAGTACGACATTAGAACCGCACCATCTACACGGTCAAGACCTTTGAATCCACCTTCGCTCAAGAATCTTTCGCTTACCAAAAGACCGAGTGCGGCTGCGGCGCCAACATTAAACACAATTTCTCTGTAAACAGTAGTTCGATGTACAGTTAGAGGGTGGAGCACGGCAGTTACACCAAGTATTAGTAGTATGTTGGCAATGTTGGATCCAACAACGTTGGCAATCGCCAGCTCGCCAGATTGACCACTGGCAAAAAGGTTAACGATTAGTTCTGGTAGCGAAGTACCAAAGGCAACGACAGTAAGCCCAACTATCAGTTCTGACACGCCAAGGCGAGTCGCTAGTTGCGACGAGCCGGCGATGAGTAAGTTGGCTCCTTCGACAAGCGCAAAAAAGCCTATAAGCAAAAGAATTATGTCCATACTTACTCAAGGATACTTAGTTTGTTTAATAAGTTCAATTCGATAGTGTAGCCCCCATAAAATAAATCCCAATCACAAAACTAAATCCGAACAGATTAGGTGAGTTAGATGTGCCTACCCAGAAGGCTTATATTACTGGGTTAGTTTCGTGATTGGGGTTAAAAAAGCTTGCTGTTATTGAACTAAAGTTTTGATGCTATACCAACAAACATCAAACTCGTATATAGTGGCTGTTATGATTAGCCACAAAGATATTGAAAAACGTCTACTAAGTTATGATGGTGCATTTTTGGACTACCCATTTGGTGAAGGGGTAGCCGTATATAAAGTGCCAGTTGGCGAATCCAGCAAGATGTTTGCCTTGGTCAGTGAGGGCAAAGTGCCGGTACGTTTAAGCTTGAAATGCGATCCTGGGCTTTCGCAGTACTTGCGCGAAAAGTACGAAGAGGTTATGCCCGGTTACCACTTAAACAAGAAGCACTGGAATACGATTATTTTGTCTGGGCAGCTGAGCAATCAAGAAATATACGATTTGGTGGCACATTCTCACAATTTGGTAATTGGCGAGGACGAGGATCAAGACCAAAATGCATCTGTCAGCCAGTGGCAGCAAGACTATAGTTAGCTTTTTTAAACTAAAGTCTGCTATTTAGGTGCTGGATTGGGTAGGGGATAACTCTTCTTGCAGCAGAGCATTTTGTTCGTATGTAGAGTTTAGTATTGTTTGCAAGTCGGGGTCTTCTGTTTTGTCGAACAAAGATTCTATTGCAGTTTGAGATATGGATATAACTAATGGTGCCAGGCGCCTGAACTCTTCATTAAAACGGTTGGATTGTTCGGCTCTATCTAGTGATTCAAGCGCAGTTTCTAGTTGTTCAGATGATGAGTCAGAGAGGGGTGGTGCAGTGTAGTTGTCGTTGATGTAGTTATTCAGTTGAAGAAGGTTGTGCGAGGTTAGGGCCTTGATGTTAGCGGCTGTATTTTTGACCGACTGACTGGACTGGTCGCCGTCTAGCCCGCGCTCGGCAATGGATATAATTTCTAAGTTGGCCTTACTTACAGTATCGATATCGGGCCTAATACTTGAGCCGCGAAACAATACAGTAAACAGCAGCAGTAGAGCGCTTACTGTTAGCATGCCTGCCAAAACCTTTATAATCAAGGCGTAATTGGGTCCTGGTTGGTATGGCCCGGTCTGTGTTTGAGTAGAATTAAAAAGCATATGCATATTTAAGCATTGTTTGGCGATTTACTAAAGTGCTCAGCTAGGCTAGCAAGCGTTTTTGGCCCAATCGAGCAATTGACTAACTTTGTCGATGCCAGGACGAACACTAGGTTTATTAAAACTATACTAACTGTTATGAGAGCTACGCTGGCAACTATTGAGGCAACAAGTGCTTGTTTAATTACAGATTGTTTTTCTTAAGAAGACTTGGAGTTTATTAGTTTAGCTATGAATGATAAAACCAGATTGGTGTGCCGTGTGTTCGGGGCGAGATGAGCCCTATTTTTATAATCTCTAAAGGAAGGGGCAAAAAGGTTGGATGCGGGAACTGCCATACGGCTTTGTTTAGCTGCATGACAGTCCCCAGTTCCACATTTAGTCGGCTGCCGTCGAGGGTTCCTGAACGAGAGGCACTACTGTAGAGCCTGACTCGCTGCCTGATGGCTGACTGGTGACTTGTTCTGCGCCAATGAACCAGGCTGCCCAGTTGCTGAATATTGACCGGAAGCTAGACCGACCATTGAATGAACGCAGGCAAAGTATTGCCATGGCTGCGCAAGACAGTATGGTAAGCCCCTGAATGAGAACGCCGTTTTGGTGGAAGTTGAAGTAGAGGTCCAGCATGGAGTTCTGACTATAGGCGACGCCTACGGGCAGGAACATAATTGCAATTCCTGCACAGGACCACCAGAGCATTGCAACTACCGCCACAAGGCGGCCAAATTGGTGATGGCGGCTGGCAAGCTCTTGCAATATTGCTGACATCCCCAAAATCAGTACAGCCAGGGCGGTATGTGCCCATGTCGTGAGGTCAGCCAACCAGAACTGTGAATGTGTATGCCAGACGAAAGTAGCAAGCAGCAAAAGGGTGCTGACTACTGCCCAGGCTGCAAAGACAGCTCCAAATGTGAAATGATTCAATCGAGACTGCATAGGAAAGCTCCTTTGGTAGACGAACCTCGAATACTGCATATTGTATAATATTTTAAGATCAAAAGCAATAGTGCATGAAGTGGACGTGGCCTTTTACCTGCTACCCTTCGGAGTTTGAGGCGAAGGGCGGGGGCTGCATAGCAGCCTAAAAAGCATTTTGACGCTGTAGTCATTGTGGTGCTTGGTGAAGAGGTCGCCATAGTTAGTGACGGTTCAGGCGTTTTAGTGTTGCAAGTGGAGCTTGTGTTGTTGAGGACTGGAAAGTCGAGGCAGCTGCTTAGGCTCTAGAAAATCATATGTGTCGCGGATGAATTCCGGGCCGTGACACATGTGATATAAATTTATGGATTGCTAAGCTCCCTCGAGGGAGTTTTATTATTTGGTGGGATGGTTCATAATTAAACTACTATGGATGTCAAGGATGAGGTAAAAGACCGGTTACAAATAGAAGACGTTGTTGGCGACTACATCGAGCTCAAGAAATCTGGGCGAAATTTTAAAGGCTTGTCGCCATTCAGTAAAGAAAAAACACCTAGCTTAATGGTCAGTCCCGAAAAACAAATATGGCATGATTTTTCTTCCAATCAAGGGGGCGACATGTTGAGTTTTGTGATGCTGATGGAGGGGGTGGATTTTAGGACAGCCTTAGAGCTACTTGCCAGAAAAGCTGGCATAGATATGTCTTTGTTTAAGGGGCGAAGCGGTACTCATGCCAAAAAGAAGGAGCGTATTTACAGCGCCTTAGAATTGGCGATTAGATACTACCAGACTAGTTTAACCAAGAACCGCGAAGCGCTAGATTATTTGGTTAAAAAGCGCGGCTATGGCAAACAAATTATATCTGATTTTCGTTTGGGTTATGCCCCGCGTAGCCCCAATGCCTTGCAGTTGTTTATGAGTAAGCGTGGGTATAGCACCCAGGAATTAAAGGACGCTGGTTTGGTATCGATTCGTTCTGGTAGCAGCAGCAGAGACATGTTTAGGGGTAGGATTATGGTTCCGTTATTCGATGGCCAGGGCAAGCCGGTTGGATTTACTGCTAGAGTTTTAGATAATGGCTTGCCGAAATATATAAACACACCTCAAACACTTGTTTACGACAAGAGTAGGCACGTCTTTGGGCTGAGATTGGCCAAAGAATCAATGCGCAACCTGGGTTATGTGGTTGTAGTTGAGGGCAACATGGATGTTGTGGGTTCACATAAAAGTAGTGTAAAAAACGTAATTGCTACTGCTGGCACGGCCATGACCATGGATCAACTCAAGCAAGTTTACAGAATTGCCGACGACGTACGCTTGGCATACGACCAAGACCGGGCCGGGCTGCAGGCAACCGAGCGCGCCATTCCTATTGCTCAAGAATTGGGAGCTAGACTATCCATAATTACTCTGTCTCATGGCAAAGACCCCGATGAGCTAATTGCCAAAGACCCCAAACTTTGGGAACAGTGCGTTGAAGACTCTCAATATGTGATGGATTGGCTAATTGGGCGCTACAAGACACAGTTTGATCTTGAATCCGCCGAAGGAAAGCGTAAGTTTACTGATAAAGTTTTGTCGGTATTAGCTAATGTTAAAGATCCTGTAGAACAAGAACACTATCTTAAATTGGTGTCAGAACTTACCGATAGTAGTCTGCCTGTGCTCAGTAAAAAACTTGTGAGTTTTGGAACCGTAGATAAGCCCAAATTAAAACCCAATAAAGCTAAAGTAGTGGCAAAAACAAACCCCAAAAATACTGCGTATCAAGATTTGTTACTGGGCCTATCGCTAGCATATCCAGACACCCAGCGCAGCCTTAAAGATATTGAATCAAACTTTTTTGCAACCGACACGAGTGTTCGATTGGCAAGCTACATATTGGACAAAGCTCAGGCTGTGTCGACAATCCAGGCTGTCAAAGATTTGCAAGACATAGAAAATTATGTAAAACTAGTGTTATTCAAAACAGAGGAGCTATATAGTGATTGGTCGTCTTCGGACCGAACAATCGAAGCCATTGGTTTAGCTCGCAGACTCAAACAAGATAATCAAACATTTCTCAAAAAAAAATTAATACAACAGATTAGGCAGGCCGAGCAGACGGGCGATGTAAAGACTCAACAAGAGTTGGTCGCCAAGTTTGGTAGCTTGTTAAAGGAGCAAAAGTAACAATGAGTCCCGCAAAAAAATCTCCCAAGAAAAAAACTAAAGCCAAGATAGACGAATTTGACTTCGAGGCAATAAAAGAGCAGTTGCTAAAAAAGGCCAAAAAAGCTGGCAAAATCGACCAAAAAGAAATTTATAGTAAAATTCCTGATTTACCAGCAAACTCCGAGATACTTGATTCGCTATTCACCCAGCTTGCCGACGACGGCGTAGATCTTGCAGGCAAAGAGGCTGGTTCTGGTTGGGGCGACGAAGAAGAGGAAGAAGTTGAGGTAAAAGAAAAGCGGGTTAAGCCATCTGCCATGTATGCCGACGATATATCTGACGATTCGGTTAGGTTGTATTTGCGAGAAATCGGTAAAATACCACTTTTAAAACCCGACGAAGAGATTGCTTTGGCGCACAGGGTGGTTACCGGGGAAAAGAAGGCCAAAGACGAAATGGCCGAAGCTAATATGCGTTTGGTGGTTTCTATAGCCAAGCGTTACGTTGGTCGTGGCCTAGACTTACTCGACTTAATTCAAGAAGGTAACACAGGTTTACTTAGGGCAGTAGAAAAATTTGACCCCGACAAAGGATTTAAGTTTTCGACCTATGCAACTTGGTGGATTCGCCAAGCCATAACTAGGGCCATTGCCGACCAGGCTAGGACTATTCGAATACCGGTTCATATGGTAGAGACCATCAATAAACTTCTTCGAACCCAGCGACGGCTTACTCAAAACCTGAACCGCGAGCCCACTCATCAAGAAATCGCCAAGGAAATGGAGATCGAGGTAGAAAAAGTCGCGCATATCATGAAAATAAAACAGGATATTTCTTCTCTAGACGCTAGCGTGCGTGATGATGACGAAGAATCTGTGCTGGGCGACTTTATCGAAGATGAGGACACGGCAACACCCGAAGAATCTGCCACTACCCAGTTACTTAAAGAGCATGTTAAAGAAATGCTGGGCATGCTTAGTGAGCGTGAGCAAAAGATCTTAAAGATGCGCTTTGGATTGGAAGATGGCAAAAGTCACACTCTAGAAGAAGTGGGGCAGGAGTTTAGCGTTACTCGTGAGCGGATTCGGCAAATCGAGGCTAAGGCGCTTACTAAGTTGCGCAAGCATAAAGATTCCAAAAAACTCCACGAATACATAAGGTAGGTAAGCGGGGGAGTATCCCCCTCGTAGACTACGCCTACGGCTTCGTAATCACCCCCTATATTTGACAAAGAAAATCCGGAGTAAATCCGAATTAGTTCATTGAACAATCTTCTTCCACCCACACTAGCGTTCCGGTGAAACATTTCCTGGCCACATTTGCAGAGAATCTGAACCAGACTAGACTTTCGCCGGCAAAGCCGGACTACAGTCTAGTCTTCTTCGTTCCAGCACTTTAATCCTCGCTACACGTACATTAGTACGCTCCATTCCGGTTAAAGCACTGCGCCTCGTCAGAAGAACTGAAAAGCACCCAGTACCGCAAACTGGCAGGGTGCCCCTCTTAGATTCCGCCTTCGGCTCCATGATCACCCCCTTGTGCAGGCAATAAAAATCCGGAGTGAATCCGAATTGTTTATTGAAATAATCTTCCGCTTCGCTCATGAATACCTTCGCTGAACCGTTTTCAGCCCTTCTGGGCAGCTAGAGTCTTCGTTGCCAAAGTTAGTCCCCATTTCATGTACTTTAAGTACACTCCGTCAAAAACAGTGCCGGGCTCCTTGCCAGGCAGACCGAAACAAGTCAGCGTCCAACCTTGCAGTGCGCAGTTTAAGGAGAGGAGCATACCCTCCTTAAACTGCGCTACGCTCCTTGATCCTCCCCTATAACAGACAAACAGAATCCACAATGAATCTGGATTAGTTCTTTGTGTTATTTATTTCACCTCGACTAGTGTTACGGTGAAAGTCTTCGTGCTTTTTAGCTCCCGGGCAGAGTAAGTTGCAGTTGCTCCTCTTGGTTCCAGCAGCTCAAATCCTCACTGTATGTATATCGGCATGCTCGACTGCGGTTAAAGTACTGCGCCCTGTTGCCTTCGTTGTTTCGGGCTTGACCCGGAATCCCGACAAGGCTACGACAACCATTCATAAGTAGGACGTTGACTTCTAAACTATTCATTGTAGCTTTGTCTGGTGCTGCATCCATAGGACTTGGCCTGAATATATCGAAGACAAGACAGTCACCTAGGGCTGCAAGAGGGATTATGGAGAGGGTGACCGTTTAATTTTGAGCAGTTAGGGCCGAGCGAATTGCCTAAGGAATTGTCTCAAGCATAAGAGGCTTCGCCCCTGTTGTGCTATTGACAAAATGTTGTAATCCGTGCTATAGTAGTAAAGCTCTGATAAGTAATATATTTATCTAGATGAGCACCTTGACAGAGTCTATATTCAAAGATACTACTTTTTAGGTTTTTAATATGCTTCTCTAACAAAAAGGATGTTAGCGATTTGGGCCTACAAGACTTTTGGATATTGCTACCACGTTGACAACAATGGTTTTGTCGGTGGGGTTGCAATATCCGAAGTAAATCCCAAAACTACCGTTCCTTCAAGGAGGACTAACATGTTTAAAAAAGTATCTCCATATGCCTTTCACCTGGCGCTGATGTTCTTGGTGTCTGTTGTGTTTTTGGCGACCCTCGTGGTTGCCCCGGCAGGCGAAGGCGGCAAGCTACAGA
>CALFBO010000069.1 GCA_937951635.1 Candidatus Saccharimonadia bacterium
AGGATTCATGTTGTGCTGACGATGAAGACCAGTCTGTAGTCCGGCTTCGCCGGTTGGAAGTCTGGTCTGGTTCAGAGGGGGTGAAAAGTGGCCAGAGAGTTTAGTAAAGCGCGGCAGCTTTAGGCAGCTTAGTCCCAGTCAATATCTCAATAACCTCATCAGCCTCAATAGTCTCTTTCTTAAGTAAAGCATCTTTAAGCTTATCAAGATGGGCTTTATTTGACTTAATGACTTCTTCGGCCCTCACGGCAGCTTCTTTAATAAGAACCTCTACCTCTTTGTCGATAGTTTGCTGTGTTTGTTCAGAGTAAGGTCGCTCGTGCACCATCCTGTCAAACATCATGCCACCCTGATCGCTGTGGAAAACTTGATCGCGCGTGCCTTTACCCATGCCTTGTTCTATGACCATATCTCTAGCCAAGTCGGTAGCCTTCTGCAGGTCGTTACCAGCACCAGTAGTTACACGTTCGCCACCATAAATGACCTTTTCGGCTACACGGCCACCCAGCATTCTAGCCAAAACATCCTTATAGTCGATTATCGAATGGTAGCTTTTATCTTCGGGCGGAATGAACCAAGTTACACCCCCCGTACCACCACGTGGAATTATTGTTACTTTGTGAACAAGGTCGGAATCTGGCAACACGTGCCCAACTATGGCATGCCCCGCCTCGTGATATGCAGTAACTTCTTTTTCTTTGTCAGACATTACTTTGCTTTTTCGCTCTGGGCCAATGGCAACCTTTTCAAAAGCTTCGGTCAAATCTTTGTTGGATATAGTTTTTTTATTACGTCTTGCCGCAATTATGGCAGATTCATTGGCAATATTGGCAAGATCTGCACCGCTAGAACCGGCCGTCTTTGCAGCCAACGACTCCAAATCAACAGTTTTATCCTTGGGTTTCTTTTCAAAGTGCACACCCAATATAGACTTACGTGCTTTACGATCAGGTAGCGTAATGTTCACCCTACGGTCAAAGCGACCTGGTCGAAGAAGCGCGGGGTCTAAAACATCTGCTCGGTTAGTCGCCGCCAAAATTATGACATTCGCACCTTGATCAAAGCCATCCATCTCGACCAGTATCTGGTTTAAGGTTTGTTCACGCTCGTCGTGACCGCCGCCCATACCAGATCCTCGTTTTCGACCCACTGCGTCGATCTCGTCGATAAATATAATGCACGGGGCATTTTTCTTGGCTTTTGAAAACAAATCTCTAACTCTGGAAGCACCGACACCAACAAACATTTCTACAAACTCCGATCCAGATATACTAAAGAAAGGTACCGCTGCCTCGCCAGCAACTGCTCGTGCAAGCATAGTCTTGCCTGTTCCGGGAGGACCCACAAGCAATACGCCTTTGGGAATTTTAGCCCCTAGATCTCTAAACTTTTTGGGAAATTTCAAAAATTCTACAACCTCTTCCAAGTCTTCCTTGGCCTCGTCGTTACCGGCAACTTCCTTAAAGCTCACGGGTTCCTTATCGCCACCATACAGTTTTGCCTTTGATTTACCGAAGCTCATAGCCTGGCTGCCCTGACCCTGCGCCTGGCGCATCATAAAGTAGAAAAATCCAATAAAAATTGCCAAGGGTACTGTAGCCAATAAAGCCTGAGTCCAAAACTGCGAACTAGTATCGGGCGGCTCTATGGATAATGAAAATGTCTGAGGAATAAGCTCTGGGCTTGAAAGTACAGCCTCGGGGTCTTTGCGCGACTTACGCTCCAGGCCTAGGTCCTCTTCGCCTTCTACAGTTTCACGTAACACTACATTAAGGCTATTGCCTTCTTGATCGATCTTTTCTATTTTATTGTCGGTCGCAAACTGAACTACTTCTGTAAAGGAAATAGTCTTTACTTCTTCCGATCTAAAGGTCGCGGCTAGTAGCGCCAAACCTATGAGTATTAAAAGGGCGATAAAGCCCATATTCTTCAAATTGCGCTGGTTACCACTGGGGCGTCTCTTATCCATAAAAAGTCAAAAATCTCCTTAAAATCTTTTGCAGGTCGCTATCTCAAGCACCTATGATGCTAGATTATAGCATGCCATACAGGGGTTGTAGACTCAAATATTATGCTTAAACCGAGCAAGCTTGGGCGAAAACTCCAATTCGTGACCGTTAGCTAAATGTAAAACTGTGTTTGGCATAATTGTTTTTATACTATTTGTCACCAATTCGACCATTGGTCGGTCTACACTTAGATGCTGCCCCAATAACACCAGTGCAACCTCCAAAGAAATGACATATGGCAGAATCCTAAACCTATCCCTATCTATTACTCCTGGTTCTATCTCTACCCAGGACACTATTTCTGACAGCATGGAGTCTATCTTGTAATTTAATTGCATCGTACTGTCTCTGATTTGAAGCATTTTTTGTTGGTCTGCCAAGTTGGCAACTACCAACTTGTTTCTGATACGATTACGCAAGTACGCCATGGATTCATTGGTTGAATCTTCTACCCACTGCAAATTATGATAAATTGCATAGTCTAGCAAGTCAGCTTTATAAAATCTCAACATCGGCCTGGCAAAAACAGCGGTATCCTTTAATGAGCTGAGTCCGCGACGCCCAGTACCTCGAATGAGATTAATCACAATAGTCTCCAGTACGTCATCACGGTGATGGGCAGTAATAATTTTTGCAGCACCGACTTCCTGCATAGTCTCTATTAGAAATTGCTGCCTATAAACTCGTGCTTTAAGCTCCGAACTGCCTGGACCCAGGCTGGCCTCTTTGTATGAAAAATCTAGTTTGCTACGGGCGCAATACTCTTGTACAAATTTTCTATCATGGGCTGATTCTGGCCTAATCCCATGGTCCACATGCGCGACGTGTAGCGTCAGGCCTGGCTGCTTGCGAAGTATATCTAGCATAACCATAGAGTCCAGACCACCAGAAACGGCAGCAACATACTTTGCGGGCGCCAACCGGATATGTGTGTGGTTAATCATGTCGTCAACAATTATATACCGTTGAGCTCGATTGGGCTCCACAGCAAATCAAGATCTATCAATCTCCAATCGGGTACTGTACGTGTAAAATTAGGTGGATTCTGACAGTTAAAATACACCGACCCAGAAAGAAGTGGATACTTGGCCAAATTCTGCAATGCCCGTTCCATCCACGCCGACTTAATATCGGCAATAAGCTGGGCGTCATTTACATCTGAAGGTGCGGCTATGCCTAGCTCGGTGATAAAGACAGGCTTACCCAAACTAGACACGTTCTTGTATTTTTCTGCAAACAGAACATCGAATGAACCATCACCACCATAGCCATAAGCCTTGTGCCAATCTTCGTACGACAACAAAGTTACCCCGACGACATCTACATAACTCGCACCCGGGTAGTAAGCTGCAGCGTTAGCATTGCCCGCCGGCGACCACACCCATTTGATACCTGGTGTTACTGTCCGTGCTTTATTTACAAAATATTGCCAGGCACTTTTGAATTCTGCCGGGTCTCTGCCCGACCAAGGAAAGCTTTGTGGCAACTCCATTTCTTGCGCCCAGCGTATCATTACTCTGTTTGTGTCATATTGGGAGACCACCTGCAACAATGCATCGATAACAACATCGTTACTGCCACTGACAGTATCTGAATACACTTGATAACTATTGCCAGATGCAGTAGTAAAAGGCTCTAAAGAGAGCATTACATAGTCGGGATTATATTTAAAAGCATTAGCTAAAGACAAAGCTATATTTTCGTAATCGGACCAGTCGCTATAAACCGACACAATTTCTGGCCTAAACGGATAATTCCTGCCGCCACCCCAAAAAATATTACAATCATAAACACCTGTAAAGAACTTACTGCCAACCGCCGGTGCTTGTCGTACCGCGCCCGCATCTACGACGCTTACTAGCGCCTCTTCGATTACTTCTTCGGCTGGCTTTTCAAAAATTTGTGGATTTGCTGGTGCCAAATGCGTACGACTATCTGGAGATACCACAGGCAGCGTAGGCTGGACATATGTTTCGACAGATTCGCCTGTATCGGCCTCATCCGGTAGTTCTGTAGTCTCGCCAACTTCATTGTTGAGTTCTGTGTCGCCACCAATCTCATTTTGCGAGTTATTGTCCCCTGCAACTACACCCATTTGACGATCTGCGCCCACAGGAGGGGCCGGCTTGATCTTGTTATTACTCATAAATAGCAGTGCAACCAACCCAAAAGCAGATAGCGCCAGTACAAACACCAGTCTTAAACTGGCCAAACGAACCTTAATTAACGACATTAACTACTCCCTTTATCATATGATTAAAAGCTGATTCCATTTCTGGCAGAGTATTGTGTACGCTTACCAAAAACACAACCATCATGACTTGAACTAACGCAAATTGTCGAACTGGGATTTTGGAATTATTTTCCTTGCGGTGCAAAAGCATGACTGCGACAACAAAACCCATGTACCAAAGTCCTCCAAACAAAGCCACATAGTAATATCCTCCCACGTTGCGATCATTGTGCTTAAACAACATTGGCAAGACCAGGGCAAAAAATACCATTACGTAAGCTGCAAGATGCCTGGTATGTAGTTTGGGTGTAGAGCTATCGTCTTTTGGTGTAACCCTAAAACTAAAAGGCGTGCTCCTAAAGCTGTCTATGACAGAAAGCACAAGACCCCACGCAGCCCATGGCCATCTTCCCAAACTAAACAATAGTTGCTCCCACGAAGCAACAGGCGCATCTACAGGCCTAAACAAACCTTGTTTTTTTAACCAAGCAGATATCTCTATTGCCGAAAATGCAGTTACTGCCGAGAAATATATAAATGCAATGTAATTAACCTTGACCAATGCGGTGGCCAATACAATTGAAGCTACGGGCAATAAATACCCCAACATGCTCGACGAAGCCATTAACAGATACCATACCAAACAGTACACTGCCTGGATTTTCTTACGCCAAGACAGTTTCCAGAACAGCTTTGGCGCATATGTAAGAAGCAAATTAAAAACTGATCGCGCCCACTGCAACTCCTGCTTCATGCAATCATAAAAAGTAGTTGGCCCGTCGCCAACAGCTTCGGCATCTATAGCAAAGGCTCCATCCCAACCAGCTGCATTCATAGCAATAGTTGTACTCAGATCTTCGGCCAGCTCTGGGCCTATGCCACCAATCTGCTTAAGAGCTTTAGTGCGCACGGCATAGTGACTACCAAAACATATAGGCA
This sequence comes from Candidatus Saccharimonadia bacterium, assembly GCA_937951635.1. GTDB lineage: Bacteria > Patescibacteriota > Saccharimonadia > Saccharimonadales > CALFBO01 > CALFBO01. The sequence continues at coordinate 5,182 of CALFBO010000069.1, forward strand.
TATAGCCGTCATTAAAACCAAGCTGAAGCGGCCCGTGCATGGTTGCTTCACCAAAAAGTCGCCCCCTTACCGCCCATGACTTAGACTGGTTTTTACTGCAAATACTCGGGGCTGAAACATAACCAATGTTCTTTGCCGAAAACGGCTTAATCATACTAGACGCATAGGATGGACTAGGAACGTGATCGGCATCAAACTGAAGCACAACGTCATAATTGTCATAACCATAGTGGTCGTAAAAATATGCCAGGTTGCCTTCTTTACTCCTACGGCGCTTCGGCCATGTCGGCGAGTTATATAGCTCATTACCTTTTCTGGTGCTCACACGGACATCATTTTTTTTACACCAGGCATACACTGCGTTGCTTGGGTCTTCATCGGCCAACCAAACATCGTATTTATACGGTAAGTCTTGGCTTAGCATTGCTTTTAGAGTCTTTTTTACCATCTTAAAGGGCTCGGCAGATGGAACTCTGGTTACGATTAAAGCTACACGTTTTTTTGGCACATCTAGTGCAGGGTTAACTCTACGCATCCTTGTTATAAAAAAGTAAAAGTACGCCGGAGCAACTGTTACGTAGGCCAATATAAATGAGTTAATTACGAAGATAGCCCAACTATGATAGCCAGTATATTTGATCCACCAATACCAAAAAATCGACAATGCAAATAACCATATAACAACTCTTATATTCAGCTGCACTTTTTGCTTATTGCTTAATACATCAACAAAAAGTGGTTTTTTGGATTTAACGTTGCTCAAGACCTCTCCTTTGAGGCTGGTACCAGGTGCAGTCTCAAAAATGACCTAAACCTATTGTTTTGTTCATGCGACATTCTATCATATTATTTGACGAACTCATTCCAATATTATAGAAGAAACGCATTAACTGGTGCGCCAACTCGTTCTTAAACAAATACGACAAAGCGAACTCTGCTAATAGCTCAAGCCCACCTGACCCAATCACGAAAACTAAATCTGAACAGATAAGCTTCAGGGTGGGCAATTTCTAGGCGAGATCATCTCACGCACGACCAAGATTGAAAGGTTAACTATTTCTTGTTATAGTGGCCTCTGTAAATGGCAGCGTAGCTCAGTTGGTTAGAGCGCAGGACTCATAAGCCTGAGGTCGCAGGTTCAATCCCCGCCGCTGCTACCAATTAGAAAGTCATCCCAAGGATGGCTTTTTGATTGGTAGCCGGAAGGGATTTAAGCTGCGACCGTAGGCATGAGGCGCCAGTGGCGCGTCATGTTTTCCTTGCTTGGCCGACGAGCATTGAGATGCCAGTGGCATGTCAATGTTGCCGAGGAGCAAAATTAGAGTCTTGGTTCAATCCCCGCCGCTGCTACCAATTAGAAAGTCATCCCAAGGATGGCTTTTTGATTGGTAGCCGGAAGGGATTTAAGCTGCGACCGTAGGCATGAGGCGCCAGTGGCGCGTCATGTTTTCCTTGCTTGGCCGACGTGTATTGAGATGCCAGGAATGTTGGTTCTGAAATCTCTGGGCCATAAATCCAAATGCAAATCTTGTAAAAATATTAAAACCCCCTTTAAAAGGAGGTTTTAATAAGTAAGACCCTAATAGATCTAACGAGCTAACAGAATGGACATACGTCTGCATCTGCCTTGGCATTCATTTGCTCGAGCAATGCCTTGGCTTCATCTGCCTGCGTGTCGTTACTATCCACAGCAGCTGCGTCATCATTTGTTTTGGTGTCTGTAATGACTTTGGCTGACTTTTTTTTGCCTTTTTTGCTTGTGACAGGTTTTTTACTAACCTTGCCTAAACCTAATACCGCCATATACTTTCCTTTCTATGAGCGGCAAAAACCCTTCAGCTACTACGAGTTGATCGTTATTTTGTATTGGCTAAGGGGCTTCGTTGCCGCTCGTTTTTGTTTTAGTTTATGACTGTTACATCATAGCGTAATTTTGTTATTCTGTCAAGCTTATGTTTATAATTATCAATTGTCTGGTTAGCCACTGTCTGTAAAACAAGAGCATAAATTACCACTTTTGTATGCATATCGATATACTCTTTGGTTCTACAGCCAGGCAAAAACACTCAACTGTCATATGCGTGACACTCTTGCAGGTAACCCAGCTACCAGACCCCCCAACAACGATGCAACATTCCACACAAGCACACCACAATTCCACCAGGATACACGTAGACATGGGGTGCAACTTCACTTAGAGCATGTGCTCTGCACGAGCACATGCAGCACTGTTTTCATTTTGGGTATGTCTAGTCTTTACTAGTTTCATGCTCGACGATTTGCTTGAGTTTCTCTAGACAGTCAAACAAATAAACTGGGCTGAAAAAAGTCAACCTACTCACAACAAATATGTAGTTACCACATACCTCCATCTCAAAGCCGCGCCACACATGGTGTTGCTTGGCTATTACATTAATAATGTTGGTCGCACTATTCGGCTCTGTTGAGTCATAATATGCACGAATATATTTAAAGTCTTCTCCATAGACGGCTAGGTCATACTCACTCAATCTGCTATCTACACCTGTAAAATTGCTTGCCACTTTGTGCGGCATAACTCCGGCACCAATTTGCCTGTCGTCAAAAACAATATGCGGCGCGGACCTATCTAGTCTTGCGTACGCAACAGCCAGCCTTTTACGAGAACGCTTCCCCATACCTACAACCTGACTAATACGAAAAGTGCCAATTTGCTTGGAGCTATTTGCAAACTGCTTGCTCAGCCGAACCCCTCTGCCAAATCGTATGGATGTAAAATTATTATAAACTTCTACTGTGGCGGGCGACTTACCATCAACAGGCTCAAAGCCGTTGGCAACTAGTTGACTGGCGTACTTCTTGTTACTTTTGAGATTCAAAAACGCCATGTAGCTAGATACGGATACTGCGGAGACCAACACAGCAACGCCTACACCAATCTTCGTATCATCCAAAAAGAACAAATTCACTACAGCAAACACAGCTAGCGGCCAAACGATTACAAGTAACCAGGTTAGTATATTCACATACAAAGATCGCCCAGTGGTGATACTTTTATCCTCTTCAAGAAGAAGCCCAAAAGGTTGCGGTGATGATTGAATGTCGTGCTTCATAATATTCAATATAGCACTTCTAAAGTTGGATAATCTGGATACAGACCCACATGACTAAGCTTAAATACTCGCCTTTCAGGAGCTTCAAAATAAACTAGCTACGCTGATAGTGAGCAGAGTCATATTGCGGCTCTACTTCGGGCATATATGCCACGAGAAATCGACGTACAAGCTTCATTATCACCCAAATTATCAACGAACCAGTAGCAATCACCAACCAATGGCTGCCTGCAAATGACTCAATTTCAAAGAGTTTGGCTACAGGTGGAATATAGAGAACAGCAATTTGAACCAAGAACGATGCTACAAGCGCAACGGTTAGCCATGGGTTGGCAAACCAAGGAATCTGATAGTTTGTTCTTAGTACTACCAGTCGAACTAGCTCGTAAACAACTAGCCCCGTAAAGGCAACTGATGCAGCAACTACTAAGCCGTCGTTTGTTTGGGCCTGATTGTAGTGCCACAGCAACAAGGCGCTAGCTAGGATGCCATACACGAACATCTCTATCCAAACGTGTTTGTTTATTATGGCATCTTGGAAGTGGTGAGGTTTGTAGCGCATAATGCCCTTTTCTGCGGGATCAGACCCAAGTGCAATTGCCGGCAAGCCGTCGGTGACAATGTTTATAAATAGTAGTTGTGTTGCGGTAAGTACCGGATCTTTCAGTATAAGAATGCCGCCAACTACTATGAACACTTCTGCGATATTTGCCCCAAGCAAATAGCTTACAAACTTGCGAACGTTGTCAAATATTCCTCTACCTTCTTCTATTGCATCAATTATGGTCAAAAACTGGTCATCTAAGAGTATTAAATCTGCAGCCTCTTTAGCAGCATCTGTACCATTGATTCCCATGGCTATTCCAATGTCGGCAGCCTTTATTGCAGGAGCGTCGTTAACTCCATCGCCCGTCATAGCGACCTGATGACCATGCTTCTTGAGCGCCTTAACTATACGAATTTTATGCTCTGGATTTACACGGGCATACACAGAAATCTTTTCAACTTTATCTTCAAACTCCTCTTGACTCATTTCATCCAGGTCGGCTCCAGATATGGCTTGGCCCTCTATGCCAATCTCGGCGGCGACAGCTTTGGCGGTTTCGATGTAATCTCCAGTTATCATCAACACTCTCATGCCTGCTTCGGCGTGAACGCGGTGAATAACTTCTTTAACTTCTTCTCTAGGCGGATCCATCATGCCTTGCAGGCCAACGAATATTAAATCTTTTTCTATGGACTCGGCCCCCTTGGGCTGGACTTTTACTTCTTTATACGCAAAACCAAGCACACGTAGAGCCTGCTTTGCCAAGTCTTGATTTGTGGCCATTATTTCTTTTTTTAGCTTTGGAGTAAGCTTTTGGACTTTGCCCTTCCAGAGAACCTTTGTGCAGTGGGCCAGCAATACGTCTGGTGCGCCTTTGCTAGCTACAAAATAGGTCTTCGACATTTTGTGCACAGTACTCATCATTTTGCGTTCGCTACTAAATGGAGCCTCGTCCAGCCTCTTGTACTTGGCTGTTTCTTTTTCGTGATCTAGACCAGCTTTTGCAGCCGAAACAATTAAAGAACCTTCAGTTGGATCGCCCAAAATTGCCCCATCCCTAAGTCTGGAGTTGTTGCAAAGTAGGCCGACTCTTAGCAGCGGCAATATCTTTTTGGCATCTGACATTTTTTTGCCCATGTAGCTAAATTCGCCCATGGTTTCATAGCCAGATCCTGTAACGTCAAATTTCTGGCCATTGTAAAATATCTTCCTAACTGTCATTTGGCCCTTGGTGAGAGTACCAGTCTTGTCCGAACATATAACATCTGTAGATCCCAATGCCTCTACTGCAGAAAGCTTACGAACAAGTGCGTCCTTGGCAGCCATGCGGCGAGCCCCTAGTGCAAGAGAAATTCTTACTACGAAAGATAAGCCTTCGGGAATAGCAGCTACAGCCAGCGCCACGGCTACAGTAAACGCAAACACCAAACGGTCGACCAGTGGATCGCCAGATATTGATTCGTCTACAAAGAATATAATCACAAAAACAAATACACATATTAGCAATATCAGTGCGCCAAGTTTACGCCCCAGCGCATCCAGTTTCTTTTGCATTGGAGTCTGCTCGTCTTCAACTTCATTTACCATATGTGCTATTTTGCCTATTTCGGTTTCCTGTCCGGTTGTAGCGACTAAGCCTTCGCCTGTTCCTGTCGTAATTATGGTTCCCGAAAACAGCATGTTCTTTTGGTCGCCCAATGCAGCCGCACCGTCAATTGCATGGGTGCTTTTAGACGTTGGCAATGATTCTCCAGTAAGTGCGGCTTCATTGGCTTGGAGCGCCCTTACCTCTAACAAACGTATATCGGCAGGAACTTTTTGGCCTTCTTCCAAAAGCACTATATCTCCAGGCACTAATTGACTTGCTGGCACCTCTACCACCTGCCCGTTCCGGCGAACCTTGGCATCATGACCAACTAGTTTCTTAAGAGCCTCTACAGTTTTTTCGGCCTTGTATTCATTGAAGAAACCGATTATAGCTATAGCGACTACGATGCCGAATATCAGTAACGCTTCAGTTATACCTTCTTTGTGTTCAGACTCTTCGAATACCAAGCTATCAGAAGAGAATAGTCCTAAGCCCGTACACTTGTAGGTCGTTTCTGCCGATAGGTCTGGCAGCACCTGGCATTCGCTCGCATCTAGGCTAACCTCACCAGGCAACGTAACTTTGGCGTCACCTTCACCACCAACGAAGCTTAGCGCTAGCGATACACATGCGGCAATTATAAGTATAATTACCAGAACATCTTTAAATTGACTCAAAAATAACTTAAATGGGTTTATTTTTTTACCGGCCTGAAGTTCATTCAGTCCATATTCTTCAACGCGCTTTGCAATCTGTCCATCGTTTAGTCCCTTGAGTTGGCTAACTTCAAGCTCTGCCAAAGCCTCCTTTGTAGTTTTTCTATGCCACTGTCCCACCGCTAGATATCCCCTTGTCAAGTAAATATTTTGTTTACGTTTATGGTTAGTATATGCTATATTCGTTGCAAAGCATAAGAAAAATAAAACAGCGTTAGAAAAATGTTCCAAACACAACTCATCAATATCCACTCACAATTCTCATCAGTAATAGATCAAATTCCAGGTGTATTCCAACCCAGTGAAGATCTCGAACATTCTGTTACATCAAGAGCCATAAAGACGGTGACTATAGGAGCCATTACGTTATTGGTTCTTACAATTATTGCCGCACTAACCAACGGCAAGACCGAAAAATTAAAGAAACCACTGTTTGTTACTATGGTGGCCACCATAGTAATTCCTACCTTCATAATGATAGCTGGGACTGTCGGGCTTAACCTGGAATCCGATTCTGGTGGACCAGTCCACTGGCATGCAGACGTCGAATACTGGGCTTGCGGCAACGAACTAGAACTTCGCAACCCTACTGGCACCCTGTCCAATAAAATCGGTACAGCGACTTATCACGAACACGATGATCATAGAATTCACCTAGAAGGTGTAGTGGTTGAAGCTGAAGTAGATGCCAGCTTGGGCAAATTCATGCATGTAGTTGGTGGAGCAATAACCGAAGACGCACTAGTAGTACCTCTAGATAAAGATGTCTCCTTAACACTAGAAGACGAAGTCGACGGCGACGGAGAATCTAAAGACTTATCAATAATCGATTCTTACCTTATGCAAGACGGTGACAATGGTCGTGTAGCCTACTTTACATCTGGCCAAAACTGTGGAGACCAAGAAGCAGAAGTGCAGACTTTTGTTTACAGATACAATGAAGAAAACGACACCTACAAGCAATACAAACTAGATGACCAAGAATCACTCGACCACTTCGGAATCGATACGGTTGCAGAGTTCTCGATATACGAAGATTCAAATGTGCCACCAGGCGACTGTATTATATTCGAATTCGATCGGCCCAAAGCAAAAACCGACAAGCTTTGCGAACAATACGGCGTTAGAGATGTAAACTTATGCGAAAGCTTCGGCGTAGAGCCAAACAAACGGGGAATATGCCAAATCGAACAAGTAGACTACGACTACGACAAGGATTACTACTTGGATTTGCAAAAGCAACCTTCCGACGAAACTGAATCCGAAGATGTTCTGGGAATAACAAGCACTCCAGACGATGCAGAAGTAACGGGCGTACGAGCTGGGGCCGCACTAGGCGACTCAAGTTCAGCAGAATCAAATGTGCTTGGAGCAACAAGCGATGATGCGGCCGAAACTACGAGCACCGACGCACAGTTTAACTCTGCTGCAAGCCAAGCAACAACAACAGGCAACGAGGTAGAACAATGGTAGACATTCCAACACTGGCACTTGTAGTAAGTTCGGCGCTAATCGACTCGATTAACCCGTGCGCCATCGGTGTACTAATACTAATGGTGTCTGTAATACTTGGCAGCGGCAAAGGCTCGCCAAAACGCCTACTAGTAGTTGGTGGCGCCTATATATTTGCTATATTCATGACCTATCTGATTGCAGGACTTGGACTAGTCTACTTCTTTTCCGAAATACCAATAGTTATTGCTGAATACCTTTCACTGTTTGTTGGAGCCTTGGTTATACTTGCTGGAATTTTAGAAATTAAAGACTACTTCTGGTACGGCAAAGGTTTTTCACTGCAAATCCCAACCTATTTTGCCAAGAAAATACACGACTACTCTACCGAGAAGACTACTATAGGTGGTGTAATGTTCTTGGGCGCTTTTGTTGCCGCCGTCGAACTCCCCTGCACTGGCGCACCTTATCTTGCAATAATCACCATCTTGCGTATCGATTTCAACGCTATGGCACTAGCTCTAATGGTGCTATACAACTTCCTGTTCGTCCTACCTCTGATAATCATCCTGTTCATGGTAGCTGGTGGAACCAAAATCAGCGATGTGTCCAAATGGAAAGAAGAAGGCAAAGGTTTGATGCGCCTCATGATGGGACTGCTAATGGTGTCTCTTGGCTGGATTTTAATCTTAATTGCAAACGGAACAATCAACTTTGGCTAAGCAACAAAAACATATAGTAAAGCGCGGCACCCACTCGGAAGCGTATGACGAACGTAAATTGTACGCCAGCATTTACTCGTCGTGTTTAAGTGTAAGAGAACCTGCTGCCACTGCAGAGCTAGTTGCAAGCAAGGTATGTGAAGAAGTAGACGGCTGGCTCAGCAATAAGCACGAAGTTACCTCAGCAGATATTCGCAAAATGGCGTCAATAAGTTTGCACAACTACAATCAAGACGCAGCTTGGATATACAGACACCACCGCAACATCAACTAGCCTAAAAAAGAAAAGAAGCCTCAGTGTACATCTGCGCGTTAGCGTAGAAACCGAAGCTCTATTGAGTGTTGTTCTTTTAGTTCTGTATCCAGAAATTAGAAGAACTTGCTTGCCCTGAGCTTATGGAGTGCTCTACCAAGAACCCAAACCACAACTCAGGACAAGCAGCAACACTGCCAAGGCAGTGTTGTGCCCGCGCCCACGCCGAAACGTGAACGGATTATTGTATTGCTGTAAATCTGCCTGCTATCAACGCCGGGTGCATTGATTAAGCTCTAAGCTTTGTTAACTAGGCACCGTTCGCATCGAGGAAAACCTCGAAGTAGTTAACAATGCTTAGATCGGGTCACAGGCCCAACCCGTCTTTTAGACAACCAGCCCCACAAACTGCTTAGTTACGTCAAATCGCCGTAGACATAACAAGTGAGACCGATCGGAATGTGCCCCGCAACAAGCAAAGGAGCATATGGAGCACATCCAGATTTACAATATTCAATGTTCATGTCGTTAAATAAATTTCATCCAACAAACGTAAATTAAATATACCATATGCAGCCAACCAAAAACAAAAAACTTACGTCATAGCCGCAACGAGCGAGTATGCTATATTTAAACATAAGAACAATAAAGGAATAGTACTGTGGCCCAAAAACCTCGCAAATACGATTACGACTTAATTATTATTGGATCTGGTGCTGGCGGTGGTGTAGCTGCCCACATTGCAACCAGAAAAGGAAAGCACGTTGCCATAGTAGAAGGCGAATCATTGGGTGGCGAATGCCCAAATTTTGGTTGCGTTCCCACAAAAGCCCTGCTTAAAGCTGCCGAGGTGTATCGCACTGCAAAAGAAGGAAAGCAATACGGACTAACCTATAAAGACTTGGGCTTTGACTACAAAAAAATTAAGTCCTGGAAAGACCTTACCGTAAAACATACGGGAACGTCTGAAGGCGAAGGGGCATTCTCGGCCGAAGGCATAGCTGTTATCAAAGGGTATGGCAGGTTCATATCCAAACACGAAATTACTGTAAATCGTCGTCGCTACACCGCCCGCAACTTCCTTATCGCATCTGGCACCAAAGATTTTATACCGCCTATTGAAGGGTTGGATAAGTACGGATACATTACCTACAAAAAGGCCATCGACCTTACCGAGTTGCCAAAATCAATATTTGTAATTGGCGGTGGCGCCATCGGTTGCGAGTTTAGCTACTTGTTTAACAGCTTTGGCGTTAAAGTAACCCAAGCCGAATTCTCCCCCCACCTAATTGGACGGGAAGACGTAGAAGCTTCGCAACTACTAGAAGCACTGTTCGAAAGAGACGGAATTAGGGTGCTAACTGGCACCGAAGTTATAAAAATATCCAAACGTGGTAATAAAAAAGTTGTGCACTATCGTCGTAACGGCACGGTAGGCACTGTTGGCGTAGACGAAATCATGCTTGCTGCAGGCAAGCGGCCCAACCTTGATCTTGGCCTAGACAATGCCGGCGTCAAGTATAGCCGCCACGGAATAATAGCCAAAGACACCATGCAAACCTCTGCAGCCAACATATATGCAGCTGGAGATGTTGTTGGGCCATATGCCTTTACGCACATGGCGTCATACCAAAGCAGGATTGCTGCTCACAACATGTTTAGCCGTGACAAAATTGTCGCCAACTACCATGCCGTACCTCGCTGCGTGTACACCAACCCAGAAATCGCAGCCGTGGGTATGACCGAGCACGAAGCCCGTATTCAAAAACTTTCTATAAAAACCAATGCCATACCAACTTCTATAATCGGTCGAGCCAACACCTCAAACGAAAACTCGGGATTCGTAAAAGTAATCACCACAAAGTCTGGCGTGCTCATTGGGGCAACAGTAGTTGCACCACGGGCAGGAGAAATGATGCAAGAACTGGCGCTGGCTATTCAAAATGGCCTAAAAGCTGAAGACGTAGCAGCTACTATACACGCCTTCCCGACTTGGTCGGAAGCCGTGCGGATCGCCTGTGCAGGCATAAAATAGTCCACCAATAAGTATACCGCCAACAGCGATCGTATCTAGCATGGCTATATTTGCTGTTTGTGAATTTAGCAATCGTAACTTGCGCTCGTGCCAACAGCCTTCAGTAGTTCAAAAAGCTTGTGTATAAACAATATTTTGCTAATATTATTAATAATATGTGGTTTAAAACTATAAAATAATAGGCAACTCTCGTTCTGAACGATGCCAACTGAATCTAAAAAGGGCAATTTTTATGAAAACAAAATTTCAAATCAACAAAACTAGACAAGTTTCATGGACAGTTCTGCTCGTTGCAATTTTACTAGCACCGAGTTTTTTTATGCTTGCGCGTACAAGAATTAGTCAAGCATCTGGTGCAGCAATTACTGGTAATTTTTATGCAGACTTCGACCGTAACGGTACGGAACAAGCAGGAGAGCGGATAAGTGACACCGATCCACTTTTTCCAGCTAACGGAATTAGCGTTAGCGTATTCGACCATTTGAACGCTAGCAACAACTGCTCTGTAGCAGGAAATAGCTATAGCTGCGATGTATCGACCTTGGCAGATACAAACTTTCGTATAGAATTTAATATCGACTCTGCAGACTTTGCCGCTGGCTGGAATCACGGTTTTGGTCACGAAGGAACTCCTGTTCGACATGTGTCATCGGGTCAAGTGGTCAACTTTGCCTACATCCCGCCCTCACACTGCCCCCAGACCGGAAACGGCTTCGAAGGCAACCCAAACAGTGCAGAAGGTAAAATATGGACAACCTGCTTCACCTATTTTGAACGTACAAACAATGCTTACCCTACGGATGTCCTTGTTGGTCTAAATTATGACTCAAGCGGAGAAGCACCTCTTGGTGATTTTGCAGTAGAACACATAGGTCATAAAAACGGCGGGTTTGGCTCTGCAGACTCCGGAGATCTCAACTCTGAACTTGGTTCAGTCTGGGGCGTCGCTTACAACGAATGGTCTGGCACACTCTTTACTTCTGCAATGCTAAAAAGACACAGCGACTTAGGTTCTAGGGGGCTTGACGGTCTGTACTGGGTTAATTACCCGTCTGGGACCTGGCAAAGTGTCGATCTCGACAGTCTTGGGGGGCCTAGTTACGGCGTGGATCCGACCGGACGGACTCTGGCTGGACCCTCGGACAGAGATGCTGACGTTTTTTCTGACGTTGCAAAAACTGGCATCGGCGACATAGACGTAACTCCTGATGGTAAACATTTACTTGTAACTAACTTGTCTGCTAAATCTATAGGAATCTATGATATATCCAATATTGCTACCGGAGGCAGCCCAGTCTATTTGGGGAATAGTAGTATCGCTAACCCCGGCTGTTCAGATAACCTAAATCTAAACGATTATCAAATCTGGGCAGTCAAAACTACAAGCCCAGTTTCAGCATACATAGGGGTGCACTGCACCGGGGAAAACTCTAGCAATATTGATGCCGATGGGTTCTACACTGATCTTGAAGCTCACTTAGTGCCCATAGATCTCACTACTCCATCCGCACCAGTAGTTGGCGCATCTGCACTGACGGTACCTTTAGACTATTCGAGGGGTTGTGGGCAAATTACAAGATGTAACCCGCTTGGTACATTCGAGCCATGGGACGACAACTTCAATCCAACAGCTACGCACTTATACGACTCCGTACCACGCTACAAAGTTACCAGGAATCAACCTGTATTCTCTGATATAGAAATATTGGAAGATGGATCTATGGTTCTCGGATTTTTTGACAGGTTCAGCAACCAAATGGGTGAGTTTCTACCAACGCCAAGTGTTTCGGACCCGAATGGCAGCGACCCCCACATGGTAGATGCTCAAGGTGAGATGCTGCACATATGTAACACCTCGGGAAACCCTCTGCTGCCAGTATGGGTAATAGAGGGCGATGTGGGCTGCGACTCAAGCACACGATACGATGGTTCAGCATCTAACTATCTAGACGGCTGGGATGGATTTGGTAATCCGTTTGGCGCTACGGAATGGTATGGTTTAGATAAAAAAGGACTAGACGGTGCGGGCTACTCGGGCCACACGGAAACATTCCAGGGTGGACTCTATACAAGACCTCGCAACACTTCTGAAATAGTGGTAGGAGCAATGGATCCTGTTAATTTTGGTGCTGGAGGACTCGCTGTTGTCAGCACCATCCCTGGAGACAACACCGCAGGAAGACCGCTCGAGTTATACGAAGGGTCATCGAACCAAGGCCTCCCAGGCAAGGGTAATTCCATAGGTGATGTAGAGGGTTGCTATAAGCCGATGCAAATTGGCGGCCTGACCTGGTTCGATAATGACAATGATGGAACGCAAGACGGAACTGAACTTAAACTAGAAAACGTCAAAGTCGAACTACTAGACGCACTAGAAACAAATGTAATATCTACCACATACACTAATTCAAATGGGGAATACTATTTTGATTCTTCAGATGGCGTAGACCCAAACACATCTTACATAGTAAGATTCGACAAAAGCACCAATACTACTACCCTGCCCAACTCCTTAACAAATACCGATTTAATTGAGGCTTTACTTAATAACGGTTACGGTTTGTCCGCAGATAGCCACGACTCCGACCTCTCTGGCAGTAAGATCTCGGTTACCACCACTGACTCTGGACAAAATGACCATTCTTTTGACGCAGGCTACTCACAAACTCTTGAGATGCGCCTAGGTAACCAAATATTCCTAGACACCAATAACAACGGCCTATTCGATACTGGCGAGTCAGGAATAGAAGGCGTAACTGTAGAACTATTCGAAGACAAGGATATGGACGGAATATTCGAACCAGGCGCTGATGACGGTACCTCCCTTGCTTCAACCACAACTACAAACGTCGGTAGGTACTGGTTCGAGGGGTTGGGTGAACTAACCTACTTTGTTGCCATACCCGACTCAAACACTGCTGTTGACGTAGGCGCTCAGACCATAGATCTAAACACACTGTTCAATTCCAACAGCTCTAGTCTGTCTGGCCACACAAGTTCTAGTTATGAACCAGATACCAATTTAAATGTAGACAATGGAGATGATGGGCGAGACGATGGCAACGCCACCATACCGGCTGGGTACATTACATTTAGTGACGACATAGTCCTCAATGCAACCACTGAGCCGACTGCAGAAACTCTTCCAGGTGGAGCAGCTGGAGCTGATGAAACTGAAGCCAATGCACAGGCTGGCTCATTTACCCCGGATGACAACAACTCAAACCTAACTGTAGACTTTGGCTTCTACTCACTACCAGACTTAACAGTAACCAAAACCAGCGACACCAACGGTGATGCCTCATTCAGTAACTTTGAATTATTGTCCTACCCAGGAGTCGGCGGGAATCCCGACCCCTCCACGCTTCAATACCAAATTGTAGTAAACAACCAAAGCCAGCTAACTCAGGCAACCGCCACTATGTTAACTGACATAGTTCCCCCAGGGGTCACCATCACATCTGTAGACAGCTCTTCGCATGGGTCGGTAACAACTGGACTCCCACTTACTGGCGCAGCAGGAACAGGGTCACTTCTAGAATGGAATATCGGTAATTTGGCGGCATCCGCCCAAGCTACCCTGGTGCTCAATGCTGAAGTAAGCTCTGCCAACGCTCCAACTTTTGTAGCTGGGTTTGACGCAGGAGCTTCTCTACAAAACGTAGCTCAAATAAGCTCAATGACCGAAGATGACTCAGACTCCACCCCAAACAATGCTGCTTCTGCAGATTATGGGGGCGCTACATCGGGGTTCAACCCGGTCACAAGTGAAGACGACGAAGATGACGCCAGGATAACCATACCGCCAGCACTCGGCAACATTGTTTGGCACGACATTAACGGCAACGGCATCCAAGACGGCGGCTCAGAAATTGGTATAGCAGGTGTTACAGTAACACTATATGCAGATGACGACGGCACTGCTGGACAAAGTGCAGGCGATACTCAAATTGCCAGTGTTCCATCGGCATCTGATGGTAGC
>CALFBO010000070.1 GCA_937951635.1 Candidatus Saccharimonadia bacterium
AGACCTGCTGTTTAGGGGAGTTGAAATAGCTACATGTCCAATGAGAGAGCACAGGTATGATGTGCTGCTAGAGCAGATCAAAAATGCAGGAGTAGACCCAGACCACCCAGGGTTTAAGTATTACTTAATGGCGTTTAAGTACGGTCTGCCTAAACATGGCGGCTTTGGCTTTGGTATAGACAGATTTGTACAAATGACATGCGGATTAAAAAATATTAAAGAAGCAACGCTCTTTCCTAGGGATTTAAACCGTCTAGCTCCATAGTTTGGGTATAGCTTGTCAAAAGTCCGCTGAGTCTGTTGTTGGGCGTATGGTTGGCTGTTATAATCGGCTTAAGTAGGACAAGATATAGCTATGAGCGAAAATAAAGACGAATCAATCAAGGACAGTCTTGAAAATGAGACTGAAGTCGAGGGTGTAAACCCGTTGCTCACAGATGGAGACGAAGACAGTAGTATAGATACAGAAAGTTTTGAGCAGCCAGCTCACAACGTTGAATCAAGCGAGATTGACGAAGCTGCTACTGGGCACAATGAGGCACAAAATGGTGATAGTCTGACCGAAGACGATGACCTGGCAAAGGCGTTTGAACCTACTGGTTTTGCTGGTTTGTTGCACCATGGTCGGATGATCTTTGCAGACCCGAGCAAACGAGTTTATGCGACCTTAGGTGTCCTGCTGGCTGTTCTGACTGTCGTAATGGCTATTCCGATCAGCAGATATGCTGCACTTAATTTAGCAGGAGTTAAGGGCTCGGCTACAATGACAATTGTAGATGCTCAAACAAATACTCCCGTGCGTGATGTGTCGGTGCAGATTGGCAAAATAAGTGCAAAATCTGACAAAAAAGGCAAAGTGCAGCTAGACGGCCTTAGGCTTGGTTACCAACAAGCCAATATCAGCAAGACAGCCTATGCCGACTTCAGTAAAGAGGTGGTAGTGGGTACGGGCGCAAATAAGCTTGGTCTGACTAGCCTGGATCCAGTTGGTAGCCAGCTTGAGTTTAAAGTATATGATTGGCTGTCTGGGCTACCTATTGAGGGTGCAGAAGCGGCGTATAACGACAGTGATGCTGCTTCCAACACCGAGGGTGTTATAAAGCTTTCTATACCGCCTTCAGACGGTGAAGTTGCAGAAGTTTCTGTAGAAGCAGAAGGCTATATTAAGAAAACTGTTAAACACGACCTAGTTAGTAGCAAACAAGTAGAGATCGCTTTGGTAATTGATCAACCCCATTATTTTTTGAGTGAGCGCAACGGTCGCTATGATATTTACAGGTCGGCTGCCGACGGTTCAAGCCAGGCATTGATTATACAGGGAACGGGCCTTGAGAGAAGCGATACCAGCTTGCATGTCGCCAAAGACGGAAAGAAGGCGATACTCATTGCAAGTCGAGACGGCAGGCTAAATAAGGACGGCTACCCGCTTAGAGGCCTATACTCAATTAATCTGGAAACAGCAAGTATATCTAAAATTGATGAGTCTGAGCATTATAGCGTGGTCGGCTGGGTCAACAATTCTTTAGTTGCTATTAAGGCACAAGCGGGTGCCAGCGGCAAGAATCCGGAACGGCAGCGACTTATTAGTGTTGGAGTAGACACAGCGGCTATTGTTCAGCTTGCATCTAGTAATCGTTTTAACGGGGCTATGGTTGCGGGTAACTATGTATATTTTGCTCCTAGCGATGACTATAAAGACGAACCCGAGCCATATTTGTTTAGGGTAGACGAAAGAGGGGGGTCTCGAAAGCAAATATTTGATAATGAGGTTTGGCATATAAAACGAACAGATTTTGATTCTATGGCATTTTATGACATTAGTTACAACTGGTATGAAGCTAGCTTTGATTCCTTGCTGCCTCTTAAATTGGATGCCGAGCCGATAAGTAGGGTTGAGTATATATTTGAATCGGACCAAAATGGGCCATTAGATCTTTGGGTGGATCAGAGGGACGGACAGGGCGTGTTGCTGGGGCGAAATACAGTAACTCTTGAGGAGATGGTAATTCATAGTCAGGCTGGCCTGAGCAGTGTCCAAAGGTGGTTGAGCTCAGAGCACTTGGTATTTAGAGTCATTAGTGGCTCTGAAAGCGCAGACTATGTCGTGAATATATCTGGCGGGGTGCCAGCCAAGTTAAGTAATGTATCTGCAACGGGCAGCTATAGCCACTATTAGCAAAATTAGGAAAGAAGACTATGTATAAATTATTAGACACAGACAAAGCCAATAAACTGTTCAGTAAGCTCGGCTTGGAGTGGTCCATGTTGGCGCAGAGTAGCCTGGTTAGGGTGTATAAATTCGATAAGCCCACCGATGCATTGGAGTTTGTTAATAGGGTTTCTAGGCTCGCAAACAGTATGAATCATCATCCGAGAATTCAGCTAGACTATATAAGTGTGGAGCTATACCTAACTACTCATGATTCAGGTGGGCTGACTAAAAAAGACTTTGAGCTTGCACAAAACATTGATGCAATTAGTGATTCGCAGTAATGATCGAGAATCTATCGACTAAGAGGGCTGTCTTGATGGATTGTCTTGGCAGATATGAGTAAAAACAAAATCGAGACATTTTTTATTGGTATTGGCGAGTATGTGTTTAGACACTCAAAGCGCTATACCGACGACGAAAGTGTCTTTAGCTTGACGGGTTTGGTCGGCTGGTTGGTCGTATTCTTGAGTATTCTTAGCTTGGCTGCATATAACATAAAATCATTCCCACTAGAGGTGTATATAAGTTTTTGGCCACAGATATTCATAGTATCTTCTGGTTTAATGCTGCTATTTTTGTCGTTGCTCGCCCGACTTGTGATAAGAGACGGACTGAGCTTTAGCAGAAACGGCTTGCGAAAGTTGGACGTCTTAAAGTTTATTGGCTGTGTAATGATATTTGGATTTTTGTGGTTTGAGAGTTTTTTTAACCCGGTTCAATCGATTAGTATGGGCCAATCATCTGGCCCTAGCGTGCGCGTCGCAACATTCAATAAGCTCGTAAATAACCAATCGGCACAGGGGGTTGAAGCTTTGGCCGCTTTAAACCCAGAGATAGTTGTTATCCAAGAGTTAGAATCCGACTTGGTTGCTGCCTACCAAAATATTTTAGGTTTAGAATATTTGAGTGAAGTTGAATGTAATTGTTCGGCTGGGCTTAGCGATGTGTACATAATGTCAAAATTTCCAATCGTAGCAACTCGACTAACTGGTGGCGATAGTGGTTGGAACTTGATTAATGCCAAGATTGTCCATAGTGAAGTGGGTATCATATCGGTTTATGCAATTCATCTTCCACCCCCCTTTAGCAACCGGCACTACCATCAAAGAAACGCATTGTTTGATAGCCTGGCAAGGGAGATTTCTGTAGATGCCAATCCAGTAATTGCCATGGGTGACTTTAACACCACTATCTACTCGCCAGTCTTTAGAGAATTCAGTGGCAAAGTCTCCAGTAAGGTAAGTTTGGCTCTAGAAAATAACTGGCCCAAATGCTCAAGGTATGAAAATAGACTGCCCATTGATGCTCTATGCGTAAGAATTGACCATATATTTTTGCCAACGACTGCTTCGGTTACCGATACTGCTATCATACGAAATGTGAAGTCCGATCATTTACCGTTTATGGTAGAGGTTACTTTTTAACCATGGGTAGCTAAACACAGCCTTCCCACCTGAGCTCCGACCCTAGATTTGCTGCAGCTGGCCCCTCCAGCATCTTTCTGGTCCTATAGTAGTGTAAGTGTCATATTCTGCAAAAAACATCGTCCGAACAGGCTCCTGGCATTTCTAGAAGCACTATAATACGCAGACAACTATCTCGCCGCCGCTTATCATTTGGCACCCCATTGTTCGGTTGCTTCTAATTGTTGGTTCGCCAGCCCTCACAGTATATATTTCTTTTGCAAGCCCGGCCTTTTTGATTTGGTCGATAACATAGTCCCGTTCAGCGTCTAAATCTTCGTCGATAGAGTGGGTTATCTGTCCATGGTATCTTATTATACCGATGCCGGTATCTTTGACTGCAGCACCCACCCAAAGACGTCTTTTGTTATTTTTTGGGGCAATAGTAGTGCGCCAAAAATGTGAATGAGGGTGTTCAGATTTATTGCTGCAGGCCCATAACCTAAGGTGGTGACGATGAAAGTGTGAGCCTCCTGCTTGTTTTTGTATGCCTATGTCCTGAACTCTCCCAAACAGGTAGAGCTTGCTGAAGGGCGCGTTGTGGTATGGCTGGCCAAGCAGTAGCGACTTTCCAATTTTTAAGATGTTTTTAATAGTTTTTGGATCGGCTCTGTGCCAGCCGATTTTATCAAACACAGTATTGACTTGATGCGCTGTACCGATAAAGGCGATGTTTATTGGATCACAGGCAAAGCCATCGGGTGTTGTGGTTGTGAGAGGTATGGAGTCTGGCTGGTGCCAGAGCCTTGCAAACCTGATTATTGTTGGAATTATGCCATAAGCCGTGATTGCATAAGTCGAGAATATTGCCAGCAAAAATGGAATTCGTTTGTTGAGTGCTGGAAATATGTGCCAGGCAATTATGTAGGTCACCAATATACCTATGGTGAGTATCGCTATACGCTTAAATACCCTCCAAATAAGTAGGCCGACTCTTGTGCTTTTGCTGCCTATTGATTTCATCATACCTAACTAGTTTACACGAATTGAGTCCCTGTAAGTTGGAGTTGCGCACACTTGCCAGATTGGTTGTTCATCTGTCCCCAAGCTTGATTGGCGTGCTATAATTCTCTTTGAAAGTAACCATATGCATAATACGATGAATAAATTCAAAATAACTATCCTGCTTTCTGGCGCAGTTTTGTTGCTAGCCCCTCTTTCTGTCGTTGCCCAAGATGCTGGCACTTCACAGGAATCAACTCTAGCGACTATTGAAAGAAAGGCCAGAATTACCGAGAGAAACGATATTTATGAAAGCATGCCTGCCAACGTGAAGAATTTAGTTACAGCAGGCTGCAAAGACGATCAAATTGAAATCGGTCTTTCTCGTGATAGGCTGGGCTATAACGTTAAAAAGCTAACCAGTTCGTTTGCCGAGATTAGCGATAAGTTATCGAACATTGCCGAGGATTCTCAAGGTGATACTAATGATATTTCTGAGAATACTGTAAGTGAGTTTGAGACGATGCTAGCAAAATTTTATGATGCGGCATCCAGCCAAGAAGAGGCCCTGTTAGATGCCATTAGTATTGACTGTGTCGAAGAGCCACAGGACTACTATTTTGCCGTAAGAAGTGCTCGCGACTACTCGGCAATTGCTAGCGGTCAATTTAATGAGTTGAGCAGCTTTGTAAGTGATTCTGTAAAAGGTGTAATAAATGAAAGGTAGCTATGTTTGGTAAGAAGCCAAAACAACAGCAAGGCAAGCAGATAGTAGACGTTGTGCCTGCAACGGAGACTGAAGTTGCAGTGGGGGCGAGTCCTGCCCAGCAAGCCCCGGGACGATTGCCGGATCCACAGCAATCAATTCCATTGCAGTCCGCACTAGAGGATCAAGCCATGTCGCCAAGCATTGCAGAAACCGAAGAGCCCGTCTTAAATAAGCCAGCGTCTATGACTGGTTCTGGCAAGGTGCAAAAAGAAAAAAATACTGCACTGCTACCAATAATAGTTGCAGTATGTTTCGGTTTGGCCATTCTTGGCTTTGCGTACATGGCGTATAACGAGGACCAGAAACTAAATGATGCCAAAGCGACCAATACTGATTTGCCAATTGAGTCACAACAAACAGACGCGTCTTTGAATGTAGAGGAAGTGGCCAAAGAAATCCTCGGTATTGTCGATACGCTAGATTTCACCGAATCTCCTGGAGATTCGCTTTCTGAAGATTTGTTTGGCTACTAGAGCGGGCTAGTTAGTTAATTTTTTTAGTCGCATTATTCTTTTTGGCAAGTTTCTTTTGATCTTCGTGGGCTCTTGAGCCCTTATGCATCACAAGCTGAGGGAAGGGGATGACAATTTGGTTTTTATCAAATGCTTTTTTTAGTAAGTGCCTAAATTCGCCAGCAACCTTCCATTGCTTTGCAGGTGTAACTTTGCCCAATATTAACAGCTCTACCGAGGATTCAGAAAAATCATTTACTCTTACGAAATGGAGCGGGTCTATAATTATGTTTTGCCAGTCGGGGTCTTGAGCCATTTTGGCACCTATGTCGTCGATGACTTTTTTCGCTTTATTGATATCTGTGTCGTAACCGACGCCGATCTTCATTTTTACACCTGAATATTCTTTGGTCATGTTGGTTGCAACACCGATAGCGCCATTTGGTATATAGTGAATATGACCATCAAGATCTCTAAGCACAGTATCGCGTATATTAATATTTACGACACGGCCAGTTATCCCCGCAATTGAAACAATGTCTCCGACCCGGTATTGATTTTCTAGTATCACGAATAGACCAGCTGTGAAATCTTTAATGATAGACTGCGATCCAAAGCCAATTATTGCACCAAATACAGATGCTCCAGCGAGGATTGGACCCAGCTCTACGCCCACTTCGTTTATTATCATCAACCCTGCAACAAGCCGCAGCACAATCTTCATCAAGCTACCGATTACACCAATCAGGGTTTTTTCGCGCTGCTCTTCTTCGTAACGTGAGGCGTAGGAATTAGGGCGTATAGAGTTCTTTACAAGTCGAGTTACTAGTTTTTCGCCAAACAGTCTAAATAGCCACAAAACAAGTAGGATAACGATTATCTTTAAGCCGCTGTTAACGGCCCAATCACCAAATTGTTG
This sequence comes from Candidatus Saccharimonadia bacterium, assembly GCA_937951635.1. Taxonomy (GTDB): domain Bacteria; phylum Patescibacteriota; class Saccharimonadia; order Saccharimonadales; family CALFBO01; genus CALFBO01. The sequence continues at coordinate 6,758 of CALFBO010000070.1, forward strand.
TAGTGACTGTGCTAGATCCTGGCTACTCATAGGTTTATTGTAGGTAACTACCTTAGATTAAATGACTGCATGTGTTCGGGTTCGGACACCAAATCACAACTTGGCTACTTAGTGCTTGAACTTAACCGTGTCTATAACTTGCTTAAGCTTATCATACAAATAGACTTAAAATCATAGCTTGGCGGGCTTGTTTTATAAAAATTGCCATGTCAATGCTTTAAACCCCAACCACCAAACTAACCCAATCATATAAGCCTTCAAGGTAGGTACATCTAACTCACATACCCTTAAAACTTATCTGTTCAGATTTAGTTTCCTGATTGGGGTTTTAATGTACAATCGAACGATGGGTCGTCAGTCAAAAATCTTGCAGTACAATTTGTTTAATAACTCTTCATTGGGCTTTGGTCGTCATTCGGTGAATGAATTTCGGTGGCAAGAGCGACTTGGTCGCAAGGGTCCTTTGGTTTTGGAGCTGGGTTGCGGCAAAGCCGAGTTTAGCCTAGAGATGGCTCGTAGACATCCAGAAAAACGTTTTATAGCCGTTGACGTAAAGGCCGATAGGCTCCACAAGGGCTGCAAAGCTACAGAAAATGCTTCAATTAAAAACCTTGTCTTTATACAGGCAAACATACTGGATCTAGCAGAGTACTTGCAGCCAGCTTCAGTGGATTTTGTGTGGTTAACTTTTCCAGACCCTTACCCCAAAAAGAGTCAAGCCAAGCATCGCATGCTTAACTATAATTTCTTGGATGTATATAAAACGCTACTGGTTTATGGCGGGACGGTAAACTTAAAAACCGATAATCAAGTGTTGTTTGAGTGGACTTTAGAGCTACTTTCTGCCCGCAAGGATGTTCGGTTTAAATCCATATCATTTGACACAGAAACTAGTTTTTTAAATGGAGATGACGTACTTATACCAACGGCTTTTGAACAAAAGTACAGAGCTTTAGGTGTGAGTACAAAGTATCTTAGCTTTAGTTTTGAGTAGTGCTTGCCAAGAAATTATTTCTTATCCATGGGTCAAAATCTCCGCCAGTTAAGCACACCACCGTGTCGCCGCTTTCTAGGCTTTGCTTAATTGCGGCCTTTAGTTTTGACCCCATCTGGCCATAGTTACTTATTCCTTCGGAATCTGCCGCCTTTGCAAGCGTTTGACTAGACAAAATAGGTAGTTTAGAGTCGGACTCTCGACTTAAAAATGTTGGCAGCCAAATTACTTGCTTGGCCCCTTCAAAGCAACCTTTATATTTATCTAGTAGCTCGTGTTGTCTGATATTTTGGTGTGGCTGGTATATAACTACAGGGTTTATCCCAAGTTCTGTCATTGCTTGGATTGTGGCTTTAATCTCTACGGGATGGTGGGCGTAGTCGCTATATAAGTTTTTGGCTATCAGTTCGAATCGTCGCTCCGTACCAGGAAATTCATTAATACATCCGAGCGAAGACTCCATGTCTATGCCTGTAATTTTAGAGAATACGCTTGCGGCTAAGAAGGCGTTTTGCCTCATGTGCTTTCCAGTGAGTGTCGTCGCATTGTTTGCAGCTACTTCGTCTAGTAGACGAACGTTGCTACTAATCTTTACGTCAAGATAGTTGGCAACCCGTGACCAGGTGTGAGTTGTGACGCTCTGGTCAATAAATTGCAAGAAAGAGTTTTTGTAGTCGTTAACGTCGGCATAGCTATCTGGATGATCGAAGTCGCAGCTTGGTATGAGCGATGTGTGGGGATTAAATTTAAGCATGTTTTTATCGAATTCATCGGCTTCGTATATAAAGAATTCAGACTTAGGATCTAGCTTTCCATTTTCTCCAAAACTAATATTCGTTCCTATTGAGTAGCTAACTGGCAGATCATTTTGTAAAAATAGCCACACCAGCATAGCCGTCGTGCTAGTTTTGCCGTGCGTTCCGCACACTGCTATGAGCTTAAGTTTATGATGTTTGAGAATCATATTTATGAATTCATCACGCTTGCTAGTTTTTATGGAGTTGCTCATTGCAAACTCAAGCTCGGGGTGGTCGTTGGGCAGGGCGGCAGTATGCACGAACCAGTCTATTGGGTCGTTGGCGTGTATTTTTGCTATAGCCTCGCGAGTTTGCCCTATGTGGATGTTTATGTTGGGCCGCGCTTCAAAAGATTTTAAATACTTGTTTGGCTTGTCGTTTGAACCGGTAACTTTAAACCCGGCGTCATTGCCAATTTTGGCCAACGGTCCGAGCCCTACACCACCTATTCCAGATACGTATATATGCATGTAATCTAAGTATATATCTATACTAATCGCAGGCCAAGACCAGACAAATCGATCGTAACTGCACACAACCTTCGCTATTAAGGAGGAGGTGACTCCTCCCCCTTAGACTTCGCCTATGCTTCGTGATCTCCCTCCCAGCCTTCGGCAGATGGGACGCCAACCCCTAGAGCATAGCTCTAGAGGGTGTCGGGATCTCTCTTATCGGTTATTTGGGTAGTGAGAGGCTGCAATTGATCCGGTCGAATAATTATAGCCAAAGGAATACAAAACGTATCATTATTTTAGGCATAATCTGAGTGAGACATAAAATTTGTTACTCTTCTTTGGGTATGTTAAAGAAGAATAACGAGTTTTATGGCCACTTAAGGCATGTTTAAAAAGATACGTTTTGCTTCCCTTTGGTTATAGTTGGCTATGGCAGGTCTAAGCCACCGCAGGGTTTTGAATTATCTCGCTTTTAGCATAAGCTTTAAACAGAGGACTTTCTCTAGTCTCAGGTAGACTTTCTAGAGCAGCGGCCAAGGCTTAGATTTTTGCTTTCTTTGGCCAAAATGGTGCTGTAACATCAATTGCAATCAAAAAAGATATCATATCCAGTAAGTTGAGTTAACTAAATATAAGTACAACAACCAATGTTTAATCCTGTCGCCAATACAATCACAAGTCGCTACAGCCACAGGCAGGCCAAAATTAGCCAGCTTGGTGAGCTATACGTGTCTACTTCTATGAGCAGTTTGGCTAAAAGTTTAGTTGGGATATTTATCCCAGTTTACCTTTATAGGTACGGCTACACGGTAGCGGATATCGCAGCATTCTATACAGTGGTTTTTGGAGCAAGAATTATTGTTGATAACGTAGTTGGCTGGTTGGTTGGAGAGTATGGCCCAAAGCACCTCATGATACTGGGCAATATGTTTTTGGTTTTGAATCTGTACATACTGGCTACTCTAGATAGTCATCATTGGAGCCTATTGCTAATTGCCTTAACCCAAGTTTTTAGCACTAGTCCGTTCTTTGTGGCCTATCATGTTGCGTTTTCAAAGATACATAGTTCTGCCAGCGGGGGTCGGCAAATAGGAAACATGTTCAAGCTTATTAAAATGGCGAGTGCGGCCGGTCCGATTATTGGTGGGTTGGCCGCCAGTGTTTTTGGCCTCAGTTCGGTCTTATATGTGAGTATGGCTATAGTGGTTCTAAGTGTTGCACCTTTACTTCTTAGTCCGGAGCCAGTGCGAGCCCATCAGCACATATACACTCGCAATTTTCCCTGGCGCATGATTCGGTTTGATGTGTTGTCGAACGTGGGTCTAGCTGCAGACCAGTTAGTGAGCATGGTTGTTTGGCCTCTTTTTATAGCTATCTACATATTTACAGATAAAGTGTATTTGGGCGTAGGAGTAGTAACTTCTGTTGGCCTGGTCGTATCTGTACTGTTGATTAGCTTGTATGGGAGGATGATTGATTCTGGCAAAGGCGCCCGTTTGCTGAATGCTGCAGTGACAATGCAGTCGGCTATGCACTTGTTGCGGCTGCTTGTAGGTTCGCCTTCGTTGGTGTTGGCAACAAATATGATTGGTGAGCCACTTAGTTCTGGAGTAAGGATGCCCTATGTTAAGGGTGTTTACGATGCCGCAAGTAGTTATGAAGGTTACAGAATTGTCTATCTGTGCGCAATATTAACAAGTACAAACATCGCGCGCACTCTTATAATGCTCGGTGTGTGGCTGATCGCTGGCGCGGGATACCAGCAGATATCTTTACAAATGGTTTTTGTAATGGCGTCACTATCGGTTTGGCTGGTTACGATGCAGCGCTATAAAGGTTTGAGTTCGGGTCAAAAAAATGTCTAATTTTACATTTGCGGCAGTGCTTTGGTATCGTCAAATATTGTTAAAGCCAGTTCGACTGGTCCTGTTTTTAGTAATAGCCGCATTAACAATAATGACTCTGCAGTGGTTGCTTGAGCTTGATACATTGCTGTACATACTTGGAGGCGATAACGGTTTGGATTTGTGGGGTCGTTTACGCATCATCTATGAGGCACTCGGCAACGTATTTAGGCTGGCAGACAATATAATTCCAATCACTTTTATATCTTTGGGTTTTTTGCAGGCTTCGAGCATGGTTTACTTGATATCTTTAAGGATTCAAAGAGCAAATTTAAAACGAACATTGTTGCCTCTTTATGTTGGGGTGATTGGGTCGGGCTGTGTAGCTTGTGGCGGATCGCTGTTGGCTCCTATATTGGCTGCACTAAGCAGTGGCTTAGGGGCGGCATTAGTAAATCGGGTGGGTGCGCTGGCCTTGGTGGCCGCAGTGATATATTCTTATAGTACGTTTATGAAAGTCAGTAACGAATATCAAAGATTCATTAATGCTAGTGGCTCGCTCTGAGACCACAGAACTATAAAAGGGGTGGACGGTAATGCAGGTAGTTTCTAGCAGCGACTTACCAGAACCTAGAGTCGGTGGTGTTAGCCGCCAAGAAAGTGCAGAGCAGCCTGTACGGTTGGCGCAAAAGATTAAGGTATGGCATCTTTTGATAGGACTGGTGGTGTTTAGCTCTTTGGCAGTTTGGCAGCTTAGACAAAATAACATTACAATGCTCAAACTCAGAGAGGCTGTAGTAGTAGCCGATACTGAAACTGGAGATATTGATGCTGTCGAGCCTCATCTTTTGAGGTTGGGTGGCTTTGTGCTGGGACACATGAACACGTCTTTGGCGGGCCCCGTAGAGTTACCGGGAACTTATAATAAGGCCGTGGAGGCAGCAAGAAAAGAAGCAGAGACGTCTGGCACTGCAAATGGCCAAGTATACAAAGACGCCCAAGTAATTTGTGAAAATCCAAATATTCCCCTTACAGCAAGAGCGCAGTGTATGCAGGATTATGTTCTTAGGAATGCCCCGCCAGGATCTGACCACAAGGAGCTGGTATTCCCCGACAAGTCTCTATATAGCTATAATTTTCGTTCACCGCTTTGGTCGCTAGATTGGGCAGGGTTATTTACATCTGTTAGTGTGCTATTGGCATCGTGGGTGACCATGAGAACATTTCGACATTGGCTAGAAGTAGCTATTACTAGATCGCTGAACAGCGATCCTCTAGAGTAGTGATTTACGCTTTATACTTGCAGAGACAGTAGGTTTTTGTAGGTACTTATTGCCAGTCGGGAGTTGAAATAGCTGTGGACCAAAAGTGTTAGTGTCTTATTGTAGTATGGCTTTAAGATTCTTGTTGTACGAGCATGCCTATCCAGCTGGACTGGACTTTGAGCTACAGGTCTATAACAGCCAAAAACAAAACCGGCAATTTTTAAACCACTGTTCTGGTGCACCAGGAATGCTTCAGGCGAAAGTATTACTTCTAGCCCCTAGAGCTTATCTAGAAGTGTTTGTTTTCTTTTAGGTGTCTACGCTAGGTGTAGCCTTGGTGAGTTCAACCTGACCACTATGGCAGTACTTGACCTTACATTTACAAACTAAAAACCACCAGGCGCTTTAGTTGAGGCTTGGTGGTTTAGATTTATTTGTAGTGGTTTTAGTTTTGGTCGCCGCTTGCTGGTGCAGAAGTTTGATCTAGGGCGGAGCTGTCACCGTTAACGAATCTTGTTATGGCATCTACAACTTTGCCGTCGTTCTTTAGGTTTTCCCAGAATAGAATTTGATCACGGTTTATGTGCATCTTGTCTTCTGGTCCATGAAGCTCGTTACCTAATTTGGCTAGAGTAATTTTTGCTTCTGGGTCTGCCGAGTTATCACCTTGGACAGGTTGAACTTGTTGCTTTACTTGTAGATAATAAATATCTGACAATGTGGCGTAGGCAGAATTATTTTCTTCTAGCTTACCAAAGTAGATTTGTCCATCGGTTAAGAAAACGGCCTGATACTGATCTTTTTCTATACCGTTATTTACGACACCATCTGCACCTTTGAGTATTGCATAGCCCACAAAAGCAGTGACGGCTATAGAGACTAGGATTAACGACAGGACTAGTAGCTTGCCTATCCATCCAGATTTATTAGCAGTTACATTTGCCATTTCAGAAAATGTTTCTTGTGCTGCTCCGGCAGCTTGCTGTGCTGTTGCTGGTGCAGTGCGCCTTTTATTACCTGAAGAATATCGCTCCATTAGTAGTTACTCCTTTAACAAAAAATATGTTTTTAACTAAACACAAGTGTAACTCAGACAACTAAGCATTAGCAAATTAAAATTCAATGTATTTTTGTTAGGTTTAACACCTGTTTAACAGATGAGAGCGTAAGGATTGGGTGGGGGTGCTTTGATGCCACCTTTGGTGCACCAGAGACAAAATTAGTTGACAAGTGTCTAGTAGCAGACGTATTTTAGGGGTACGCAAAGTAACTTAAGGAGGTGACATGGCGTATTCACACACTAACTCTAAAGGTGTAATGTACTACCTAAACAGAAAAGAAGTTACACTTCGTGGCGGAAAGCAGCAAACGATTCACTACTTCTCAAAAGATGTAAGGCCAGAAGCAATTGATGCTGTGCCTGAAGGTTTTGTTGTTGCAGAGAACGCTCGTAATGGGTTCTTGACTCTAAAGCGTGACAACAAATAGTTAGCAAGCTACAAGTTAACTACAAAATACCCAAGCAAATTGCTTGGGTATTTTGTTTTGGGAATATATTGAAGCAACTGTTAAGTGCAGATAGGTAAAAAAGCTGCTAGAATTATTAACTAAATGAGCGCTTTACTTGCAGTTGAGGGGTTATCCAAAACATATGACGGCCAAAAGGTTGTAGACGATGTTAGCTTTAGCGTAGCCAAAGGTGAAGTATTTGGAATACTGGGCCCCAATGGTGCAGGCAAAACTACAACTTTGGAGATGATAGAAGGACTCAGACCTATAGACTCTGGCAAGGTAGAGTTGTCGGGCTACAATGTCGCAACCGAAACAGATAAGGTCAAGTCGATAATAGGCATCCAGCGCCAATCAAGTGATTTTTTTGACAACATAAAGTTAACCGAAATGCTAGATATGTTTGCAGGTTTGTATGGCGGGAAGGTCAACGCCATGGAGCTTCTAGATGAAGTTGATCTTAGAAGCAAGGCCAATTCATACGTTCAAAATCTATCCGGTGGGCAGAGGCAGCGTTTTTCTATAGCAGCAGCCATGGTAAATAAGCCAAAAGCACTGTTTTTAGATGAGCCTACTACCGGGCTAGATCCTCAGGCTCGGCGCAACTTATGGGATCTTGTGAAGTCAATTCAAAAGAAGGGCATAGCCGTAGTTTTGACAACTCACTACATGGAGGAGGCCGAAGTTCTTTGTGACAGAGTGGCAATAATGGACGAAGGCCAAGTCAAAGTCATAGATACTCCAAAGGCGTTGATATCAGCCTTGATAAAGCGTGGCTTCAAGAAAAAAGATGTTGTACAGCAAGCAGATTTAGAAGATGTCTTTATCGATCTAACAGGGAAGGCGCTGCGTGAATAAGATGCTCGCCTTGTATAAGGCGCTGACTATACGATTTTTTAGGGATAAGACTGCCTTGTTTTTTACAGTGATAATGCCTGTTTTATTCTTGCTAGTTTTCGGGGGGATTTTTGGTGGCGGAGAAAACTTTAGGCCAAGAATAGTTTTTGTAAATAACTCCGATAGCGATTTTGCACGTAAGTTTGTGGCCGAGGCAGACGACAACCCGTTGTTCGATGTCACTCAAGACCCTGGTGAAGATAAACGTGCAGAAAAGCTTAGTAGATCCGAAATTGATCTTGTAGTGGTGCTGGATGCTAGTTTTGGAGATATCAATGCCGACACTGGGATTCCCGAGGGTGAGATGAGGGCTCAGTACCCAGCTTCACAGGAAAGTGACGCTCAGATTATTATTGGAGTGCTGCGTCAAATTGTGTCTAGTGCTAATAACCAGTTTGCACCTTATGATCCGCCGTTAAAAGTGGTGAATGATCCGCAGTCTATCGCAGAGTTTTCAAGATTTGACTACACGTTTAGCGGTCTTGTGGCGTTTTCATTGATGAGCTTGGGTATATTCGGCATGGCAAACGGATTTGCAAGCGATAAGAAGTCGGGGGCCATAGACAGACTCAGGAGCGCCCCAATAAAAGCCTACCACTTAATAGTTGCTACAGGCTTAAACTACGTATCTTTGGGGATATTTTCGGTTGCAGCAATGATGATTGTTGCTATGATGGTGTTCGACTTTAATATGCAAGGAGACTGGCTTAGTTTTATAACAGTAGTCATTTTGGGAATAATCTGCATGTTTGGGCTAGGCTTTGCGGTTGCAGGATGGGCCAAGGACGAGAAGCAGGCGGCGCCACTTTCCAATGTTGTAGCGTTCCCAATGATGTTTTTATCGGGAGTATTTTTCCCCACATTTCTTATGCCCGACTGGCTGCAGACAGTGAGTCGTTGGTTGCCGCTATCGCCCATTGCAGAATCGCTCAGGTTGATTCTTATGGAAGGTAAGGTGCTAACAGGAATCGGCATGGAGCTCGCAGCTATAGCAGGCTGGACAATACTGTTTTATGCGATTGCGTTTAAGGTATTTCGCTGGCGTTAAAGGTGCAGAGTTATTGATGTTGTGGAGTGATTTAAAAAAACCAATACTTGTTTTGGCGCCCATGGATGACGTTACCGACGCTGCTTTCAGGCAGGTGGTGGCAGAGTGTGCGCCTCCCGATATTTACTTTACTGAATTCGTGTCTGTAGATGGTTTGTCTAGTCCAGGACGCGAGGCGCTTAAGTCAAAGCTGGTATTTGGCAGCCTAGACAAGCCTTTGGTCGCGCAATTATGGGGGCTGCAGCCGGCTAATTATGAATCCATAGCCCGCGAGTTAGCTAGCTCTGGCAACTATGCAGGAATTGATATAAATATGGGCTGCCCAGCAAAGGCTGTAATTAAGAACGGCGCTTGTTCTGCCTTGATAAATAACCGCGATCTTGCAGGTAGGATAATCCAGGCTACTAAGAAAGGGGCGAATGGCCAGGTGCCAGTTAGCGTTAAGTGTAGAATTGGCTTCAATGCCATAGATTTAAGCTGGATAGAGTTTTTGTTGGGCCAGGGCATTGCAGCACTAACCGTTCATGCACGAACTACCAAGGAACAGTCTAAAGTAGCCAACCATTGGGAAGTTTTTAGGCCCATTGTGCAACTCAGAGATGAAATAGCCCCTACGACTGCAATAATTGCCAATGGTGATGTACTTACACGGCAACAGGCGCTAGACGTTGCTAGTGAACACGGTGTAGATGGTGTGATGATTGGTCGGGGTGTTTTTAGAGACCCGTATGTGTTTTCGGCCAAGTCGCCGTGGCCCAGCATGGCAAAGGCCGAAAAGATTGGCCTGTACGCCAGGCACATTAATTTGTTTCTAGAAAAGTGGGGGAACAATAAGAATCCGGCAACTTTAAAGCGCTTTGCCAAGGTTTATGTCAACGGCTTTTCAGGTGCTAGCGAGCTTAGGAGTGACTTAATGACCCTAAACTCGGCCCAAAACCTACTGGAACGATTAGACGAAGCTGTTAGATGAGCACAAGCGTAGCCCCTCACTATGCTCGCTATTAAGGAGTAGGTGATTCCCCTCTTAAACTTTGCCTTCGCTACGTGATCTCCCTCCCAGCCTTCGGCAGATTGGGCACCAACCCTAGAGACCCCAATCACAAAACCAA
>CALFBO010000071.1 GCA_937951635.1 Candidatus Saccharimonadia bacterium
GTAAGCATTGCGGTAGTCAAGGTACAATCCTCTCAAAGTAAAAACTCCCATTTTGGGAATTCATCGACACAATATCACAATTTTGACAACTATGCCACATAAACTACCGGCCTGACGAGCAAGTTAAGGTGTGCGAGACCGATGAACGCACAAAACCCACACACCCAGCCCGATAAGTCTTTCGTAACTACAGATTTGCTGGTATAAATAATGTTATTAGTCCGACAATTTTACAGAAACAAACTTTATTCATGATGCTAGGTATTCCCGGCGCGGGAAAAACTTTTTTTTCTAGGCAATTCGCACAAGAATATGGGGCTATTCACTTGAATTTTAACAAAATCAAAGACGTTGTTTTTGGTAATGTCGAAATAGATAGCCACGACGAAAAAAAGATCCACGATTTAATGTTAATGATGTGCGAAGACTACTTGAAGTGTAGTATGTCGGTAATTTTTGATGCACCTCTACTTACTATGGCGTCACGACGTGCACTACGCGAGCAGACCAGGTCTAAAGACCTAGAACACCTAATAATATGGGTGCAGACCGACGCAGACACGGCATTTGAAAGATCAGCTAACCGCGACAGAAGGCAAATAGACGACCGCTATTCAACATCTATAAGCGACGAAAATTTCGATGCTAAAGTGGCAAAATTTCAACGTCCTCAACACGAAGAATACGTAGTGATTAGCGGAAAACACGTATACAATACCCAATCTCGTGCAGTCAAGCCAAAGCTAGCCGAACTAGGAATAACCGAGACTGTGGCACCAAAGCCCGAACTCACCAAAGTACTGCCAACCCCAACAATCAACACCAGCCGTAGACGCATTCAACCGCAAAGACGAGCTAAAATTATCTCACGCAGACAACGAAAAGTTATTTAGACTCCAGTTATAGTCAAGAAAGAATCATAAACTGCTCACATGGCGGCAAGCAAAAAGCTATTTGAATCAAAACTAGTCGGTCAAGTAGATGTAACTAAAAACAAGAAGTCAAAGAGCTTACGGTTAAAATTTGACAAAACTAACGGCCAGTTGACAGTGACGCAACCCAGCTGGCTACCCTACGAGGCTGGGCTCAAGTTTGCCGAGTCGCGCCAAGACTGGGTAGTTAAAAATAGGCCTCAAGTATTAGCATTTCGAAGCAATGACATGATCGGCAGAAGACACGTGTTGTCTGTTTGCTTTCAGCCAAAAACAAAAGCTGTAGTCAGTAAAAGCAAAATCACAGTATCTGCACCAAATGAAGCCTTGCTAGACCAACCCGACACCATAAATATTATTACCAAAGCCTGCTACCGCGCCTTAAAAATAGAAACAGAAGCTCTAGTCGAAGCGCGCATACAAGTAGTATCAAAACTAATGAATGCCACCCCAACCAACCTACACATTAGGCGCACCCACTCTCGTTGGGGTAGCTGTAACTCCAAGCAAGAAATCAGCTTTAGTATATTCTTGGCGCAGCTACCCGACGAACTTGTAGACTACGTAATAGTTCATGAATTTGCACACCTGGAACACCTCAACCATTCCAGTCAGTTCTGGCAACGAGTAGAATCTGTCATACCAAACTATAAAAAGCTACGGCTCCAACTTAAAGACCACTCACCAGCACTAAAACCAAATGTATTTGCCTAGACCCAATAGAGGCAAAGTAGAACAGCCGCACAAACAGCAAGTTTATAAAATACAAAAGGCAAGACTAAGCATAAGCTTTGTGACATAATTGAGCCATAATCATGAATAAACTTTCAAAGCCAAATATTTTGAATGGCTACACAATTCCGTTACTAGTAGCCCACTTAATAGTAGGGTCATTATTCGTATTTTTAGAGCTAGAGGAAATATTCTATGTCTGCCTAGCGCTAATACTAATAACAATAACTGCACTATCGCAAAGTTTGTGGCTCAATGTTTTGAGCGCAGCCGTTCTGATAGGTTCTCTCTGGCTTGGTTACTTTAACCAGTCTCTTCAAGCAGAAATAAGTGCACCGCGGCAGGCAATCATCGCTGTGTTCATGATCTCGGGCTACTTCATGGGTGCCAGCTTCGCAGGAGTCCAGGCTATGACAACAAGAAGACTAGAAGAAGAAACTAGCGCAGCGAGCCTGGAACGTCACCGTTTGCGCTCACTAATAAACAGCATGGCCGATGGTGTAATAGCCACCGATGAAACTGGCCAAGTCATGATGTATAACGGCGCAGCCCTAGCAATACTAAACATAAACGTTAGCCTAGAAAGCCAAAACCTTGGCGATTTTTTAAAGCTTATAGACTCTAAAGACCGGCCTGTAAATGTCATGGAGCTCGCCAATTCTCGCACCAACCATATTATAAGCCGTGACTACAGAATAATGATTGACGACCAAGAGCTAATCAATCTCTACCTGAGTCTTGCACCAGTAAAAATCAGTTACGGTCGCGAAGGCCAACAAGGCTATATTGTATTGCTGCGCGACATAACCAAAGACAAATCCCTAGAAGAAGAGCGCGATGAATTCATATCGGTAGTGTCACACGAATTACGCACCCCTGTAACTATTGCCGAGGGCAACATAAGTAATGCCAAGCTAGTAATTAAACGAAGCGACATTAATAATCCTGCGATAAACAAGTCTCTAGATGCAGCCCACAAACAAGCAGTCTACTTAGCCGATATGATAAACGACCTCGCAACGCTGTCTCGGGCTGAGCGTGGAGTAATCCAATTCGATCCCGAAAACATCGACGCCGCCGAGCTTGTAATGAAGCTAGTCGATGAATATTCAATAGATGCAGGGCAAAAAGGCCTAGTCTTAAAATCGGCCATTAATGGCGATGTCGGCAACCTTGTTTCATCCAGACTTTATGTACGTGAAGTATTACAAAACTTTATCACAAACTCCATCAAATACACCGAACAGGGCAGTATAACTCTAGAGGTTGCTCAGCCCCCGGGTGGCGATCAAACTGTGTTTAAAGTCAAAGACACTGGTATCGGCATATCCAAAACCGACCAAAAAATGTTGTTTAGAAAATTCTTTAGATCCGAAGATTTTAGGACTAGGCAAAATAACGGAACCGGGCTAGGTCTTTATATCACCGCCAAGCTGGCCCATTTAATCAAGGCTGAAATCGATGTTAGTAGCGAAATCAACAAAGGTTCGACCTTTACAATAACCGTTCCAAACTTAAAGCTACACCACAACCACCATGATGCCCAGCAATAGCAAGATAATTGTGAGCATATCCAACAAGATGTTAGCATAAGACCTATGGATAGTTTGGCTCTTCACGCATGGCTGTTTTTTGCAATGTTCTCTCTAATGCTTTTGCTTCCAAACAACAAAAGATCTCCAAGCAACATTCGGCTTAAGCTGGGTCGCATCCTGGCAGGCACAGCCCTAATTGCGGCCTTGTTTTCACAACTGGCTCCAGTTGATTTCTTACGACTGTTGCTCGGTGCACTAACTGTGATATTGGCGATGAGTATCAAACAAAAACCACTACGCCGCTCGAGTACATCTTCGAGCGTAGATCACAGCGGGGGGTCAACAGCACTGATACTTGGAATTTTTCTATTATATCTGCTGTCTGTATTATCTAGAATTATAAACACCGATACAAACTTAAGGATAACTAGCCTTAGCTTTATTATGATTGCGGCATCCACTGTGGCAACTAGTGTATTATTCGTAACAATTTTGAAACTCAAAAAACACCTGTTTAGGCCTGTAGACGACAACACGCCATGGCCAACGGTTTCATTGCTAATCCCAGCCCGAAACGAGACTCATGCACTTGCATCTTCACTACAGAGTGCTCTGGCATCAGACTATCCAAAGTTAGAAATAATAGTTTACGACGACTGCTCCCAGGATAATACCGCCACCATAATAAAGTCTTTCGCTCACGATGGTGTAAGGTTTGTTCAAGGCGAGGAAGTCTCCGAATCATGGCTGGGCAAAAATAGAGCATACAAAACTCTGTTGGCACAAGCTAGTGGAGAATTAGTAATTTTCTCTAGTGTAGATATTCATTACAGCAAGTACTCAATAAGCCAACTCGTTACAACCTTAAACGCCAACAACCTGGACATGCTGAGTGTGATGCCCTACAGAAGAGAATTTGACTTTCTCGCATCGATACTCCAACCCATGCGCCACTTAAGGACAATTATCCAGTCCAACCCCAGTGTTAGTAGCTTATGGCTAGTTAGACAAAAGTACGTGACAGACCAAGGAGGGTTCGAGGCGGTTAGAAGCTCGGTCTATCCTGAAAAGCACTTTTTAAAACAAGCAAACTACCAATTTATTATTAGCAACATTGAACTAGGTGTTAGTACCAGAAAGCGCTTTAGCTCACAGCTAGATACTGCAACTCGCACACTGTTTCCACTGCTAAGACGCAGTGTTCCGCTACTCTTTTTGTCTGTATTTAGCCTTCTACTATTTATGTTACTGCCGTATGTTTTATTGGCAATGGATATTGCAGGGTTTGAAGTTAACTTGTTGGCTAGCTGGCTTATCTGGCCAGCCATAATCATGTACACAGCTGCTCAAGCCTTACTTCTATTCAAACTTCAACCCAATAGCTGGTGGCTGGCACCGCTAAGCTTTCCGTTGTCGGTAGTTGCAGAGCTCTACGGATTAGTGAGCTCACTGAGTTCTTATCTCGGTTCAAGAGCGCTATGGAAGGGCAGGAATATTTGCTTACCCAAAAAAAATACAATTAAGAAACCAAAAAACTCAAGTTCAAGAAAAATCACCAACAATACTTAGCCGGTATCAAGCACGCCCCTAAGGGCTTGAAGACAAGCCAGTCGCAGAAGACGACTTAATTAACATGACGCACCAGCAGCGCCCCCAACAAAAGAATGCCTTGCTTGTAGTCTATAATTGTCTGCGCTAATACATTGAAGGTGGCTTAAGCTGCTCTAACACACTTTATTTGACACTATTCCACCCCTTAAGCTATACTTGACTTTAGACAGCCCTATACTGGGCTTTTTAATTTGGATAAATGAGACAAATTTGTGGTAAAAAAACGTGAGTTAAAACTCGCCAAAACACTGAAAAAGTTCCTAGGCAAGCAGATTGACTTGCCTATTAAGCTGCCAAATACTAAGCTTGGTAATTTTTTAGGCAAAAATCGACCAATTCCGCTCAGTAAATATTTTGCAAACTCCTGGAATGAGCTCAAGAGAGTTACATGGCCCTCAAGGTCGGAGTCGATTAAGCTTACGATAGCAGTAATCGTATTCAGTTTGTTTTTCACAGTAGTAACAGCACTAGCTGATGCTGGCTTTGCCTGGCTAGTCGAAAGGATTATATTATAACCATGAACAAGAGATACGATTCGGCAACATACTGGTACGCCATACACACCTATTCAGGGTATGAAGAAAAGGTGGCAGTTTCTATTATGCAACGTGCAGAGAGTCTAGACATGAAAGATAAGATTCTCGAAGTTGTTGTACCAAAAGAAAAACAAATCGAAATCAAAAACGGTAAACGCAAGGTCGTAGAAAAAAGAATTTTTCAAGGCTACGCACTAGTTAAAATGAAAATGAGTGAAGATGCCTGGTACATTGTTCGCAACACGCCCAATGTTACAGGCTTCGTAGGCAGCGGAAGCGAGCCATCGCCAGTTTCTGATGAAGAAATGGAAAAAATCCAAAAACGCATGGGCGTAGAGCAGCCTAAGCATAAGATTGATTTCAAGGTTGGCGAAGTCGTTAACATAATAGACGGTCCATTTAAAGGTTTCGACGGCAGCATCAATGAAATTGATTCTCAAAAAGGCAAGATCAAGGTTCTAGTAAATATGTTCGGGCGCGAAACACCCGTCGAACTTGACGGTCTACAGGTTAAGAAAGTTTAGTTCAAGGAGTAAATATATATGGCAACTACTAATAAAAAAGCAAAGGAGCTGGTGGGAGTAATAAAAATGCGCATACCCGGAGGCGGAGCTACTGCTGCACCACCTGTAGGTTCCACACTTGGTCAGTACGGAGTTAATATGATGGATTTTATTGGTCCATTCAATGACCAAACCAAAGATATGAAGGGACAAACTGTTACAGTCCACATAAGCATCTTCACCGACAAATCCATGACCTGGCGTGTTGTTGGCCAAGCCACCGACGATCTCATCCTTAAGGCTGCCGGAATTAGCAAAGGCTCAGGAAAGCCCCACGTTGAAAAGGTTGCCAAGCTTACTGCTGCTCAGGTAAAAGAGATTGCCGAAACCAAGCAAGAAGATATGAACGCACCTACAATCGAGTCGGCAATGAAACAAGTTGCAGGAACTGCAAGGTCAATGGGTGTCGAGGTAGAAGACCTCGGATTAAACTAGTTTTTTAAATAATGTGGGACCGGCAAACGTCGGGCTTGAACCACGAAGGAGAATTTATGTCAGATAAAAATAATGATCTAGCCGACACCAGCGCTGTCGAACCCATACTCGAAGAACTCACAGATGACGCTGCAGTAGAAGAAGCCAGTGACAAGCCGCTCGCCAAAGCTGGCAAGCGAAGCGCAAAAGCTATAAGAGAGGCAGAAGAAACCGAAGCAAAAGAAGAACGTAAAGCCAGCCAAGACGACGAAACAGAAGTCAAAAAGGGCCCAAAACCCAAAACAAGAAACCTGCTAGAGAGAAAGTCAAAACGCTACCAAGAGCAGGCAGCCAAGATAGACCAATCAAAGCTGTATGATCTTAGTGAAGCAGTAAAATTGGCAATCGACACCGCCAAAGTAAACTTTGATCCAACATGCGAGCTTCATGTGCGTCTAAACGTAGATCCTCGCCAGGCAGAGCAAAATATACGCGGCAACCTCACACTGCCAAACGGTACCGGTAAATCTGTACGTGTTGCAGTGCTAGTGGATGACGATACTGCCAAAAAAGCAACTGCTGCTGGAGCAGATATTGCTGGCGAAACTGTTATTTTAGAAAATTTGAGTAAAGAAATCATCGACTTCGACGTTCTCGTAGCAACACCAAAACTAATGCCAAAGCTTGGAAAGTTTGCACGTCTACTTGGACCCAAAGGACTCATGCCCAACCCCAAACTCGGTACTGTGACCGAAGATTTTGAAACAGCAATCAAAGAATCCAAAGCCGGTAAAGTAGAGTACCGTGTAGATGCCCAGGGAATAATCCATATGGCCGTTGGCAAAATAAGCTTTGGGACAAAAAAACTAGAAGAAAATATTGATCACACAATACAAATTATCAAATCTGTGCGTCCGGCAAACCTTAAAGGCAACTACATTGAATCGATCTACATAACATCTTCAATGGGCCCTAGCATAAGACTAAGCCAATAAGTTCAACCGGCGAAGGAGTAATCATCGAACGACAGGCGATATTCTTTGTAGGATCTAGTGGACCCAAAAAAAGAGCCCAGATTAGGCTTGTGCGAAGCCAGCTAATGGGCATGGGCTATATCGCAACCATTATCGATAATACGAGCAAGCTTCAGGGCGTAGAGGACGAGCCATCTTCAAAACATATTTGGCTGGTAAGCTTATCGCAGAAAATATCGCTACAACGACTCATGGCCTTACTAGATGAGAGTAGGCGCAAACTCGTAGTCCTTGAAGATTTAAGTTCCCCTGGCGGCAATGACTTTGAAATACTCGCTACAAAAGCAAAACTACCCATATTTGATTTAAGCTTAGACAAAAGCACTGTGAACCAAAAGATTTGGGATTGGCTGTCCAAGCAAATTAATCACACCTTGCTCAGCTCAAACAATGAATCCGAGCTTGCCGGGTCGGTCGGCGGAGTTTTGTCGTTAAAAGCTCAAAAATCAAAACAACCCGCCACCCCAAAAGTCCAAAAAACCGAACACGCGACCCCAAAACACGACCACGCTCGACAAGAAATATCGTCTACAGCAGGCACTGGTGCATACACGACCACTGCAGCCATGCACGAGCTACCAAAGATTATTGCCGAACTGGACGTAAATGGCTCAATAATCCAGAATATCGGAACAGCCTATCCAAACAATCTCAATGCGGCACAACAAAATTTAGCTAACCTTTCTACTCAGTTCCACGATAAACTGAATATAGCTAGTCCCAAACTTGACCCAAGCACGCTCAAAAGCTTAATCCTTACTACTACACCTCTTTTTAAGTTAGCTACAATTAGCTACGCAGCAGTGTCAAACATCGAGCCAGGTAAAAACCGCGAACCTATGCCAGCCTTTTCTACTGGGGCCCAATACAGTTCTGACCATTCGGCAGTCAAACTTATACGCTCTACATACCACAACGAGCTCGCTATTGTCGAAGATTTGTCGTTCGAGTCAAGTTCTGTATCACACACAGAAACCATCGAAAGTGGGCCGAATGCGTCATATAGTAAAAACGTACAATCCTTGCGCAACCTGCTCAAAAAAGACTCCAAAAGCATGGCCCAAGTGAGCTATCAATTTGAGCTAGTCACAAGCTATGCAGATTGTCTTAAAATTATTCGATCCACTGGCAACATTAAACATTTTGCCTCACAAGACATTAGCCCAAGGTTGGGCTACGGTTACCCGCAAGAAATAGATCAGCTCAAACTAGAAGAAGACTACAATAATCTCTTCGACACTAGCCTGCAGCTTTACAGCAAAAACACTGACTCAAGCTCTGCCCAAGGTTATTGTCTTGGTGGACACAAGTTGCGCCACCGACTCTGGCTCGACATACCCCAGTTAATGCAGCTCGCCAAGCTGGACCTGGAAGTAATTTCGCCGCTAATTGAGGAGTTAGCCCTGCTGCACCCTACTGTCGCGGGCCACATTGATGCCGTACAGAAAAAGACTAGCCCAAAGCAGTGAGAACGCGCGTGCATATTTCGTAACTAGGATTTTTACGGAAACCCCTCGCCACATTAACTATCAAGGAGTAGGTGACTCGTCCCTAGAGCCTTCGCATTCGCTCAAACCCTTCTCTGCCTTCGCCAAGAGGGAACGACAAACCTAGAGCAAAGCTCTGAGGTGTCGAGGGGTTACTTTTTGCGCCATTGACGTTGAGTTCAAAAATTATTATAATAGATCCAGAAATTTCAAGCTTAAGACAGTGGCTTTCCTAAAGTTAAACTATGGGAATTAATTTGCTACCGAGGCCAAGACAAACTCGTATTTGCTCTGGTCCTTAACGGCTGGAGTTTTTATATATAATTTAACAAACACCAATAATCTGGAATCTGCTAAAAGCTGCATAGCTAGCTTTTAACAAGTCAAGGTTTTTCGGTGCAATGAAAGGAGGCCAAAAGCATGCCATTAAGCAAACAAGCAAAAAAAGAAGCTGTAGACAGTCTTAGTAGCTTGCTGGCGACGTCAAAAATGACAGTCATGGCAAACTATTCGGGCGTTAACGTTGCTCAGCTTCAAGAACTTCGAGCAAGTGCGCGAGAGAATCAAGTCACTGTTCGTGTCGCTAAGAACCGCTTGTTCAAAGTTGCCCTTTCCAAAGTAGACGCTTTAAAAGAGCTGGATATGTCGGGCCACACTGGCCAGACACTTTACGCTTTTTGCGACTACGACGAGGTAATGCCGGCTCAGCTACTGGACAAATTCGCCAAACAGTACCCAAATATGGAGTTCGTGGGCGCAATTAATGCAGAAGGTGAGCTAATCGACGCCGAACTAGTTAAGCAGCTAGCATCGCTGCCAAGCAAAGATCAACTACGCGGTCAGCTAGTTGGTGTAATCGCTGGGCCTATGAGCGGTTTCGTTAATGTGCTATCTGGAAACATACGAGGCCTAATAAACGTACTAAACGCCAAGGCAGAAGCCACAAGCGCTTAAATAAATCACTAAGGAGAAATACCGTGTCAGAAGAAAAGAAAACCACCGAAAAAGTAGAAATACCAAAGAAGTTTGAAAAATTAGTAAAAGAAATTGAGACTTTGAGCGTGCTCGAACTGAGCGAGCTTGTAAAAGTTCTTGAAGATCACTTTGGCGTGTCTGCTGCCGCACCTATGGCAATGGCAGCAATGCCTGCAGGTGGCGCCGATGCTGCACCTGCAGAAGAAAAAACAGAATTTGATGTCATCCTTAAAGACGCTGGCAGCCAAAAAGTGCCTGTAATCAAAGCTGTTAAAGACATCACCGGCCTAGGCCTTAGCGAAGCTAAAGCTATGGTAGACGGTGCACCAAAAGCTGTTAAAGAAGGTGTTAATAAGGAAGAAGCTGAAGAAGCAAAAGCTAAGCTTGAAGAAGCTGGCGCTACTGTAGAACTAGCCTAACAGGACAGCCCACCAATCTAAAAACCACCCGTTAAAGGGTGGTTTTTAGATCCTATATCAATTAATAAACCTCGTGCTGCAAACAAAGCTAGCAAAAGTTCGACAACAACCGCAAACACCCAGTCACAATCTGTCAACTTTCTTTTTGACTGTCTGCATTATCGATGATAAGATAAACGAAATTAGGTTTGAACACAAAATGAGTAATTACAGATGTCAGAACTGCCCGAAAAACAAATAAAGAGACTCCGAGCACTAATTCGCGAAGCCGAAACTTCTTTGGCGTGCGCAGAAGAATTACTTGTTAGCCTGGTCGGCGAAGAACCAGAAATTACTAGCGCTCAACGAGAAGATATAGCAGGAAAGATCATTCAAGGTGTCTTTGATGGCCAAAACATGGCAGGCCCCGACGGTAAAACATACCCTGTAAGAGCTAACTACGCCTCAAAGTCCAAGCTTGTACAAGGTGATATCTTAAAACTAACTATTGCCGACGATGGCAGCTTTTTATATAAACAAATTGGCCCCGCACCCCGCAAAACCGTAGTAGGAACTTTATCTCAAAAAGAAGGTAATTATTATGTTGATGTTGAAGGTAGAATTTATAGAGTACTACTGGCAAGTGTTACTTACTTTAAGGCTAAACCAGGCGACCAAATAAGCGTCGTAGTGCCCGAAGACGAAGGTGAAGAAATCATATGGGCTGCTGTAGAGGCTGCGCTGTAGTTAGCCAGTCACAAAATTACGATATTGTTAACAATATTAACTAGTAGGCACGCATAGTTTACAGTTTTTGCGACCGTCAACTAGTTATTACTGGTGCTTGTAGTTTATTCTAAAACAGCCAAATAGTGACAGGGGCTGTATAATACAGCTAGCGCGCTAGACTTGCCAGGTGTGAAGTATTAAATAAATTGCTATTGTAGCTACTTTAAGTAGTTGAAAGAAACGCAGGGGTAAAGTGGAAAAACAAGTCGCTCTATACAGAAAGTACCGGGGCAAGTCGTTTCAAGACATTATTGGCCAAGATCATATTACACTGCCTTTAAAAAACACTGTCGACAAGGGTGCACCGTCTCACGCCTATTTATTTACTGGCCCCAGAGGTGTGGGCAAAACTAGTGTTGCGAGAATATTCGCCCACCAAATAAATCACTTAAACTACACAGCCGACTCACACCATATAGATATAATCGAGATTGACGCAGCATCAAACAGGCGCATCGACGAAATTCGTGACCTTAGAGACAAGGTGCACGTAGCTCCAGCTTATGCCATGTACAAAGTTTACATCATCGACGAGGTGCACATGCTAACTAGAGAGGCATTCAACGCCTTATTAAAAACTCTAGAAGAACCACCTTCTCACGCAATATTCATTCTTGCCACAACAGAAGCACACAAAATACCAGCCACCATCATCTCTAGAACTCAACGCCACACCTTTAGACTAATATCTCAACAGGTGCTAAAAGACCATCTAAAAACCATAGCCGAAAAAGAAAATATCAGCATTGATGGCGACGCCTTACAGTTGCTGGCAGAACACGGCAGAGGTAGTTTTAGGGACAGCATTGGTCTACTGGATCAAGTTTCTAAAGTAAGCGATGGTGAAATAAACGAAAAGTCTGTAGTAGACATGCTTGGTGTGACCGATAAAAAAACTGCAAACCTCGTCATAGAAGGGGTGGTGGCCTGTAAACCAGATTTGGTGGCAGCTACGCTGCAGCAAATACGTGAAAAGGGAAGTTCTCCCCAACTAATTGCCGACCAGTTAATCAGTCACGCCCAGAATCTCTTGTACGAGCCGAGTGATGCCGAATCAACGAATAAACTACTACTTTTAGTGGACAGTCTTATTGGCGTACATCGATCGGCCAGGCCAGAGCAAAAATTGTTTCTTGAACTGATGCGCCTAAGCCAGCCAGCAAACACTACAACTCCTG
>CALFBO010000072.1 GCA_937951635.1 Candidatus Saccharimonadia bacterium
ATCTGCTGCTGTGTATGAAGATGGCGAACTTTCAAAAGATTACTCTGCAGCTCCTGTGCTTGAAGATGGGGAGATTTTAACAGATGCACACATAGATGCTATTGTTGCTGCAGCCAATAATGCAGGCAGGGCGGTAGTAGAGTGGCTTACCCTCAATGAGGCAATGAGGCGTCACCCGGCAAACTGGAGGCAGCAACGGTTAGCCATTGTCTAGTCTCTTAGCGCAGTAGATTGTCCAAAGGCTTGCTGTCGAACCCACTGCTGTTTGAACCAGGCCCTATGGTCCTGTTCCATTCCAAAAACCCAAAACTGCTCATGGGTGCAGTATTGTAGATTCCTAGCAGGCCAGTTTCGTTTATGGTTTCGCCACCGTTTATGATGTCCGAATCTTGATCAATACGAATGGACTGTCCAGATATTTGCCAGTAGTCGTGTTCGTCCAAGCTAGCTTTTGCTAAAAAACTAGAATCTTTACTACTATAGGTTGCATCACCAATTTTTAACTTGAACGAGTCGCTTTGTGAGTTGACCTGTCCATAGACCTGCCCACTATATAAATCTACCGTTGTTTGCAGCGGGTTTAGTGACCTGATTCTAATATGACTGTCTCCATCTATACGAAGTGAACTGCCGTTGCTAAATTCTAGTGACATCCTCGACCCAGTATCGGTTTGGATGTGGCTGCCGGTTTGCAATGTGGGCGGGTTGTTGCTATCGAGTAATTTCCAGTCTTGGGTGTTATCTTGGCTGTAGCTACTGGCGCCTTCAATATTAGCAAGTTCTATCGATGTTGCCACAAGTGGTTTGTTGGTCGGTGATTCGGTATTTGTAGGTACAGCGATGGCGATGAGTAGCCAAACTAGACCAATTAGACTTAAACCTGCAATTCCAGCCAGCAAGGCTTGGTTAACAGCAGGGTGCCTGCCTTCTTCTTCGTCGTGCAGCTTATGAATAGATGAATTGACTTTTGGAGCTTTGGGAAAATTTAGGTTAGTTGGTTCGACCCCCGAGTGCTCGGCTTGACTTTTGGTTTCCTTGGGCATGGATTCCTCCTATATATGAAGTAAGAATAATTTATATAGCTTGTGCTTTAATTTTAACTATACACGATGTTTGAGCCTAAACATACGTATAAGAATTATGTTGATGCGGCTAACTACCATCAGGCAACCATATTTGATAAACCCCAATAAACATGTAAAAATCCACCCAAGTTAGCACACTAGCTAACCAACCATTCTTTAATTTTTATCTTGAATAAGGCTGTCTATGAATTGTTTTACATCTGCCAAATTGCTGCCCAAGCCGCTAGTGTCTGGCAGGTCCAGGGTGGTGATGTGCCGCCAAACAACCTGGATTAATTGTTTTAACCTAATAAGCTCTTGATCTTCGAATGTAAGTTCAAGGTGCATAATGCGACCATCATCACTCGGCTCGATGAATTCTAGCCTACCCTTTTGGACTTTATAGCCTTGGTAGCTGTTAGATTGCTCGACTAGTATTTTATAAAAGTATAGCTGTTGACGGTACTTGAATAGTTTTAAGTTGCTGGACCATTTGTCGAAGGCTTGACCTGTTTTGTAGTCGACTACGGTTATTAGTTTGTTCTTTTTGTCGATCTCTATTTTGTCGATATTGCCAGTAAGGTGAGCTTCGCCTACAAGCACTCCTTCGCTTTTAAAGTTGGCCTCGGATTTATCGCCAGGTGCGAAGGTGTCGGACCTGGCTGCAAGGTAGCTGTTGAGTGCCGATATGCCTCGTTCAAGGAGTAAGGGTTTTTGACCGGGATCTATGTAGCGAGTATCTAGCTGCTTGGTGAAATTTTCTTCCAGAATTTGCATGGTGGGGTGTTTTTGCGTTGTATTGAGTTCGGCTTGGTACCAGTCAAGGGTTTGGTGAATAGCATTTCCATATTCGCCGTCTATCCCTGGTGCCTGAGGGAAGCGTAGTAAGTTATTAAGTAAGAAGGTTTGCGGACCCCCCCAAGATAAGTCTATGAATGTGTTTAGGTGAGTCGGGCTTAGTCGGTAATAGTCTAGGCGTTTCTTGAGAAGGCTTTTTAGAGAAGGCTTTATTGTACTGGTGTTAATTCCCCACTCGAGTTCTATGGGTTGGGAAAGATTTGGGTTTGAATTAATATTTGGCTGCAGGGCGGTTTGTGAGCCTTCTGGCAGGAGAGTGCTTTCTATAGTATCGTCTTCCTGGCGCCGTTCGTCCAAAAATCTTAGTAGTAAGTTTTGTTTGCCGTTATCTTGGTTTTGGTAGCTAGACATGTACAGCCCCGTTTTGGCTCGGGTTAGAGCAACAAAAAATAAGCGCAAGCGCTCGTCCGGGGTTGCACCTGCATGGCGTATTGGCTTTAAGTTTGCAGGTAGTGTTACTCGGTTAAAGTTACTTCTAGCACTTGGGCCCCAAACAGAGTCTAGCGCAGACATAACGATTACATGTTCGAATTCCAGACCTTTTGCTTTATAGGCTGTTAGTAGATTGACTGCGCTGTCTGATTGTTGAACCGACTGGTTATCTAGCAGGGGCTGGCCGGCAGACTGGTAAAGGTTGAAAAGATCCAAAAAGTCCTGTAGCGCAAGTTTGTTTCCCGCTGTTTGGGCAAGTTGTCTGGCCCTGACTTCGTCGCGGATAGCACTTAGATGAGATAGGGTTTGGTAGTAACTGTTTGGGTTGTCGCTTAGATCTTTTGTTCCAAAATAATAGTCTTTGAGTGGTGAGTTGTATGCTGTGCCGGCGACATCTATTGACCTGTTACCGATTAGTGTATCCAGAGTTTCTTCTAGCCCCATGTTGGCACATTTAAGTCCTAGGGTATTGAAAAAACCAATTGATACTACCAGACTTGGTTCATTGGAAGCTAGTTCTGCCCAGCACGCCATGTTGTCGCGCCTGGCAAACTGCCAGTTAGTCTTCCAAACAGAAGCTATCGGTAGTTTATGGAATTCGTAGCTTAAAACTTCGGGGAAGAGTTGGTTTGCTGCCGAGGTGTCGTTTGAAGAGATGGCATGTGTAAGCTTGGCCATTACATGTAGTTGCTTAACTATTACTGTATCTAGTATGTTTTCACGTTTTTCGTATGCGACGGCAATGCCGAGCTCGTTGATATAGGGCACTAGTGCTTCAAGATATTTATGTTTTGGGGCCAAAACAGCAATGTCGCTTGGGTCGACACCCTGGCAGCTTAAGTCTAGGATCTTTTGTGCTATCCAGCTTCGCTCGTTTGAGCTTGTTTGCAGGTGGATGCGTTGCGGTTTTGGTGACTTGGGCTTGGCGGTTATTGCCGACTCTAACGATTTGTCTAAATCGGTGAGCTGGCTAGCTAAGCCATCGCTAATTTGCCCAGAAATACGCTTGGCTAAGTCGACTATTTGTGGTGTCGAGCGGTAGTTTTTGGACAAGTTTATAACTTGAGTGTCATTAAACATTTTTGCAAACTTGAGCATGTTAGAGCTAGATGCTCCTTGGAATGCATATATAGCCTGGTCGTCATCCCCTACTGCCATAGCGTTTGGTCGACCTTCGTTGATTGGGTTGTCGGTGAGCAGCTCCACTAGCTTTAGCTGGGCAGCGTTGGTGTCTTGAAACTCGTCTAGTAGTAAATATTGATTTTGTTCTTGTAGGTTAAATTTCAGCTCGGGAAATTCTTCTATTGCTTGGATGCTGCGCAGGATCATGTCGTCAAAGTCGTATAGACCCTGTGCCGCCAAGCCTTTTTGGTAAAGATCTAGCACTAAGGCTAGGTCGTTTAACTTAGCACTGAGCTTGTGGTCGGTGAATACAAAATTGTTATCTGCATTTTTGTAGAGCCAGGCGTTCTTCCAGGCTGTGAGCGGCGTGGAAGACTTCGCATCGGCAGCATCTTCCATGGCCGCGCTCAAGGCAGTGAGTGCAGAGCTGGCTAGATCGTATTTGGGGTTTGGGTTGGCGTAGTCGTAAAGAATAGAGGCAACTTGTTCGAAGTAAGGCTGAGATTTTTTGTAGCCAGACGGCATGCGTGCTAGGCCTGCAAAAATTTTGGCAACTTCGGGGCTAATAGATTCTATTTGTTTTGAGTTTTGCTTTGCGAGCTCTTGTAGGTCTTTTGGGTTTAGGAGGTTGCGCTTGATATCGCTGATTGTGCTTATAAGATCGCCAGGATAGCGCAAGCTGGGTTTCAAACTGTTTGAATACGGTAATTTCTCTAGTATTGCCTCTACGAGGCTGCGTCTGCTTAAGTCGTCGATGGGCTGTTCGAAGCGTTGGTTTTCAAAAAACTCGGGATAGCGTTTGATGATGTCGCTGCCGAAGGTGTGATAAGTGCTAATTTGCACGTTGTAGGCAGTCTGACCAATAAATGCTGTTAGGCGCTCCTGCATGTTTTTGGCGCCCGATTCGGTAAAGGTTAGGCAAAGAATGTTTTGTGCCAAGGTGTCGGTAGATTTTAAAATATTGGCCACTCGGGCACTCAGTAGCTGGGTTTTGCCAGTGCCGGGCCCTGCAATAACCAACAATGGTCCGTCTACTTGGTCTACCGCTTGGCGCTGCTTGGTATTTAGTAGTTTGTATATTTGGTCGAAGTCTTTCATTTGTAGTGGCTATTGTAACAGGGCTTGTAGCTGCTCAGCTAAAATATCCCCTAAATATAAAACGTTCATTCTCGTGGAAAAGATAGCCTGTGTTCGGTGAGCTGTTATTACGCCAAAGCATATCCATAAAGATATGGTGCGAAGTAAAATAGTTCTTGTTGTCTGCAAGGTTTGCTCAAGAATGGTTGTTTTTATGGGGGCATAGAGTACCCGTGATATTTGCCGGGTCATCAGTAGTTTAATCTTATGTAAACTGCTTAATCTATTTGTAGTTTGCTGCAAAGTAAAAATCACCCCAGTTCGAATAGTCGAACGAACTGGGGTGATTCTTTGCCGAGCTGTCTAGCTGCTGGATTTTGAGTGATAGGCTGCGACTTTGCAGAGCTTCAGTGATTTGATTTACAGTGTCTGGCCCAAACCCGTTGATTATCAGCAATTCATTCGCTGTGTAACTTACGAGCGTTTCGAGATTGTGAATATTGTGCCGATCCAGCAATGTTGTAGCTCTTGTACTTAGGCCCAGGCAAGAAATGGACAGACTTAGGCTGCTCTTCCTTCTACTCTGTAATGGCTCAGTAGGCGTGAGATTGGCAGCTAGACGTTCGGTTACGGATGTGTCGGATGTATGGGCTT
This sequence comes from Candidatus Saccharimonadia bacterium, assembly GCA_937951635.1. Taxonomy (GTDB): domain Bacteria; phylum Patescibacteriota; class Saccharimonadia; order Saccharimonadales; family CALFBO01; genus CALFBO01. The sequence goes on from CALFBO010000072.1 coordinate 5,208, forward strand.
TCGTCATAGAGCTTCTTCCTTGGTTTCGCTTGGCTGGATGGACAATGCGAGTATAGATTTTGCAGCTAGTAGCACACAGGTGGCAAAGTGCTGCTTGAAAAAGCGTAGATAAATAATACAATCTTTGTATTGTTCTTGCAAGTTAGGATCCCGTAAACCCATTAACCACCCAAGCAACCAATAAAAGATAGATCCCGACACCCCAGAGCTATGCTCTAGGGGTTGGCGTCCCATCTGCCGGAGGCAGGGAGATCACGGAGCGTAAGCGAAAGGTCTAAGGGGGAGGAGTCACCTTCTCCCTAATAGCCAGCGTTGTGAGCGGCTGCCGGAGCCTCCATTCCAACTCGAAGTGTGCCATAAGCAATAAGTACACCGCTCTCTTAAGTGATAGCAGTATTCAGGCGAACTGGCTGCACCATGCGAGCTATTGCCACTTTAGATTAGCCGTAGCCACAGTACTATCAGTTGTGAATGGCTATAGCTGCAACAGCCGTCATTATTCCTGGGAAGACAGAATCTAGTAAATAAATACTGGCTTGCTGTAGCCAGCACAAAACAAAACCAGCAATTTTAAACCAAGATTGTGTCGAGATAAAAACCGCATCGTTCTACTAATGCGCATCGTATAAATTAATCGCCAGAGAAAAAGTGGTTTATAGCCGACAGAGCCTGTTTAAAGGTATTGATTTTATTTTGATATTGCTAGTGATTCAAAAATTTGTAGAATTCTTTGAGTTGACTGTACGTTGGTGATGGCTTTGGTCTTCGTGTCTACAGCTTGTCTATCTACTACAATATACGAGTTGTAGACTGCCCCCTGTAGTGTTCGGGCTACATCGCTTAAGTGAGACAAAGCAATTCCAGCCGTTGCTGGGTTGCCTTGTGTTGCCAGAACAATTGTCTTGCCCGAAAAGCTATTTGAATAAAGACAATCCAGGGCATTTTTTAAGTGAGAGGTGTACGACCCGTGGTATACGGGTGTCACAAGAGTTATTATGTCGGACCGTTCTACGGCACTGGCTAGATTAAGTATAGATTTGGGGTTGGTTTTGGCTGCAGATTCTGCCTGAAACTCTGGCTTAAAAAGTGGTAACGGGCGCTCGCCAATTAGCCAAAGTTCTGCCTCTAGTCCTGCTTTGTTGCTAGCGTCTTTAATGACGTTGGCTAATACATTTGTTAAAGATTCGTCTGTTCTAGGACTGCCAGATACTATAAGTGCTTTCATGTTCTCCCTGTCGTTGTCTTTGTTGTGGACCTATTTTAGCAGCTACAACCAAAGAAAAACAAAACACATCTTTATAAGCATGCCTTAAGTAGCCATAAAACTCGCTTTCTTAAAGATACGACTCAATCCGCACTCGCCTCTCATTTTACTCACAAAGCAGTATTAGCTAGCCCTCATTCCTGCAAAGGCAGGAATCGTGTGGTTGAACTCTGGGTTCTCGTCTCCCTAGGTATGGCGCATATGAGTAATTACTAAAATGCAAGTGTGCTTTAGCAACCACCAACCAACCCGTAACCACTCACTACCCAAACAACCAATAAAAGAGAGATCCCAACACCCTCTAGAGCTATGCTCTTAAGGGTTGGCGTCCCATCTGCCGAAGGCTGGGAGGAAGATCACTAAGCATAAGCCTAAGTCTAGGGGGAGTCACCTCCTCCTTAATAGCGAGAGTTGTGAGCAGTTGCACCAACCCCATTTGACAAACTCCAATAAACATGTAAAAATCCACCTAAGTTAGCACAACCAGCTAACCGACCATTAACAAGCAGTCATTACTATTTGTAACGAGGTCCACAGTATAGGTTTCTATAACAATATGATTAAACATAACCTGCGGTCCTCGAAACAAGTGAAGGAATGAAAATGAACAGCAACGGTATTGGAACGGTTGAAGATGTACGTGTCGAAGAGGCCTTTGAAAAGATAGGTAAACTGCTAGAAACCCGCACTATCAATGAGATTGCCGGGTGGGCTTTACTTGGGATGCCAGATTCCGGAATATCAAGCTTCGGTCTGGACGGAACGTCTGCAAGTGACGCTGCAGCGGTTTTTTCTAGAGTGCTTTTGTATATGCCAGATCTTGATCATCCTCAGGTGTTTATATTGATTCGCGGAATCATGGCTTTGAAGCTCAGCAACCCCGACAAAATTGCAGTGTTCGAGTTTGTTTGCCAGGAGGCTGTGGGCGCCTATTTACACCTTAAGTTTTTGAATTTTGGCAAGATGCTGTATGACCAGCTGCCACAGATAAACAACGATGATTTTTTGAGTGCTATTGACAGTCGAACCCAGAGTATTCAGGGGCTTTCGCCTGCGTCTCTAGCCACTTTTAAGGCTGCGTGGCTTGCAACAAGCAACAGGAGACTGAGACAAAGTTTGAGGTCAGCGTACATAGAGGCATGTAAGTCTTGAAGTCTGGTTATCGCTAGGCAGTTAAAGTTAAGGCACGCACCCAAAACTGGCTGTTCATTTATTCCAATTTTGGCTGCTTGTCTTAACTTTTGTATCTTACCGATCAGTGTTATTTTATTTCTTGGGTTTGGTCGCGGCGACCAGCACAGTGCTTGCTGCGGCAACAATTAGCAATGACGGTACTAGTAATATCCCGATGAGGGTAAAAAGTCGCATATCATTTTGAGCATGAACATACGCCTGGGCTGTGTTTTCGGCACAGGCCCAGCCTCTAAATGGACTTTTGGATTCTAGGTTGTTCTTGTAGTTTTTGTCTTTTGTTTTATCAATCGCAACGTAGTCATAGAATGGTGAGTCTTCCAGCACTGCAACTATGCCGGCATGACCACAGTTTGCTGTGGCTTCATTGTGACTAGAGTATAGTCGCTCTGTGCTAAATAGTTTATAGACAAAAATAGTTACATATAAACTTAATACAACCAATGAAGTAATTAAGGTTATTTTGGCGAACTTCATTTAGTTATCATTAGGTTAGAAATTTTTGGCTAAACTTAGCTAGCTTTGGGTTTATCACTACTTGGCAGTACGGATTATTTTGGTTCTTGCTATAAAAATCTTGGTGGACCGACCCTGCTGGATAAAACTGTTCAAGCTTCTTGATCTCGGTGACAATCGGGTTTTGCCACAAACTTGTTGCGATTGTCGACATAGACAATTTTGCTATCGATTCTTGAGAGCTGGTATTGAACAGGATGATCGATCTGTATTCTGGCCCGACATCGTTGCCTTGGCGGTTTGGTGTAGTTGGATCGTGAATATGCCAAAAGATTTCTAGTATGGTTTCTAGGCTAATTACAGCTGTATCAAAAATAACTTCGACTACTTCTGCATGGTCGCTTTCTGGGCTATGGACCGATAGTCTGGGTCGGCAGTAGAGCCACCGGCAAAGCCCACATGTGAGCTTTTTACTCCTTCTACTCTTCTATAAACCGCATCTAGGCACCAAAAACAGCCGCCACCAAGAACTATGGATTGCGGATTTGAATTAGACATATTTTATTGCCAAATAATTTATTATTAAGTGAATGCTGTTATCTATTATGATCTTTAGCCAAACAAACAGCCAGTCTGGTTTGTCTGGAAAATTTTTATAAAACACCGACCATGGCTGACGATAGCTTTTGGGCGCAAATTGGTCTTTGGCCCAAACGAAGTAAAGCGCAAGTTGTTTGTGGTCTATGATGGCGTGGCTAGTGCCAATGAGAAGTAGAGTCGCAGGGTTGGTAGTTATAAACAAAAACGGCAAGCTATAAACCAGGCCGTGCAACAACGCCACCCAAGCACTGTTGTGCTTGTTTTCGGCCATCCACTTACTTTGTAGTAGGTAGTCGCCCGTTAGGTGAGCTAGCAACTGTTCCATAAAACTATTTTAACAGCCAACCCCATACGGCGATACCTAGCCTAGCTGTCTATGAGTAGGACTTAACAACCGCAACTACGCGCCCGTGCACTCTGTAATTGTCGATGTCTGTCTGAGAAATTACTATTGGCGGCCTTTGCTTTTTAGACTCGCTTACCAAAGCAATAACTTTGTTTGCGTCGTCCTTTACAAATTTTTTTATGTTTGCTAGCCCTTCTATCGAAGACACTACATAGTCTCCGTTGCTTGGTGCGTCTATGCTGCTATCAACAATTGCGTAATCGCCGCTATCTATTGCCTGGCCTGCAATATCACAAGCATTCATAGAATCACCCGTCGCTTGTACTGCAAAAAGTTTATTTAGGTTCTTGCTGCCCAACAGGTCTTGAGACAGCGTCAAAAATCCATAATCTGTGTTGTCGGCAAAAGATAAGGGTTCTCCGCAATTAGCCAGGCCAAGTATAGGTACTTTTGCCAATCCCCCGCCCGCTTCATCTTCGGCAACTTTCAGCCTACCAAGTCCGTCTTTGTAAAGGTGGCCGTCCTTTATGAGTTTTTGTAAATGCCATTTAACTTTTTGCGGGTGATCCACCTTTATTTTTTCGCCCAGCTTGCGGTAGCCGTAACTACCTACATCTTCCTTTGTCGCAAGTTTTAGAATTCTTTTTTGTAGCTTATGCATGGTGTCTATTATTTCCAGACTCTAGTTTTATTAATTGATTCTTTTTCGTGCAATGCTTTGCCGATATCTACGCCGGCCTTATTTGCTACAGAGCATAACACAATTAAAACGTCGGCAATTTCATGGCTAGTATTTTGATCAGGTGCATTGCTTGCCAGGCCCATGTTGGTGTAGTTTTTGCGAATAGTTTTGCCTAGTTCACCCAATTCTTCTGTTAGTAGCAAAAACTTGTGCAAAATACTGTCTTTGTCGAAGCCGCGCTCTTTTTCCATTCTGTCTACATAGTTTTGAATATTTGCTAACGTTGTGTTCTCGTCTAAATTCATTTTTTCCACTTTAAACTTTAAGTTATCCACTTACATATTACAGATACAAAACAGATGTGTCAAGATGTTCAAGAATGTTCAAGAAAACTTATTGACACAAAGCTTTATCTGCAATATATTTAGTGCATTGACAGTAACGGCTTGTGAGCAATTGCAATCAAAATCATGGGTAGACATTCGATCAATATATTTAGCTACCACAGGATTAATTTAGAGCAGTGCCTACAAGCAAACAAAGGAGGGTCCAATGAGAGATGCGGGTAACAATAAATATGTAGACTTGGTTATTTCTGAAGCAAGACCCTCTATGTTTAATCGCCTACGACGTCAATATCGAGTTTGCACATTGTCGCAAGTTCGGGGCCAGCAATACATTAACCTTCGAGTACCAGACACTGTTCAACAAAGAATAGTATCTGCTTACGAAGAAGGTAAAACTGTACGCATTTTTGCCTAAGCTAACCTCCCCCGGTTCTTAGGTAAATAGTCTAGGCGGTCTGTCAGGTACATTTTGTATAACTAGCTTTATACATTCGGCAAGGGTCTTGCACTTAACCTTTGCCTGGCTGGGTACGGTATGGGCTATTAGAAAATAGTTTTTGCGATCTTTTCTGTTTTCTTTTCAAGTTTGCTTCTATGGCTGGCTTGTCGATAGCCCAATCCTGCCTTTGTCTTGGTTTGGGCGCAGTTGGTGATGACTGGCGTCAATATTTGGTTTTATTCTTGTGAGTGCTCGTAGGGTGTGCCTATTGTTGTTGGATTCTAATATGAAATCTGGTTAGTTTATTTTTAAGCAAAGAATTAAGGTCAGATATCATTTGAAACTGCCTTAAGCGCAAGTCAGAGGCAACGGCAGAACTCGCTGTTGTTATGAGGGCGGCTCCATTAGGTTTTATAGACTGCACTTCTGCACCCGAAAAGTATCTACTGACTTCGGTTTGAACAATGTGAACATCGTCGCGCTTGCCAGCTTGGTCGATTTCTTCGACCTTGTTTATTAGTAGATCCCTCAGTGAATTCATATGTACTAAGTATACAGCTTTAGCTTTTATTTTTAAGCTAGTTTTAACTAAAGCTGTGGTTTATTTGTGGAAGACAGCCGCCAGGGCCATAGATTGATCTGGTTAATCCTGGGTGCAGATTTGATTACTGCCAGGTAGCCAACAGAGTTGTAGTGAGTAGTCGTCATCATCTCGAGGCTCCGCCACCGACTACGTTACGTCATATCGGGTCTGGTTATTATATGTCTCCATGTCTATTGGTTATACCGCTACAAACAACGTGGGGTGCAATTGTTGCCCAGTTTTGGGTGCTATTGAGCATCATGGGATGGGCTGAGCTAGCAATCAGATGACTGCTACTGCTACTATTGGTGCAGGATATGTCAAATCACAGAATAGAAAAACTATTTAATGTATTTAAAGTTCAGCTTATAGCTGTGCCTGAGTTTGATGGCATGTTTAGGTATATTTCTACCCATAGTAAAGATGCGGTATCGGTCTTTAGTCGCTATGAGCGGCTGTTGGCGTTTGCATCGCAGTTAAATGCCAACCAAAAAACAGAAGCAGCCACAATTAGGCAGGCAGTTAATAGCTCGGGTACCGAGTTTAGCGCCTCGCGCCAACGGTTGTGGGATTTGATCGAAGTTTTGGGCGAGGACTACACTAGAATAGTTGGATTTTTGGCGGCCGCTTCGCTTGCAGTCGATCAGTCAGCTACAAAACGCGGACTTACGCGCCTGGTTAGCAAATTAGAAAGAGGACATAATCTAAAGACTCAAAAGCATGCTGTTCGAGACGGAGACAGCGAGTCAGACGCAGCGATCTGGGGACATACATATATTTCCGGCGATGTAGCTTTGTTGCACTTTATTTTGATTCATTACTTTGAAAGGTGCATTAGTGAGCAACTAGTTGATATGGACATAGAACTTGGCAAGGCAAAGGACTACTTCGTAAATGCAGTTGTAGACTGCCTGCTACTGGATGGTCGTCAGCAGTTCGCGGACTTGTATGACATAGTCGGCTTGTCTCGCGATGACGGTGCTCAGGGCGTTGGGTGGCGACTTGAAGAATTGCAGGCTATATACGATGCACAAAAAACCGCCTAGCATTAGATTGCATGAACTGTTCCTTACTTCTGGCTAGAAGTGGGAATATGCGTTAAAATCAATTGTTAGAATCGAATGCTTGCTATGAGTATAGTGCCAAAAGCTGTTAGCTGTCTCACAAAACAGGCAACGATATTAAACATTTTGTGCGATGGCCAAGCTCAAAGACGCATGCTACATGGGTTCAATCCAAATAAAAGCAGATTTGCGGTTCATGCGCCATGTATCAAAACCCCGTCCGTAATGACGATAAACTATAGATGATATTCACATTTTGGGGTGTAGCCAAGCGGTAAGGCGCTGGCCCGCGAGACTTTAGTCTCGCAAAGTCAGACAAGTGGTCTCAGTCCTGAGGCCAAAACCATACCTTGCATGCTATCTGCACCATAAATTTAAACATATTACACTATAATGGGGTGTAGCCAAGCGGTAAGGCACTGGGTTTTGGTCTCAGCATGCGGGGGTTCGAATCCCTCCACCCCAGCCAAGAAAAACGTCGTCCATGCGGACGGCTTTTTTCTTGTCCGGGCTGACGGGATTCGAACAGCCGCATGCGGTAAGCATGAGGGGTGAGATATGCCAGTGGCATATCGCAAGGAAACTTACTCTTGAAAGCTATGCTTTCAAAGATGTAATTTCGGGCCTGCTGAAAGTAGGTCGAATCCCT
>CALFBO010000073.1 GCA_937951635.1 Candidatus Saccharimonadia bacterium
CTACTATAGGCTGCAAACCAAGTTCTAGGGCCTTTTTTAATACAAACCGAGTTTGTGGCATCGGACCTTCTTGTGCGTCTACAATCAGCAAGCAGCCGTCTGCCATATGCAGAGTTCGCTCAACCTCGCCACCAAAGTCGGCGTGACCTGGTGTATCAATAACATTTATCAGAGTGTCCTTATAGTCAACGGCCGTTATCTTTGCAGTAATTGTAATCCCGCGTTCTTTTTCTTGATCGCCAGAATCCATTATTAATTCTTGCTTCATTTCAGACTGGTGGTCGCTAAAGATATGGGTTTGCTTTAAGAGAGCGTCGACTAAAGTCGTTTTTCCGTGATCAACATGAGCGATAATGGCAATGTTTCGTATATTTTTAGGCATGTAGCGCATAGTAAACTAAAAACGTCTCTGTTGCCAGTGTTTAATTAGCCCCAGCAACACCTAAACTTAAGTCCGGGGCCCACAAACCAGGTGCTACATTAGCATTATGCAGTGTATAATCAACTGTAATGAAAAAGGGAAGTGGAATAATCATATTTATAGCGATATTGCTACTTTTAACTGGCGCATACTTTCTGAATAGTCGCAACAGCTACCTGCAGATGAGCGACCTCAACAGCGAACAACTGAACAATTTAAGAATTATCGACCAAGCTGTTCGTGTTCAAAACCCTAGTCTGTGCTCAATGATAGAAGGAGAGGTGCCATTCCAAAAACTTGGGCCTGCAGACGAAATCCTTGGCTACGAGCTCGATGAAGGTAACCTAGCCATCGAACTCTGTGAAGACTATGCCAGGATCGGAGCCTACCCTGGCCCATAGCACCATAAAACAGTTTTTGGCCTCGCAGACGAAATTTTCGTACAACGGAGTAATATTGGGACTCTTTTTGGTTTCGCTTTCACTTACGCCGTCTCTACTGCCAAGAACCTGGTTATTTCAGGGAATTGTTTCGGGTATAAGTGGTGCATTTGGGTATGGATTGGGGGCATTGTTGTCTGCCACATGGGGCTTTTTGAAGCTTCCTCAACTAAACAATAGCGACTTTAAGATGTTTTCAAAATGGCTTCTAGCCATAGATTTGATTTGGCTGCTATACATTATATCCAAAACAGGCAGTTGGCAAAATCGTATACGTGAACTCGTTGAAATGGAGCCAACAGCAAGCACAAACCCAATTCGTATACTCTTAATAGCTAGCCTAGTCTCCTTATCTATAATATTAATTTCTAGACTGATTCGCTACACAACTCGCCGAACAAGAAACTTTATTGCTAAATATCTACCGGCAAGAGTGGCTGTTGTTTTAAGTATTGTCTTTTCGTTCTGGCTGTTTGGCAGCGTGGTTAGTGGCGCGTTTCGGACAAATGCCCTTCGCCTTGCGAATAACACCTTCTCGGTAGCAGACCAAGGAATAAAAGAAGGCTCCAAAGCACCAACTTCTACACTCCGCTCAGCTGGCCCAGAGTCTCTAGTGAGCTGGGAAGACTTGGGTAGACAGGGCAAAGAGTTCGTTGGAACTGGGCCAGGCGTTAATGATCTTACCAAGATACATCCAGGCGCCATCGAACCGATACGTGCATACGCTGGTCTAAAAAACGGCTTGTCGCACGAAGAGAGGGCAGAGGTAGTTCTTAAGGAATTAATTAGAACGAGCGCGTTTGATCGCTCAAAACTGGTAATAGCTACATCTACAGGCACAGGCTATATTGATCCAAGTGCAATTGCGACATTCGAATATCTTCACGGCGGGGACACAGCTTTTGCTACAATGCAGTATTCCTATTTACCATCTTGGCTGGCTTTGCTCACAGATAGCCAAACCGCCAAGGATGCAGGCATAGCTCTATTTAATGAGATTCACACTCATTGGCAAAATCTCGACGAAGCGACCAGGCCAGACCTCTACCTTTATGGACTCAGCCTCGGGGCATACGGGTCGCAAGCATCCATCTCTAGAGTAGAGCTACTCAACGACCCGGTAGACGGTGCGCTATGGGTGGGGTCACCATTTGTGAGTGAGTTTTGGAACAGAATTACGGCAATGCGCGACCCAGGTTCACCTGCCTGGCTGCCTGAATATCAACAGGGGAGGGTAGTGCGCTTTACGGGTGAAGAAAACAGCCTTGATATTCCAAAATCTAGCTGGCAAGAAAACAAAATAATATACGTCCAATATCCAACAGATCCAGTAGTGTTCTTTAGTACAGATCACTTATTTTTTGAGCCGGACTGGCTAGAGCACCCACGTGGACCAGGTGTGACATCTGATATCGACTGGCACCCATTTGTAACGTTTTGGCAGCTTGCGTTTGATTTCTTTAGCTCTGGTAGTACCCCTGCGGGGTTTGGCCACATCTATAGCAGCGATATCTATGTTGACACCTGGGAGGCACTTACTCAGCCCGACCTTTCTTCCGCACAAATTGACGATATCAAAAAACTGTTCGACGACTAAGCCGAATTAACATCTTGTGCAAAAATTTTAAACCAGATCCATCAAAAGCATTTATTAAATCTTAAAAAATATTGACAACAGTGCTAGTAAGTGTTATAGTCTAAACACTCCTTCGGGAATGATTGGAGGTGACGAGTTTACGTGCAATTGTAAAGACTAACGTGGCAAGCGTTAGATTCTGCAAGTGTACGAACTACTGCAATGTAGAACTCAGTTAACACCACAACGTAGCTCCTATGCTACAACTAGGCAAGGGCGGCATGAAGCTTCAACCTAGTAAATAGCTCCATTCATGTAAAGTAGCGATAGTACAGCACTACCGTTACACCAGCCAACATCAAACTCTCGCCAGGCTTTAGAAGACAACGCTTCTAACTTGGTGTAAAGAGTTTCGGCATTGGCTTGGTCGCTGCCTTCAGGGCGCGGCCAAAAATTTAACATAGTTAGCCGTGTTGAGCCTGCGCACCTCTTGAGAGCTTCATACTGTCATGTTGAAAAAGGAAAACGCAATGTGCTCCACCGCTAACAGCTGCGCAGCCGAGAGGTACAGATTGGAACTCCCCTCCAAGTACCTCTCGGCTGCCGATACACCCACCTATAAATAGGTGGTTTTTTTGTTTTATAAATAACCCCTGCAACCGTCACTCATTAAACACAACAACACAAAACTCGTCGCAATTATCTAGGTGTAGTAGATTATGGTGAAGTCAAAGGAATGTTAAACACTGCTTGGCCACCGCCCAAGTATTCGGGCATCTGTCCATCCCATTTTTCGATTGCTTGCTTTTGCAAAAATAACGGGCTTAGAGTTTCGGCCTGAACCTGTTGGGCCTCGGCATCGGTTTTAGATGCTTCGAGGTTGAACTTTGCGCGCTGAGCATTTTGTTCGGCAATTTGCTTGTCTTCAATTGCTTTTACAAAAGTGTCAGAAAACTCAAAATTGGTTATTGAAAGTTCGTCGACAATAATGCCAAATTCACTAAGTCGCTCTGTCAGCAGTGACTGCGCATCGCTTTTGACTTCGGCTCGCTGAGTAATGAGCTCATTTGCAGAAAATTTGGCACTAGACGCCTTAAAGACTTCCTGTACGGCAGGAACAATGAGCTTGTCATTGTATTCGACGCCAATTGTTTGGTGAATATCTTTTATGCGACCGGCTTCGAGTCTGTAATTGAGAGTCAAAGTCGAATTCACATCTTGGAGGTCTTTTGAAGAGCTGCGAGCTTCTTCGGTCTCTTTTTGAATTTTTATATCATACACGCTAACTTTTTCTGTGCCAAAAGGCAGTACTAGGTGAATACCTTCACTGAGTTCGCGGCCAGTAACTTTGCCAAAACGTGTAACAACCCCGACTTCACCGGTGTTGATTACTCGCACACTTGTGAGCAAAAATATTCCAATTATTACTACTGTTACTATAGATTGAATTGCTCGACTAGACAGTCTTGGCTTTTCCATATTTGACCTACTCCTTATTGGGCGCTCTTCTGGGCTACCCTTAAATTCATTGAATAAATCGTTTAGTTGGTTTCTAAAATCTCCCAAGTCACCTCCTTTAGATCTTTGCACTATACGTAGCTCACAACCAAGAACGCTGCATCGTATAAACTTTCAACATTATATCACGAGCGATGCAATAAGCTTTCGCTAGTAGCTGCAGCATCTACTTACTTCGCTTGAAACAACGAAAGGTGAGCTAGAGCTATAGTTTTCACAAAAAAAATGCCTCCTGCGGGGCAGACAAACATTTTTTGGCGGAGCTATATTCACAGTCATCGTTGACGAGATTGGAGGGTGGCGCTAGGGCCAAATAAATCAAAGTTTTTATGCGCAAAGTATACCTGCATAATATTCCTGTCTAAAAACTCGGCTGTGATTTTACTGCCAAGTTTTGTTATAGAGAATAATTTTGTTTTTGGTCCACGGCCCTGGGATTCGATCTCTTGATAATCAATTAACCCTGCTTCTGCCAGCCGTCTCAATGCCCGGTAAACGCTTTTATCATCTGCAAAAACTCTGCCATTTGTGCGGTCGGCTAGAAACTCCTTAATTGGCACTACGCCCATGTCTTTTTGGCGCAGGGCAAGAAGCAGCCAAAGGCTCAATTGACTTTTTCGAAAGCTCAACTCCCAACCATCAAGAATTGTTTTTTCGTAGCTATCCACTAGGCACCGAAGAGTTTGGAGGCTTTTTTAGTAGTTATGACTGCCTTAAACATGTCCTGCTCGAAGCCTTTTGGTGTAGCATCGGCAACAACATAGTGGTATAACGCCGCCCTTAAGATTCCTTTCACTGTCGATATGACCGTAAAGAGCACAAAGCCCGATAGCGCCACAACCACACCAGGCAGGATAAATGAGTTGAACTCCAATGGGCTGCTATCAGTAATTGTATTGAATATAGGTGCAGCGACCATAAACATAGAGGCGACAATCCATACAGCCATTATGAGACCAAGCACAATGCCCGTGCCCAAGCCCAGTCGAGCATTCTCGCCGAACTTGTGCCTAATTACTCCTACAGACTCTTTAGTGGCGTCTATTGGGCCTAGGTTATGTTGGGAATCCATGATTACTGGCACAGCGAACGCCGAGGCCACCGACCAGGCTCCATTGAACAATGCAGCAGAAATTGCCCCAGTAAATGGCAAACTATCCTCGAAAAAACTCAGTACTGAGCCTACGAGAGTGCTCAAAAAGCCGAACTTTAAGATTGCTGGAGCTCTTTGTCTTAGGGCACCTGCAGACTGCGCCCAGTCAATCTTGCCTGTGCGAAATTTTTGCAGCGCAGCATGGATGACATAACCTTCGGCCATGTGTCCCAAAAGTGCAGGCATCAACATAGGCACCAACACAGTGAAGGGTAAAAGACTCGTCTCGTAAACAGTCTCGCCAGTTAATGGGTCAACAGTGCCCTTGTTAAGAGCTACGATCAATGACATTACCGCTAAAAAAACTACAGTAGTCGCCCCGTAGAGCCACAGATATGGCTTTACCAGCCTTTTGTTGTCACGGAGAACTTCGAAACTCTGCTTTACAATTTTTGTACTTTTGGGCATGAAAGAGAACCTTTGGTTATATTTGTATACCTTCAGTATACTATTGCTTGTATAATATTCAAGATGCTTTTTTCCTACAGGTCTACAGGCTCAAGATATAAATCAATTACTTGTCCTGCAACATTCATTTCATCTTCAAAGGTCATGACAGAACCGATATCGAGTAAAAACTGGCCATGCAACTTAGCATGAGAACGAACACGGTCAGTGTCTTCCGATGGAAGCAGCATGCAACGGCTTAGTTCGGCCCTCAACGGAC
>CALFBO010000074.1 GCA_937951635.1 Candidatus Saccharimonadia bacterium
AGTTTATGCGGCACGGCGACGACAGAACCTTCATGACTTTATCTGAAGCTGCAGATGCGTTTGATGCTGTGGATCAAATTGACATCCCGCAAACTATCACCTGGGCCGACAGCGAACGAGACCTAACAGCCTGGCTAGGCAACGACTTACAGACTAATGCAATTCAAGCATTGTATGAATTGCAAGATGGCATCATCGCCAGCAAAGATCTATCGCTGATAGAAGATTGGCGCAAGCTACAAACGTCTGATCATTTTTACTACATGTGCACCAAGTGGTTTAATGATGGCGATGTCCATGCGTACTTCTCTCCGTACAATTCTCCCTATGAAGCATTCTTGGCGTTTATGAATGCAGTCTTAGACTTAAAAGTAAGGCTTGCCGACAAAGGGTTGTTAGTATGAGTCGGCCGATATTTCTTGGCAATGGCAGCATGCTTGTTGGACTCGATGAATTTGGGCTGGTCAAAGACTTTTACTATCCATATGTTGGACTAGAAAATCACTCTAACGCACGCAACATGCACCACAGAATAGGTGTTCATGTTGGAAACAGTTTTAGTTGGCTTGATGACGGTTCGTGGGATATAAAGATGAATTACGAGCCAGACGCAATGGTCAGTACTATTACGGCAGTACATTCAAAACTGGAAGTTGCCCTGGAGTTTCATGACTTTGTTGATTTTAGCTATAACGTCTTTTGTCGCAACATTCATGCAATAAATAACTCGTCAAGCAGCAGAACTCTTAAACTGTATACCCATCAAGTGTTTAAAATTTCTAATTCAAATCGTGGCGATACTGCACTCTACGACCCCAAGGGTAATTACATAGTTGACTACAAAGGTAAGCGTAGCTTTTTAATATATGGTCAGACTCATGACGGGCGACCTTTCGACCAATTTAGCATAGGGCTGCATGGCATAGAGGGTCGAGAAGGTACATACGCAGACGCAGAAGATGGCGATTTAAGCGGACACCCCGTTGAACACGGTGCCGTAGACTCTACACTTGGCTTCAAGCTAGATCTTGGACCAATGGCATCTGGAAGGGTGCACTATTGGATAGTAGCTGCTGCGTCGCAGCACGATGCAGCAAAAGTGCACGCCAGCATATTAGAATCGGGGCTAGACAAGCGACACGAACTAACGCGCAATCATTGGTATGAATGGCTGGCCACCGGCAAAAAACTAGTAGAGCATGTACCCCTAGACTTTAGAGAAGACTTTAAAAAATCCTTACTAATAATTAAATCCCACATAGACCGGAGGGGCTCCATTTTGGCATCTGGAGACTCAGAAATGCTCAACTATGCCAGAGACAACTATAGCTACTGCTGGCCAAGGGATGCCGCCTACGCTCTCTGGCCCTTAATTAGGTTGGGTTACCAAGATGAGCCCAAGGCATTCTTTGAATTTGCGAGAGATGTGCTTAGTGAAGAAGGAATGCTGATGCATAAGTTTCAGCCAGACAGGGCAATAGGCAGCAGTTGGCACCCTCTAATGCACAAAGGGCGTCCAGAGCCAGCCATACAGGAAGATGAAACTGCTATTACCATATTTATGCTACACCAGTACTTGCTTGAAAGTGACGACGAAGATTTTGTTCGCCGACTGTACCCGACATTAATTCAACCAGCTGCAAATTTCATGGAAAACTATATCGACTCAACCACAAAACTGCCACATGCAAGCTACGACCTATGGGAAGAAAAGTTTTTGACCAATACCTACACCGTCGCTGCCACTTACGCAGGCCTCAAGTCTGCTGCAAAAATGGCAGAGATGTTTGAATACCCGGATGACTCTATACGCTGGCTTGCCGTTGCAGGCGATATAAAAGATATGTCCGAAAAATATCTTTACAACACCGATAGAAAATTCTTTAACAAGGGCTACCTGCTTCGCGAAGACGGCACGCCACAAATTGATGACACTATAGATGTATCGAGCCTATACGGAGCGGTAATGTTTCAACTGTTTCCGCTTGACTCTGAGCCTATCAAGCAGTCCCTTAAAACGCTTGAACTGGAACTTATAAATAAGTCTCCAACTGGAGGCGTGCCAAGATACGAGTTTGACCAGTACTGTAGATCTCCAAACCCATATAAAGGCAACCCGTGGTTTGTAACTACGCTTTGGCTTGCCCAAATATATAATGAGCTCGGTATGGCCGACAAAGCCCGCCCACTAGTAGAATGGGTCCATGGATATATGTTAAAAAGCGGCGTACTGTCAGAACAAATAGATCCGCATACCGGCGAATTCAAGTCGGTAGTTCCACTGGTATGGTCGCAAGCAGAATTTGTGAACACTCTGTTAGATGTCGATTTTGAATCATAGGCTGACACGCAACAACTTTATTTTAGCGACCTAACGAAAAGGCTCCTGCAGTAATCTGCAGGAGCCTTTGCTATTTGAGTATTTTTCGCTATGTTTTATTTAACTTCGTTGCGACCTAGATTTTTCTTTGTTTCTTCGTATACAACGTGCTTACGAGCAATTGGATCATACTTACGCAGCTTTAGCTTATCTGGAGTGTTCTGAGCATTCTTGCGAGTCACGTAAGAGCGGTGGCCAGTTACTGTGCTCACCATGCCAACGTATTTGCGTTTTGTACTTTTCTTAGCCATAAAATCTCATTATCTAAATTCAAACATAATTATAACAATATCCTATCACTAGGGCAACCGCATTATACCCCAACCACCCAGGCAACCAATAAAGATAGATACCGACACCATCTAGAGCTTTGCCTTAGATGGTGTCTCCCCATCTGCCGAAGGCCCGGAGATCACGGATCATAAGCGGAAGTCTAAGAGGGAGGAGGCCACCTCCTCCTTAGTGGCGAACGGCAGTGAGCGGTCACCATTATGGTTGTAGCCCTACGCGGCTAGTGCATGCTGTTGACGACTGTGTTCACATAATGCCCCATGGATTGACAGTATGAGTCTGACGGGTTGTTGCCCGGGGTGTAATTGAATGAAAGCTTTACCAGTCGTTTTGATACACAATTGGCCATTTTTTCTAGATCAAGGACTGCAAACCGATACCAGCCCCAATGCTCAACCTGCCACAAGTGAGCAATCTCGTGCACCTTCACAAAGTTAATCATTTCTTGCCGTCTCGCCCCAGAATAGCCGTTTGTGGTGTCTATGCAGGCAAAGTTACGACCTCTCCTGACCTTCCAGTTTTGGATACTACTTTCTTGGTAGATAAGGCCTTTTTGGTTACTCACATGCGAGCACCAGCCTGAATAATAGACTTCGTTGCCAGTTGGGAGCTTGTAGCCTGCACTTACGCGCGTCATAGTTGCGCTACTACCATTAACTTTAATATTGTAAGGCATCCTTGGAAGATTGAACCTAAAAGTATAGTTTTGTCGATTACTGCTGTGCCCAGCCCATGCTGTAGGAATCACTAAACGGCCAAGTTTTTTACTAAACTCTAGCGACTCGGTGAAGCCGTAAACAACGGTTGGTATACCTGCATTGGCAATGACTCGCTTCCAGTAATTAAAGCCCGCTTCATCTGGGCTACGATCCAATACGTTTTTATAAAGAGCAGTAACAATTGCGTCGTGTGTAGTCCCATATTTAGTCCTAAACTCTTTTGAATAAATAAAGTTATTGGCAATCTTCTTCCAGTCAAGGACACCTTCGTTTATACCAGCCATCCAATACGCCGCTCCTTTATTGTCGGGTAGCCTGCCAAGAAGCCCTTTATACAGGCGTGCGAGTTTTGCTGGGTGCGAAGTTGAGTTGGTTAAGTCGTAAACATAGTTGGATCCAGAGTACTTTACATTCAAAACCCCATAATTTTGTGCATTGCTTTGGCCTGGCCTGTAGGCAACTGATAGCAATACAGCCGAAACAATTGTTAAAACTGAAACCAGTCTTGATACATGATGAGCACCCTCGCCTATCAACATAACCCTCCAAAGTCGGAATTTACACACATTTTCCTCCATTCCGTTTTGAAGTGCACCACCCGCATGCTAAGAACAATGCATGGGAAAACAGTACAAACACCTCGATCAATCCATGAGGGACAGGATTAAAGCTCTGCTGGATGATGGCTATGGAATCCGTAAGACCGGAAGAACAATAGGCTTGCCACACAGCACGGTAAGTCGTGAGATCAAACGAAACAGCT
>CALFBO010000075.1 GCA_937951635.1 Candidatus Saccharimonadia bacterium
TGTGGTGTTTGACTATTTTAGTAGTTTGTAAAAATTGCACGCCCAACAAACAGAGCGTGAGCAAGGAGGAGTTATGAATAGCAAACTAGTTATAGGTTGTGTAAGCCTAGTCATCCTTATACTAGTTGGCGTAATTGCCTCGAGTAGTAATGATGATGACACTGCACTATCGACCACTACAGATTCAAGCATGAACCAGCAAGAGGACATGTCTGCCTTGCCTGTGAATCTAAGCAGCGTAATCCAAACAGCTATCGCGAGCCAGTCCGAACCGAATGTCGTTATTTTGGACGTACGAACAGATGCAGAGTGGAATGAGCAATATGCGGTTGGTGCTGTGCATTTTGGGCTTGCCGAGCATTTAGAAAACGGCGAGATGCCAGATCTCGAACGGGATATGGAAATATACGTGTACTGCCGTAGCGGCAATCGATCTGGTCAGGCAATTCGTATTATGCAAGAAGCTGGATTCACAAATTTAACTAACATTGGCGGGCTTGACGATTGGGTGGAGGCTGGCGGTGAAACAACTTCTGGGGTAGATAGTAGTGATCAGTAGGAGAAGCAAATAGTGTATAAGAATATAGAAGATGCAGTTAAAGTCGTTGGCGAGGGTGAGGTGGTATTGCTCGACGTAAGAACAAGACCAGAACATAAACATATGGCAGCAAAAGGCTCAGAGCACCTCGAACTGGCAGATATCGAGGCTGGCTCAGAGCCCAGTTATGCAAAAGATCATCCGATTCTCATCCATTGTCGATCGGGCGGTCGAGCCGGTTTTGCATGTAGCATACTTAAGTCTCGTGGATTTACCAATGTTTATAATGTCGGAGGACTTGACGACTGGTTAAATGCCGGCGGAGAGATGGCTTAGAGTTATGATAACTTACTCACCAAAATCAGAAGAAGAACTAACCGAAGCAGAAAATAAGTGGAGGTTTAGACTTTGGGATAAGCAGGATAGGGTTTACTTCGGAGATAAGCATGTGGACCAGTTTGGGAGTCATTTATCCTACAAAAAGTATTTTTTTTGCGCATAAAAATGACACCCCAGTTGCAGTGCTTAGCTTGGAGGTCCTTAATGGTGTCGGTTTTGTTTCGTCTATAATTGTGCAAGAGGATTGTCGAGGTAAGGGTATTGGCAGCAAGTTAATGGATCAATGCGAGCAGTACGCAAAAGAGAAGGGTTATTTTTATCTATGGCTAGAGACAAGAAGAGAATGGGAGGCTGCGTATTGTCTTTACATAAACCTGGGATACCAAGTTACATCTGAACTCCCCTGTTATTACTTTGGGTTGCCTTGGGTAATTATGGGCAAGAAACTCTAAAAGAGCTGCTAGTTTAGATCCTTGGGTTCAGCTAGGTTAACAGCCGCATCTTAAGGTAGTTTTGCCTGCACCGTCCTCCCCTATTAGAGCGAAGGTTTGTTGAGCAAGATCGAGGTTGATATTTTTGAATATATGTTTGTCGCTGTAGTATTTATTGACATTCGTAAGTCTGAGCATTGTTCTCCTGATATAAAAACCGAGCTACTGTTGGATACTGGATATCGCAGAGTGCTCTGTTTTGTAAATTTGAATTAACTTTTTAAACAATCAATAACTTTATCGCCTGCGATTCAGTTGTTGATTATTGATGCTATAAGAGTATTACTCACTTGCTTAGTTTTGGGTGAAGATTAGCACAAACGTTAATTCCAGTTAATTTATATCGCATTTTGTAAATAACTCTGTGCTAGTCTGGTGATAGGATGACTATGATATGACGGGTTTTGAAACTGACCGAACTATACCTGCAGCTGAAGAAGCTGGAGAGCGCTGGACTCAGGCTGGAGACACTTCTCTTGCTTATGATGTTGAAGTGCTGGTAGTTGAAATCAATAAATATGGCCACCCGGGCTGCGTCATCACCAGAGTATATGGCGGACACAACTATGTTTATGATCGCTACAATAGCGACCTGGTTACCGCTGGAGAAGAGTTTGGTTGGCATGATCTACACCCAAGGGCGTTTCGGCAAAAGCTTAACCGAGCAGAGCATGGCTACAAAGGGCTGGGTGAATCAATCAGCCTGGACTACCTGCCTCTCGACGACTCTAATTTGCAGGCTGGTGATTTGGCACGGGTAAGACACTTCATTCTGTGGTGTGAAAGCGACTCACCAGATATATTAGTCGGTAAAGATATTTATGAGGCTGAGTTGCTAGAGTCGAACGTAGTTGTTGAGGCTGAGCTAGCCAAGCGTGCTGAGCTTAAGCAGCAGGTTGCTAGACAGTTAGTAAAGTCGGCCATGCACAGAGAGCGCTTGGCGATATCTGGGTTGCCCAGATTTACTCAGGGTGATTCGTTGAGGCTACCTATCCCACAGGCAGACCTTGTCGATGGGCAGTTTCGTACGATTAAGCGCTGTGTGCTGGGCGGCGGCCAAGCTGCCGATTATTTTGTAGATATCAATCTCAGGCCCTTTAGGCGCGAGCAGGGTGTTTCTAGGGGTGAGGTTTTATTCACCCCAAGCGGTGACGCACTTCTGGTGCCATACTTGCCGCCACTTGGTCATGGCACAGAAGCAGACCCTTTGGTGGAGCTTGGCATTAACATTGGGTCAACTACTGTTCACAACCCAGCAATTCGGGAGCAACAGGTAGCGGTTACTGTGGACGGAATTACTTACTCGGCTGAAGCAGACCCCGAGCTGTCTAGTCGGTTTTTTGAGCAACCTGGGCACCACATGGTGTTTAACAAGTTTAAGCTCCCAGGTGGTGGGCCAAATGTAGTTCAGCTTTCTCAGGTACAGGTCGAGGCTTTATTGGAGCCCTATAGGCGTGACTTAGCATTGGTTACTGGAGCGCTACCGCCGCAAGAGGTTGTTGAGCGTAACAAAATTATCCAGTCTATTAATCGGTTAAGCCCAGTTGGTGAGTTTCCCACAGCAGCAAAATTGCTTGTGCCACTGAGCATGGTCGACTCTATCGAAGTTACGTTTCTAGCTACTACCTCGTGACAAAATGCAAATCCCCGCCCAATAAAATTTATATGCTGCTAGCAATTTACCCAGGGTCATGGAAATATATTGGCTACGATTACTACTCTATGATGCTTGCTGGAGTTTAGATTTTCTTTGTCGGAGTATGGCAGTCACGCCTAGGAACACTGCAATTCCTCCAGCAATTATGCCTATCCCAATGACAGGACGATGTGCAAACCAAGCTATCGACACCACTAACGGTGCAATTATAGCCGTAGCAGCCAGAGCTACAAGGGTAACAGCAAAACCTGTGACCGACTTGCCAAATGGTATGATCCTTGCCAGTGCTGGTATTACGCCCATCAATAGAGAGAATCCGGTAAACATTGCAACGCTGCCACCACCACGTAGTGCCCAAGTTAGCTGGGCATTGTCTTTTTCGGCCTCGGTGAACATGTTTTCTGCAGAGACTTTGCCTGCGCTCAATAATTCTATAGATCCATTCTTTGTGTTATATGAGCTTAACTGGTCGTCATAAAGTCCGGCAATAATGCTGACTGTTTGCGGAGGCACAGTACTATAGCTGATTCGTAGGTCGCCAATATTTGGCGCATTTATATCTGTAGATGATGTAAGGTATTGACCTTGGCTAGTGAGGCCGGCGGGTAGATTAGGGTAGCTTGCGGGGTCTACTGTAATCCCCTCGGTCTTTGGTAGTTTGTTAATCAAGCTCTGGTTTATACTCAGTTCTCCAAGCTTAACCACGGACGCATCAACTCTGCTAGATGTATACGGCTGGACGGGATTTTCGTGGCCGATTGGCTCACCGAACAATGAAGAATCAATTTGTCTTTCTGACCACTCTTTAGTGTGGGTGTACGTAGTCGTGGTGGTTGTGCCTCCACCGAAGTCATCGTTACTGACAGTATTGGAGTCCTCAACCCATTGATAGGATTCTACTGTTCGAATTATGGCTATAGCATTTGCAGATACACCGAAGCTGTCTGCAGGAGATTCAGTTGTGTTAACTTCGCCGGTAACATGCACCAATTTGTCGCTGCTGCCCGGGTTGGCAACGGGGTTGTTTAGCGAAACAACAGAACCCTTTCCTTCGTCGAGTGATTTGGAGCGGTCTACCGCCCTCCCTTCATTCCAAAATAGTAAAGGCACAGATGCTATAACGAGGACTAAGCCAAACAGCATTCCCCCAATAGCATTTTTTATATTTCCAAAGTAGTTTGTGTGTGTTGTTTTCATGCGTCAATAATATCATAGTGCTTGTGTAGTCGATGAATCAGCGATACATAAAACTAAACTTTAAGTTTAGTACTTGGGGGTTGCTGCATTAGTCTTCGCGCTGTATTGGCTTAGAGTCCTCTACAGCACTTAAACAGTTTTGGCATATTCCATATAGTTCAAAATGATGTTCGGTAGGCAAAAGGCCTGCTTCTTTGGTTAAAGTGTTCATGAGAGACTCGATACGCGCATCATGGATCTCTTTCGAAGCTGCACAAATCTTGCAAGTGGCGTGATGATGATGGGGCCTGAACAGATCGCTAAGCTCAAATAGGTTTTTGAAACCTTGTGGCACTTGCTTGACGATGCCGGCCTTTTGCATTAAATCAACCGACCTATAAACACTTACAAAATGCACACCATTGGTAATGCTAGCAATATCTTGAATCGACAGTGGTTTATTTGTTTCGTATAGTTTTTGAAATATTTCTTTTCGAGCTCTGGTTAGCCTGAGCCTGTGCTTGCGCAGTTGTTGTGCAAATTTAAGTTCAATCGACTCATCAATTTGCATTTAGTACTCCTTATTGCAAATAATTTGCATTAAGTATAGAGCATGGTAGATAGTAATGTGAAGACTTAAGTATTGCTTTGGCTCGCTCGTTAGGAGCTTGGGCACTAAAAACAGACGACTATACTTTTACAAAGTCGCTGCCGTGCCATAGGTTTATTTGGCAGAATAGTTATTCTGGGAGCGGAAGTTGACTCTATGTATAAAAGTAGGATGAATCTACAAGCTAAATAGGAGAAACAAGAATGTCTTCATTGTTACAAGTTATATTTTTTTCGCTGATTGGTGGTGTTTTTTCACTGATTGGAGGATTTTTACTGCTCGCGAATAAGGAGCGTGCAAAAAACCTTGCAGAATACGCCACTCCTTTTGCTGCCGGCGCATTGCTTGCTGCTGCATTCGTTGACTTGCTTCGAGAAGCGGCACACGAAGGAGATATCGACAAGGCGCTAATTTTTAGCCTAGTTGGCATACTGGCCTTCTTTCTTTTAGAGCGGTTTTTGCGTTGGTTCCACCACCATCACGAGCATGACGACAACGTACCCGACCCAACCGTGTCACTAATTATCATTGGAGACCTGCTACATAATTTTATCGACGGCATAGCAATTGCCGCCGGTTTTTTGGTGTCGCCGTCGACCGGAATGGTTGTTACGCTTGCAGTAGCCACTCACGAGATACCACAGGAAATTGGTGACTTCGGCCTATTGCTTAAAAAAGGCTTGAGCAGAGGCAAAGTTATTTGGGTAAACGTAGTTAGCGCACTAGCTACTACCATTGCTGCCGTTATTTTCTTTCAGCTCGGCCAGTCGTTTGAAGTTCCCCTAGATATCGTTCTTGGGCTTGTTTCGGGCTTTTTCATCTATATTGCTGTGAGCGATATCATACCTACTATTCACGCCAGCGAAGAGAAGAATATTGTTGGTTGGCATTCTGCACTGCTGATAATTGGCGCTATATTGGTGGGCGCTACTACTACCAGGTTGCATGAATATATTGACCAGGGGCATAGCGTCGACTCTCAGCATATACATGGCGAAGACGGCGATGAGCATGATGACCAGAAAGACGAAGATCACCATGACGAGCATGGAGACCACGAAGATGAAGAGCATGACGACGAAGACCACCACGACGAGTAGTATTTATAGGACTTTAATTAGTCTAAGGTGCTCATTGCACGGCAAACTAAATATTTCTGGTCAACTACATTTAAATGCTAGTATTTGCGGGCCATTGTGGGGTTTTTACAGGTAGTTTTTGCCTTTTAGGGTATGTAGCATCTAAAAAAAGCGTTATAATGCATTTGGAAATATTATTCCAACCAATTAAGAGGAGACAGAAATGGCCACAGGTTATTGTGTAAAATGCAAAGAAAAAGGCGTCGAGCTATCTGACCCAGCAATTCACCAAACAAAAAAGGGCGGCTACATGGCCAAAGGAAAACACGAAAAGTGTGGAACTACGGTTTGCGCTATGATGTCTAAAGAAAATGCAGAAAAAGCATTAGAAGAAGGCGCCACCAAAGCTTATTAAGCCCAAAATATAGTTAAAAACTATATATCTGTGAGGCGCCTCCCAGACTACAACATATGGTATGGAGAAGCAGCCAATCAGGAAGAAAAACCCCGTTCAGGGGTTTTTCTAATTTATGGGCCATAAACTCAAATATTTTGGTACGACTGCTAATTATATGGATAAACACGGATTTTGAGCAGCGCGTAGATTCTATGAGTGTTCAGTGTAGGCTTCCCTGGCCCACTCTACAGCTCTAGGAGCAAGGTGCGTTATGGTTGCGTTGTGGTCTCCCCCTTTTAGTATTCGCTGGTTGGAGCGCTGTTTTTGGCCTGTTGGTAAGTCCTCGATGAAGCTTGCTATGGCATCCGGGTCGCTGACTGTGCCGTTTTCTGATGTAGTGATAGGTACAGAGGTAGATTTTTTGGTTTCAAGTATAGATTGCCATGCATCAAGCGCGCCTGGTCTGGCGTTGTAGGACGCTAGCAAGTTAAGCATGAATAGGCCTGGGTTATTTCTTACAAAACTCTTTGCTCGTGGAACTTCCAATTCCTTACGCATTTCTTTAAACTCGTCTAGGTCATTTGCAAAAACCGTTCCCTCGAGTTGGTCGAGATAGCGCCTTCTATTTATGAGATTATCAACTGCTACATATCCAATTTGTAGCCCTATGGTAGACCTAGTTTTGACAGCCGGAATCTCGACGCCAAATACGGTGTTCACCCTGTCGCCAGGGTCTAGTTCGGTTGCCTTAAGGGCGAGGTAGCCCCCTTGGGATAACCCAAAATAGTCTATCGGATCGTTATCGCTGGGCAGTACTTTCTGGACAGCTTCAACTATTGGCTCAACTTGCATGTTGGCCGATCTTCGAAAACATAAATCAATAGTTTGAGCTGGAGTGTGGGGCGAGCTTAGTCCGTGGCCTGGCATGTCGATCATTAATATGGGACGATCTAGTGTTGCCAAGTTCGCCCCTTCCCAGGCTCTGTCGTCGGTTGTTAAGTCGCCCATGTAGGCTCCTATAGCCACAACTGCTGAAGCTTCTCCTAAAAGATGCTTGTTCAGTAGCAGGTAGCCTATCTGTTGTGAAGTTGATACGTCGACGGTACGTAGGTCGGTTAGCTCCTCGGCTAGTTGACGCGGCACCCGTCCATCGATATGCACGCTTCTTGGTGCTGCTTCTAGGTCAATCATAGGGGCATTACTATAACACTATTTTAGTGATGTGTATAGGATTGCGTAAGTAACCACTCACCACCCAAACAACCAATAAAAGAGAGATCTCGACACCCTCTAGAGCTATGCTCTGTAGGCTGGCGCCCCATATGCGGAAGGCTGGGAGGGAGATCACGGAACATAAGCGGAAGTCTAAAGGGGGCGAGTCACCTCCTCCTTAATGGTGAATGTAGTGAGTGGTTGCTTCTCAATACTGTGAGAAGCTACACGAAATGCAAAGACTTTCGTGGGTATTACACTGTTGACCAAAATTAGCCTTGCTGCTATCATTAAACCAAATGGTTGAACAAGCATCACTTAATAGTATATTTGGCTCGCTAGCCGACCCTACTCGCCGGGATATTCTGGCTCGAGTATACGAACGTCGGCAAACAATTACGCAATTGGCAAAAAACTATAAAATGTCATTTGCAGCGACAGCTAAGCACATAAAGGTGTTGGAAAATGCCAAATTAGTAACTAAATCCAGGAAAGGCAAGGAGCAAGTCGTAGCTATAAACGGAAAGACATTCGAGCAAGCAAACGATTATTTGCAAGACTATGCAAGGTTGTTGGATTCTCGATTTGATCAGCTTGAAAGCTTATTAGAAAAGGATGGTGAGGAATTGAGGTGCGGATGAGTAAAGTTTTGGACATTGTGACAACTTAGCCTAAGGTTGCAGCAATGGGTTTGTGCTTAAGTCAAAGATAAAACAAGTAACCAGGAGAAAACATGTCAGACAATGATCAGACCAAGAGCGTAGTAATAGAGCGAACATTCAATGCTCCAATCGACAAGGTGTGGAGTATGTGGGCAGAGTCCGAAAACTTTATGAAGTGGTATGGTCCAGAAGGAGCAAAAATTCCTACTGCACAAATGGATGTACGTGTTGGTGGCAAGAGGCTTGTGGGGATGGAAGTCAACACCCCCAATGGCCCTATGACAATGTGGCTTGCTGGTGAGTACCTTGTGGTTGATCCAGTTACAAAATTAGCCTACACAGAGGTGATGTCCGACAAAGAAGGTAACTTTTTAGCACCTTCTGCAATGGGTATGCCGGGCGATGAGCCAGAAGTCACAACCGTCACCGTAGAGCTCAGGGATTGTGGTGAAACTACTGAAATGACTATGACCCACGCAGGAGTGCCTGCAGGCTCACCTGGCGAGGCGGGCTGGAACATGGCCATTGGAAAGCTTGCAAAGCTACTCTCTTAGTACCCCAGTCAAGAAACTAGCCCAGCCATATAAGCCTTCAGGGTAGGCACATATCTAACTCACCTACCCTTAAAGCTTATATGTTCATATTTAGTTTTGTGACTGGGATCCCTTGCAAGATCATAATAGCCGGTGCTACGAAGGTACTGGTATCTTGTTTAGCTAAATACGCTAGCGGTAGTATAATCATCCTATGAATGAAGTTAAGTGCCCTAGTTGTTCCAAGGTCTTTAGTATAGATGAGGCCGGGTTTGCCGACATCCTTAAACAGGTGCGGAATCATGAGTTTGAGCAAGAGCTTAATGATCGGCTAAAGTTGGCCCAAAAAGAAAAAGAAGATGCCATCCAGCTGGCAAAAGAGCGCACAAAAAGCGACTTGCGAACCGAGTTTGTAAAACTGCAAAAAGACTTGTCAGAGTTAAAGGCCGCAAAAGATACCGAGACTACTAGGCTACAGGCAAAGGTAGACGCTGCCGAAACCGAGAAGAAACTTGCCTTGGCAGAGGCCTTGCGTGGTCTCGAAAAAGAACGTGACGGGTTGGCGTCCAAGCTAGAAAGCAAAGACACCGAAAGGCAACTTATTGAAACTTCGTTAAAGACAGAATACGAAATCAAGATTAAATCTAAAGACGAAGAGATAGCCTTGTATAAAGACATGAAGGCTAAGTTATCTACCAAAATGATTGGTGAAACATTAGAGCTGCACTGCGAGACAGAGTTTAACAAGCTGCGCGCAACTGCGTTCCCACGAGCATATTTTGAAAAAGATAACGATGCATCATCGGGCACCAAGGGTGATTATATTTACCGAGAAGAAGACGATGCCGATAACGAAATTGTTTCCATAATGTTTGAAATGAAAAACGAAGGTGACGAAACTGCAACCAAAAAAAGAAACGAAGATTTTTTGGCCAAGCTAGATGCAGACCGCAATAAAAAAGACTGTGAATACGCCGTATTGGTGACACTTTTAGAGTCAGACAACGAACTTTACAATACTGGCATTGTAGATGTTTCGCATAGATACTCAAAGATGTATGTGATACGACCTCAGTTTTTTATACCTATGATTACGCTTCTTCGAAACGCCGCCCTAAACTCTATGAAGTACAAGTCGCAACTAGCTGCTATGCGTACGCAAAACATCGATATTACGGATTTTGAAGAAAACATCGATAAGTTTAAGCAAGGTTTCAGCACTAATTATGAACGTGCCGGTCGTAAGTTTGACCAGGCAATTGATGGAATCGATAAGACCATTAAACAGCTAGAAAAAACCAAGGCAGCCCTACTTAGCAGTGAGAGAAATCTAAGACTTGCAAACGATAAGGCACAAGATTTGACTATTAAAAAACTCACAAGAGGCAACTCGACCATGAAGGCTAAATTTGATGATTTAAAAAGTCCTTCCAAGTGATAAATCATGTTGGGGTGCAAGTAAGTTGACTTACGATCGTTTGTTAACTTGCATGTTACAATGATTACATGACGCTAAACGAACTAGCTCTAGCTAGGCCAACAGACCCAAGATTAAGTAAGGTCTCTCGTATTTTATCTGTTCGGGATATTGCGTCTGACAAAACCCAAGACCTCATAAGCGCAATGCTCGATATGGCGGCTGGTAAAGGTAAGAGCAGTAAAGATTCTAGACAAATGGTCGGTTTGTCTGCGGTTCAGGTGGGGCAATTGGTGCGAATCATTTTAATAGATTTGACTGCAGATGGTTCAAATAAAGATCAGGATTTGCAAGTCGTTATTAATCCGGCGATATCTGCACGATCGAGCGAAATGGTCGATGGTCGTGAGGGCTGCTGGTCCTGCGGAAATGTTTGCGGTAATGTGTCTAGGCACAAATCTGTAAATGTAACAGGTTTTGACCGGACCGGAGGTAGGGTTAGCTACAAGTTTACGGGTTTTGTGGCGCGCATCGCCCAGCATGAGGTTGACCACCTCGATGGCATACGGTTTCCCGAAAGGATACCTAAAGATGAACCCTATAGACTGCATTGGGTTGAGCATTCTGAGTTTGAGCTTTACCGAACAAAATGGTCCACCTGGCCCAAGCTATGCGATCGTCAGGTTTGGGAAAATATTAAGTTGGGACGCAAGCAGTAAATGGAGGCCTAGCAGTTGGAGATTTTTGTTAATCCAACAGGGTGTTTATATAGTTTGGCTATTGAATAGATCCTAGATATGTCAGCAATATGCCCAGGTCGAATATAGTAATCTTTGTGATGCCAGAAAATTCGGTCTTAACAGCAGCGAGTTTTATTTTTACTTGGCAATAAGTGTTCTATAATGCCAAGGAATGATTATTATTTTATCCCCCAGCAAGACGATTAGCCCAAGGGTTGCCGCTAGCCCGGTTGCTCCCTCTACTCCATTGTTTATTGATGACGCAGTGAAGCTGGTAGTTAGAGTTAATAGGCTGGGGCGAAATCTAGGCAAGACATTGGGAGTAAGTCCCAAGTTAGCAAATGAAAACCGTCAAAGATTTTTAGACTGGCAGTCAGATCCGAGCCCAGATCGGGCAATTGCCGCAGCTTGGGCTTATCGCGGCGAGACATACGGCGGCCTACAGATAGAAGAGCTGGACGAAGTCTCGCTTGAATACGCTCAAGAACACTTGTATATAGTGAGTGGGCTGTATGGGTTGTTGCGCCCACATGATCAAATTATGCCCTACCGTTTAGAGATGAGTACTCGTTTAAAAATTGG
The DNA here is from genome assembly GCA_937951635.1 of Candidatus Saccharimonadia bacterium. Taxonomy (GTDB): domain Bacteria; phylum Patescibacteriota; class Saccharimonadia; order Saccharimonadales; family CALFBO01; genus CALFBO01. The sequence goes on from CALFBO010000075.1 coordinate 11,434, forward strand.
CACAAAAAACAATTTGTACCAGTTTTGGGGCGACAAGCTGGCAAAGAAAATTACTATACATAAACCAGACTTCGTACTTAACTGCGCTAGTGATGAGTATTCAAAAGCTGTTAGGCCTCATTTACTCACAGATATTCCGGTGGTTACGCCAAAATTTTTACATGACGGTAGGTCCAAGATGGTATTTGCCAAATTTATGCGAGGCACTATGGCGCGCTGGGCTATTAGCAACAGAGTGTCAACTGTCAACGAGCTGAAAACCTTTGGTCTCGAAGGCTATGTTTATGACGAAGCGCTTTCTTCTATTCATGAGCCAGTGTTCATTGCTCCAAAAAATTTTACAATTAAGGGCAGGTGGAGCACCAAGTAGTCCAGCCATTTTGAGGTTAATTCCTAAGTCGAACATAGCCCGAGAGCAGGCTATATCTCGTAGGGTAATACCTCTTATGATAATATGAGACTAGGTCATGAATAAAAATAAAAATAGACAGTTTAAGCCAAGCCTTTTAAGTAAGCAGAGCGGCTTCGCCATGTTTGAAGGTTTACTTGTCGTCGTCGCTATTTGTATAGCGGCGTTGCTTGCTATTAGGGTTGTTGGTAGTGATAGTGATTCCCCTTCGGCCGACATACAGCCCAGGAACACATCAAAGACAGATAATCCATTAAATACGGGCAGCACCCCTATTGCTCAGCAGCAAGCTGTTGAGCAGACTGTCAAAGGTTTGAATTTGAACCAGGACACCCTGTATTCGGTCGAGCTTAACGATGCCACTGTTTTATACGGCAGAATACAGCGGATTAACCAGGATTACGTTGGGGTCGCGGATTCTTATGAAACGGGTGAATCAGCGTATATTGCATCGCGAACTTCCCTGTTCCATGCACCTGAAGGTGTCGCGTTGGTTCGTATTTCGAGTATTGCTAAGTTACTAGAACTTAAGTCAGGTGAGGTATATGACGCAATAAAGACTCAACCACAGGCTACTGCAAACAGTAGTGCGCCCGGCGATATTAATGACTATCTGCAATCACACAGTTACCAGGCTATTCATCTTGCCAATGGCCAGCTTTATTTTGGGAGTTTTAAAGATGTGGATACACTAGTGGCTACTAGCGATATTTTTAAGCTGCATGAGTACAAGGGCGGGTCCTCCACCCAGGTTCAGCTAA
>CALFBO010000076.1 GCA_937951635.1 Candidatus Saccharimonadia bacterium
GGTGCTGCCAGCTGTGAGTAGGGCTAATAGGTAGCCGATTAAAATAAGTCCAAGTGCAATAAGTATGACCTTATTACTGAACAGGTAAACACCTATTCTGTATTCAGTGCGGTGTTGGCCTATCGTTTGCACGGGAGCCTACTGCAATCTTTTGTACAGGCTGCCCGTACCAATAAGTACGGCTATTCCGGTTAAAAACAAGGCGATGGGGTTGTCGGAAAAGAACTCAATCCTGTCAATTATCCGTTCAAATCCATAAAGTGTCGCCACCAGCCCGAACGAACCGAGAAGCGTAAACACCATCGGAAAACGCTCAAACACCGCCTGGCGCTTGAGGCCGGCTTTGGCGACTAGGGCCGCCTCTCTTTCTCGCAAAGCCTTTTCTCGATTTTTCAGTTCATCTATCTTCATTAAAGCCTATTATAGTGCCGCTGTCGCAACTCAGCAATGTCTCGAGTGTAGCGACAACCCAGTCCGATTGCCCGTTTTACTAAACTCGCGAAAACTTACTAAGCAGCGTCACTTGAGTTTTGCCTGGAAGCAGTCGCAGTAGCCAGCCAACAAACAGCTTGTTCCAAAAACCGTGAACAACTTCGACCTTGCCAGCCATCATTGCCCTGTAGCCAGTTTTGGCTACGTCTTCAGCCGAAGCTCCCGACCCAAAAAAGCCAGCACCTGCCCGCTGCCAAAATTTAGTCTTGGTGGCCCCAGGGTGAAGTGTGGTAACCGTCACCCCTGTTCCTTTCAAGTCGCCAGCCAAGGATCGACCCAAGCTCCGCACAAACGCCTTGCTGGCGTAGTACACCGGCTGCCTTGGCCCAGGTATAAAAGCCGCCACCGATGCGGTGTTGAGTATTTTGCCGCCACCCCGTTGCTTAAACCTGGCCCCAAAAAAATGCAAAAGTTCCATTACTGTTATCATGTTTAGGTGGGCCATGGACTGGTTCACCGCTAAATCATCGTCGATCAAGTTTCCTAAGTGGCCGAAGCCAGCGTTGTTGATGAGTACACCTACGTCTTTATTCTTAACACGATTGTGCAATGCCTGTGCCGACCCAGCCTGGGACAAATCCATTTCAATAGTTTCAACCTCAACCGAAAACTCTTCAACTAGCCGCTTTTGGGCGTCGGCAAGTTCTTCTTTGCCCCGGGCAACTAAAATTAAGTCATGCCCCTTGCTGGCTAAAATTTTGGCGAACTCATAACCAATTCCGCTAGATCCACCTGTTACCAACGCTACCTTCATGCTGCTCCTTAAGGATTATTAAAGCTATCTACGCACAGTATGGCACATCCTCCTAATCGGCAACCAATATGCAACAACTGCTTATCCGTCTACAATACTGCCATGGGCAGACAGCTACTACTAAATTCTAAATCCGAGACAAAAGGCCTGTGCGTAGTCTATGTAATGAGTCGCGACCAGCGCGTACAAGACAACCACGCATTGAACACTGCCCAGAAGACAGCAATCAAGCAAGGGCTGCCAGTCGTGGTTGTGTTTAACCTACTAGAGAAGTCAGGGTTTCGCACCAGAGAGCACTATGACTTTATGCTGAACGGCCTAAAACAGGTCAGCGGCACTCTTCAGCGGCTGAATATCCAATTTATGCTTAGTGCCGATCTGCCGGGTAAAACCCTGACTGAGCTAATTGAGCAACTTCAGCCATCAGAGTTGGTTTTCGATTTTAGCCCACTAAATGGACCCCGAACTTTGCAAAAACAAATGGCGAGCAGGCTACCCTGCAAAGTTAGTGTGGTCGATACCCATAATATTATTCCTACCTGGGATTTGTCTGACAAAGAGGAGTACGCCGCCCACACCATACGTCGCAAAATCCACAAGCAGTTAGACAGCTGGCTGACGCAGCACGAAGCTGCGCTGCCTCACCCACACAGCTCCAACCTCAACAATCTGGGGATTACTTTCGAGCAAGCAGACAAACACCTAATCAAGCTTACAAAAAACGGGTCTTCTATAAACTTTGACTCGGGCGAACAGGCTGCCAAGGCCGAGCTGGCAAGCTTCATCGACAAACGCCTGCCTAGCTATGCCACTCTAAAAAATACGCCAACAGCCGACGGCCAAAGCAACTTGAGTCCCTACTTGCACTTCGGGCAAATTTCTGCCCAAAGGGTTGCCCTAGAAGTAATGCAGCAAATTAACACCCCGCCGCTATTGCTGCGTCAGCCCAGGCTGGCTTCGTTCGACGGCAAACCCACACTCGAAGACAGCGTTAATGTTTTTTTAGAAGAGCTGACAGTTAGAAAAGAGCTTGCCGACAACTACTGCTTCTATAACCAAAACTACACTTCTTTGGAGGGCGCCAAAGACTGGGCAAAGGAATCGCTACAAAAACACAGCGAAGACGACCGACAACACCTATACAGCCAGGATGAATGGCGTGCAGCCAAAACTCACGACGCAGCCTGGAACGCTGCCCAGCTGGAAATGAAGCAGACCGGCAAAATGCACGGCTATATGCGAATGTACTGGGCAAAAAAGCTACTGGAGTGGTCGGCTAGCCCGGAGGAGGCCATCCAGACGGCAGTCTTCCTAAACGACCACTATTCGCTGGATGGTGGCGACCCCAACGGCTACACTGGCATTATGTGGTCAATAGCTGGAGTACACGATCGACCCTGGTTTGAGCGCGAGATCTACGGCAAAATTCGTTATATGAACAGAAGCGGCCTGCAGCGTCGTTTTGATGTTGGGGCATACATTAACCGATGGAGCAGTTGAGCCCGGACAACTTTGAATAGACAGTGCCGAGACAGACAGCCAAGTTTGATCGCTTTGCAGCACCCCTGTACCTGGTTGGCTGGCAAAGCCTCTGTTTGGCCAATCAAACCTTATTGTCGCTTATCTAAATAGCGATACTGTTAGCCCCTTCGGAGTGCGCAAAGCCTTAGCCTCTGTGCCGTCGGCATACCAACAAGTTGGTGGCTCTGGCTCGATATTGGTGCTGCCGGGTGAATCAAGGCACTTGTGGTAGGCAGCATCGGCTCGCTGCCAAGCTACGTAATAGGCAACATCGGACACTAGGTATAGGCCGACTGCGACACCTAAGACTATTAAGATCTTTTTATGTGTTTATTGTTGCACAGATGCTGGCAGTCTTGCCTTTTATTTAAGTTCAGCACGCTCCTTAAGAGCTTCGTTCATCAGCTCAAAGCCTTTTCGGGTTTTGGTGTCTAGGGACTTTTTTAGTGGCCCGACCAGCAGGCCACTGAACTCTTCTGACTGCGTTAGTTGTGTGCCGTTGTTTGTTTTCTTTAGCTCAAACCTGTGACGACCGTCAAATAATCCGGGTATTACCGCCCTGCCCAACCACTCAAACACCCTACCTTCGTCAACAGCTGTAACTTTTGACTTAAAAGTCATGGCCTTTCCACCGGGCGGAGACATTCGGTTCACCAGCCTTGCGCCAACTTTAACGTCGCCCCTGGACGAAACTATGAATGGGTTCCAGTCTTCATAGCTCTTAAGGTCGGTGAGCACACCCCAGACTACTTCAGGTGGTGCGCTAATATCAATCTTGGTGGATAGGGTGCGTTTCATGTCTTTCTACAAAATATACAGTTCTTTTACATACTGATTGCCGCAAAGTTCTGCTGGGCCCGGCGGATCGGGTTTGTAGTTCGAATAATCATCAGATTCACCCAGTATCCGGCGGTACCGCTGGTCTTCGGCTCCAGAACTACAGCTTGCATTATGCTCGGACTTTATGGGGATAAAGTGGGCTAGCAGCAAAGCAGCTGCCACAAGAACGTTAAATATCCATACTTTCATATTGTCATAATTATACACCTATCGCTATGCCGCAGTCGCCAGACAGCCCTCCTGCACGCCTGGGCCATGGGCTCTGTAGGTATCTACGCTGTCTGCGGCTGCCAGTCTGAGCGACCCTCACCCCTATTTCCGCAAAGAGGCAATAAGTCTTTGTGGGTCAATAAACAAATCAAGCGCATCATTAATTGTGGGCACCACCAAGTCGGCTTTACTGAGCGTCGCCGAATGGACACCTTCGGCCTGCAACGTAACAATTCCCAACCTAACAATGCCCATCATCTCGGCATCAATTAAACCATTGCCTACCGAGGCGCATTCATTGGGATCTAGCTGTTCGGTTAGCCTTTTCTTATCTTCTGCAGTTTTGGCCAGCCTCCACTCAATCGACAGCCGATCGGCTAGTTCGTCTGCATCGTTTCTGGTGTTGCCGGTAAATAACACTACTTTTATGCCCAAGACGCTAATTTGGCCGATCCGCTCTTTGACACCATCAACTAGCCCTCCACCCACAGACAAGGTTCCGTTAAGGTCTAGAATAAGTGTCTTGATTGATAATTCTCCAACTCCAGGAATGTCTAGTTTCATGACTAGAGTATCTCATAACTTTGCTGTTTGCTTCTGCCAAAATCGAGGCTTGGTTTCGGTAAGTCAATTCTGCCAAGCGCCACAAAAGCGCCTAGGGATTTTGCTCAGGCAAAAAACTGGCGAGTCAAAGGATGTCGCCGGGACTAAAATTTGCGCCAACAATAAAACTGTACGCCTTTGCCTGCCTAGCATAAATCCAAGTATATAAAATGCTGCACGAGGGAAAAGTTAGCTCCGAAATGGGAGTGATATTTTCATTTTGCCGCTAGGAAGCGGCTTAGTTTTACTATATCAAAGAGAGCGGACCAGGCCCGCTCTCATATCGGCCAACAAATGTTATCTAGCCGCAGTCATTTATTTATTTGTTAGCGAAGGGGTGCGCATGCGGTCGGTACAGTAATTTCAAACGGCACATCGACTGGAAGCGAGCTTTTTTTATCGCCATCATACTGTGAGTTGTCATCAAAAAGTTCTGAGATGCCATGTTGAATCAGGGTTGCATCTGCCAAGTCTTGACCGCTGACCCCTTCAGGTAACTCAAATGTCCGACTGTACGTCACTACTCCATCGCTATTTGCAACCGGGAATCGATCAAGTGCTAATGCACTTGCAGCGCTGACATCGCCTTCAGTTGTGAGCGACACAGCAATGCCACCATAGAATGGAATTCCTTCGACAGTTGACACGAAACTATCTTTGTTTGCATCAGCTCGGCCGCTTGCCGGGCAAGTCATCTTTCCGCCTATATGTAAGTGTTGGGCATGCGGCAAGTCTGCGGATATTCTGTTGGTTTCAATCGTCACAGTTGCCGTGTCGCCAACAACGCTAACCTCGATCTTACCGTGTGATCCGGTGCCGTTGAGTGGACGAATGTTACCTTTATACTTGTAGGTTGGCAGATGGGCAGCTCTTGCCGTTACTGCTGGGTAAGAAAGTATTAATAACGAAAGCGCTATAAGTATTGTGCTTACTTTTTGTGTAATTGTCATTCATGTTTCCTTTAGCTTAAGTGGTTTAGTGAGTAAATTATAGCTGCCCGGGTACGATAGAGGCAAATATGCTTGATTCAAGTTAACTAATTAACGACCAAAATCAATTTATTCTATGTCTTATTAAACATCTTCACAAAATAGATATCTTGCCCTGTTGTGAGCCTGAAGCTTACTTCCCCATAACCGTCGGGCAGGGAAAACAGGCCTAGCCCCTAAAAACTCGTAGAAACAAGATTTGCCAACCCCCGCACGGGCAGCGCAAGACGCTTTTGGATTTTGCGCAGCTCGAGGTAAAGGATTAAGCAATTACTATTTGCCACCGCCTACGTTCTAGCATTAGTCGCCAATGCGACTGTACCGGAGCTGCACACCCTGCGCAAGGAAAACTAAAGCAACCCCGCTGCTTCAGACCCAGGGGTTCGAATCCTTTCTCGCGCGGCATGAAAAAGGCCAGTCGTAAAGACTGGCCCTCTTCATGGCTCGGGGTGGTGAACGAAGTTAGAACTATTTTGGCCTTTGATAAATCTTCTTTTCTAATCGGGACGACGTCAAGTTGATAGCATTGCCAGATAGCAAGGTTGTAGTGTTTCTAGTTCATGTCATAATTAACGTAAGAAAAGGAGTATTAATGAGCGACAAAACAAAAGATCCCGCACTGCACATACCAAGTAGCTTTAGAGAAGAAGATGAGCTAGCATATCTAGAAGATTCATCTGATGTCGACAAGCTACGATCTCTCTTGGAAGAAGGGGAAATCGTCTATCGACTAGTAAAGTGCTGGCACGATGACAGCGAAGGTGTACTCGCAGCTACTAACAAGCGTATTATTTTTGCAGATCAACGATTTATAACTTCAAAAGTAGTTTCATTTGGATATCGAGAAGTTGCGGCGGTTGTCTACAACACCCAAATCGTAACTCAGTATGTGGCGATCGTTCACTCAAGCCGCACGCTTACTGTAGAAAAGGTTGATATGGAGCACGGAAAGCGCTTCGTTAAATTCATTGAGACTGCTATCGGTGCTGACTATACAATTGAAGGAGATGGACGGACCTTCCGTCATAACGATGACATGTTGAAACTTAAGGACGTGCCTTCAATGAAAGAAGAGCTGGAGGATACTCTAGGTGATGGTGGCGTGGCTCCGGGAGCATAAAGTTTTAACAGTATTTATCTTTGCTGCACTCGTATTGCTATCAATATACTTCCTCGTTTTTAGCTCAAGAGACAGAGGGGTGCTATTAAGTAGACAACATACTTTCGTATATGACGAAATCGAACGCAGCTATTTGTTGAGTGCTCCCAAGCAAGTATCGGATGAATCAAAAATCATTATTGGACTGCATGGCTTTGGAGATTCACCTAGACGGTTTGCTTACTATACTGGGCTGCACAATGCTGTAGGTGCAGGTGATGTTGTTATATATCCTAGTGCCGTCTCTCCACGAAGCGATCAGGAAAAAACTGGCTGGAACGCTAGTTTTTGCTGTGGGAGTGGTTGGATCAACAAAGTTGATGATGTAGGTTTCATAGTTGCTCTTATAGATAAAGTTGCCACTGATCTAAGTATAAGCACTGATCGGGTTTATGTGACTGGTTTTTCCAATGGGGCTTTCATGGCGCAACGACTCGCGGTTGATTATCCAGATCGCTTTAAGGCTGTTGCTGCAGTATCGGGCAGTGCTGGCACAACAACAGAGAAGCTGCAACCCAAGGAGCCGATACCAATCCTACTAATGCACGGTGAACAAGACACGATTGTTCCTTATGATGGAGGTGTCGGATCTAGTGACCCAGATTTTACCTGGATTACGTTTTCAGAGACTACGGAGATTTGGAAAACACTAAATGCCGATGCAGCTAATACCAAGGTAATCATCTATCCTGACGACGGCCACACCTGGCATAACTGGCGGATATTAAACTCCTGGAATCACTCGCCTAAAGCTAGTGAGGAAATTATTCAGTATTTCGATAGCCATTGATTTATTTAACTAAGTAAACTATATTACAGATATGAAAGATCTATCTGAATTCTCAACATATAGAACAGGCGTGCTTCAAGCGAGAGCATATAGAAACCTTCGAGCTTTTATGGTGAGAACGCTCAAGAATCATGACTTAACCTCAGCGGAGTGGTCTCTACTAGGACTAGTTAGCGATGAAACAAAGAACGGCGGTATACGTGTAAGTGATCTAGCAAGAATGCTCGATGTTGAAGTTTCGTTTGTAACAACCATGGTTAAGAAACTGATAAAAAAAGGGTATTTTGAACATGCATACGATGAAGACGATGGACGAGTTCGGCTAATATTAGGAACAGATAAATGCCATCTAAAAGTAGTCGAAATAGAGCGGCATATGCGTCAAGAGATGAAGCTTTGGCTCAAAGACATAAAGCCTAAGGAATTGGTACATTACATTAACGTGCTCGAAAAAATATCTAAGCTTACTGATTAGATTGGTTAACCTAACTTAACTATATTTTACTTAAGTAACTAAACTACCTACACTTAAAGTCATCATAACAAAATTAAATGAAAGGAAAGTTATGAATCATAAAAAGATAGTCGGCATAATTGTTGCCGTGCTTATTGCTGGTGGTGTAGGTATCTTTGCCCTAAACGGCTCAGATGATGAAAAAACAACAAATAATACGAGTAATGTAAGCGTAACCCAATCGGAGGACGGTACTATTCCTGCTTCTGATCTTCGTACAGGCTTAAACAATGCCCTACGTGAACACGTCAATCTCGGTGGCGTAGCGCTCAGGAATATATATACAGAGTCACCCGACGCTGATGCCTCAGTAGCAGCACTCGATAAAAACAGTGAAGAAGTAGCAGCACTTGTTGGTGTAGCTTATGGCGACCAAGCAGAGGAAGATTTCCTAACTGTATGGCGACAGCACATCACTTTCTTCGCTAACTACACTGTAGGTGCTAGAGATGGCGACAAAGCCGCTATGGATCAAGCACTAGAAGACCTAGCTGGTTACGGAGAAGCAGCAAGTACATTCTTTGAAACAGCTAATCCAGATAACTTGCCAAAGAGTGCAGTTAAACCTCTTCTGGTTGAGCATAGGGACCTCGTAATAGCGACAGTTGATTTAATTGGTGCGGGCGATTTTGACGCTGCGTATCTAAAGCTTGCTGAGGCGGCTGATCAGGTTGGAACAATTGCTGACGCTCTTGCAGGTGGAATAGCAGCTCAAATGCCAGAGAAGTTCACAGGCGATGTTAACGATGGTGCAGTAGATCTGCGCGTAGCCCTTAATAACGCTCTACGTGAACATGTAAATGTTGCGGGTGTTGCACTGCGTAATGTATTTACAGAATCGCCTGATGCAGATGCCGCAGTTGCAGCTCTCGACAAAAACAGCATAGAAGTTGCTGGTTTGGTCGGTAGCGTATATGGCGACGAAGCTGAAGAAAGCTTCCTTGACTTATGGCGACAACACATTAACTTCTTCGCAAACTATACAACAGCAGCAAAGGCTGGCGATCAAGCAGGAATGGATCAAGCCCTAGAAGACTTAGCTGGCTATGGTGAAGCAGCTAGTAACTTCTTTGAAAGCGCTAATCCAAACCTTCCAAAGAGTGCTGTAAAGCCACTGCTTGTTGAACATCGAGATGTAGTGATCGAGACCATCAATTTCATCGGCGCTGGTGACTTTGACGCAGCATACCTTAAGCTTGGTGAAGCAGCCGATCAGGTTAATAAGATTGCGGACGCACTTGCTGGTGGAATTGAGAAGCAGTTTCCAGATAAGTTCTAGTAGCGGCTTATTCTAGAAAAGGGCTCTACTTTTTTAAGCGGAGCCCTTTTCATTACTAATACACAAAAATCTTATGAGACAATTAAAGTTAAAAGGAGTTATATGAATAAAGTAGTGATTGGTGTCGTAACATTGATTGTCGTAATTGGAATGGGTCTCTTGGCGTTTAGCTCAAATAATAGCGACACAGACAACAGTTCGCAAAGCAGCCAAACAAAGACCTCAAGTACGACAGTCTCCAAGGCTGAGGTGGCATCACATGGTACTGAAGCAGATTGCTGGACATATGTGAATGATAAGGTATATGACATAACCCAGTACATACCAAGACATCCTGGCGGAGACGCCATACTTCAAGCGTGTGGAGGTGATGGTACAAGCCTTTTTGAGCAACGAATGACTGATTCTGGCGAAAAAGTTGGTTCAGGAACACCTCATAGTTCAAATGCTACAAAACAACTTGAAGACTATCTGGTGGGAGATCTAGGTGACTAATATACAAAAAGTTGTCCTCATAACAGGAGCGTCTTCTGGAATCGGTAAAGCTACGGCTGAAAAGTTGCTTGAAGAAGGATATATCGTGTATGGTTCAGCTCGAAAAACAGAAGAGCTTGAATCGATAAAAGGTATTCGTGCACTAAAGCTCGATATGACAGACTACGCTTCTCTTGAAAAAGCAGTAGAAAAAGTCATTCATGAACAGAATCGTATTGACGTTCTATTTAACAATGCTGGCTACGGTCAGTATGGGAGTGTTGAAGAAACACCCATTGAAGATGCCAAGTATCAGTTTGATGTGAACTTATTTGGTCTGGCACGATTAACACAGCTGGTGTTGCCGCATATGCGCAAACAGAAGTCTGGGACAATAATTAACACTTCTTCAATGGGTGGCAAGATCTATACGCCTCTTGGTGCGTGGTATCACGCAACTAAGCACGCTCTGGAGGGCTGGTCTGACTGTCTTAGGCTAGAAGTTAAGTCTTTTGGTATTGACGTGGTAATCATTGAGCCTGGAGGCATTCAAACGAGCTGGGGATCGATAGCTATTAAGAAGATGATGTCTATATCTGGATCTGGTCCATATAAAAAGCTCATGAAGGCATCAGCTGAGCGCATGAAGAGTACATACGAGGGGCAAGGATCTTTGTCGCCACCTTCAGTAATTGCTGATGTTGTCTCAAAGGCAGTAGCCTCCCCTAGACCCAAAACAAGATATGTGGCTGGTAAATACGCAAAGCAGCTGATGTTTATTCGTAAATATCTTGGCGACCGTATCTTTGACAGGGTTATTACTCCAAAGTAGTCTAACGGACGTAGCGTCGTCTAAAAAGAGTTAACCCAAGAGCGATAGAAGGCACATGAAATAATGTCAGCTGTCGTTTGTGGCTAGCTCCAGTTACTCGCATGCATTTGTTATTAACTACCTCATCGAAGACCGGCATTACGCTTAATAGTCTCTTCTTTCTGTCTATGTCGAGGCCGCTATCAATCAGATTAACTGAATAGTTAACTGATGGAATTAATGCAGGGTGCGGATCGCTGTATCTGCGCCCAATGAGCTCAGGACCGACTATTTTACCGCAAATACTAACGAAGTAAGTTTGTGAGGTATTTATAAACAGACTAAAAAGATTTAGTCCGAGCGTTCCACCGGCGCTTGTGCCAAAAAATGTTACTTTGTCATACTCAGCAATGTTAAGCTTCTTCATCTCGTCTTCAAGTCGCTTGAGCTTAGCCTCAAAGGATTCCGAAGTGTCTCTCCATTTCGGCTCTAAGAAAACAGATTTGGTGTTACCGCTATTCCACTTAGCAACAATTTTTCTTTGGCGATTTAAGGTGCCTTCTCCGCCAAGGCCAGGAATATAAATAATAAGCTTCATAATTCAACATAATAACAGATAGTAATTAGTATAGAGGGGTTGGTCATGGAGCCTGGTCGGGTTTTAGGGTGCTTGGTTGCCTGCGGGGCAACAGGTCGCGGTTAGAACTTTTTTAAGAAGTAAATATGAAAAACCCGCCATTAATGACGGTCCCAACATTTGTAGCTTGTTATCACTACTGTACTAATTCTCTAAGACTCAGGAGTGAAGGAGGAACAGGTCATGGAACCTGGTCACTCGATTTCACTGCTGGGTCTGGCTCCCCCTATATAATTCAATCAGCAACCTATCGCTAGATTATCAAGTAGATGCAGATTACCTTACAAATCTAGCTCGTAGACTTGGGCTGCAACGTCCTTTGCAGCTTGGGTCTATTGGCTAGAAATGCCTAGTTGTTTGTATACTTCACTGACTAGCTGGCTTGCTTCTATGTACACACTCTTGTCCACAAGCATAGTCGGTATACCTATTGAGTCGGCAACATCCGTATTTTTTCGTGTATCATCCAAAAACAGTGCGTCTTTCGGCTCAACACCGAAATGGTCAAGAGTCTGCTGGAAATAGGCAGGTTCTTTCTTCGTCATACCTTCTTCTGCCGACAGAGCCACAAAATCAAATCCTTCATATCTGCCAAGCGGTCTAGTATGTTCTGCCTCAAACAAGTACATGTCAGACAAAAGAGAGACCTTAACACCTGCTGTCCTAACTTTCTGTACCAGTTCTTGCATCAGGGGATTTGGCTTCAAAGCTGTCTTTAGCGTTTCTTCTTCAAAGAGCGTCGCATCTGGTATTTGTCCACATTTAAGTATTTGGGCTACTGACTTAACGTAGTCCGATGAGTCAATATCGCCACGTCCAAGTGAATGTGAATGGGGTGATATTTCAGTACGCTGCTGTTCATCAGGAACAACACCGAAAGTGTTCTTCATAATTCTATCAAAACTACCTGCATCGTATTCGAATGAGTAAACGCCACCGTAATCAAGAATGAGTAGTTTGTACATACCTGTATGTTAGCAGACACCAGTTCGGTAGTGATAGACTATTGGCATGAAACTACCGTCAATGGAACAAATAAAAGCCTTGCACAGAAAGTATGCAATCGACGACGAAGCCTTCGAGCTGATTTATACTCATTGTCAGATTGTCCGAGATATTGCTTTTGAACTTATTAAAGAAAAGAAGCTAGATGTAGATGTCCAACTTGTTGAAGTTGGCTGTATGCTTCACGACATTGGTGTCTATAAACTCTACGACTCCAAAGGTGTTATTGATGACTCTCGCTACATTCAGCACGGCGTACTCGGCTACGAACTACTGAAAGAGGAAGGCTTCGAAGAGGTTATTTGTAGGTTCGCATCGCACCATACTGGCGTGGGACTTACGAAGCAAGATATTCAATCGCAGAAGTTGCCACTACCAGAACAAGACATGCTTGCCGATACAAAAGAAGAACTGATTGTTATGTTTGCTGATAAGTTTCACTCAAAAGATGAGCCTCCATGCTTCAATACGGCAGAGTGGTATGAAGAGCATGTTGCAAGATTTGGTGATGATAAGAGAGAACTGTTCAAAGACATGATTGCTGAGCTTGGTTTACCTGATATTGAGTCACTGTCAAAAAGCTATAGTCACATTATTAGAAGCTAGGATACTTTTAGGTAAAAACCTATTCGCTACTAGAAAATCTTCTAACGAACTTACCGTCAATCTCAACATCTTCTAGCCAGTTTTCCGCTGTTCTTATAAATCTTAGATGTTTTCCGTACATAGCCTCATAGACTATGCACACAACATTGTTGGACTCAAGAATTGCCACATCCAGTACTTTATAGTCGTTCTTTTTATAATGTGTGTATATTCCACCAATTTTAACATCCCTACGAACCAGTCCTGGTTTGTAATCTAGCTCCTCTTCACTCAGTCTCTTCACGCTTCAATCCTGTTCACCCAGTCGTCAGGTAGATAGTCTCTGTAAAACGACTCTAGTACGAAGTAGAAAGCATCGCCAAAGTCTTGTGGTCTATTTTCAAGTGCATCTTTCAAGCCATCGCTACTGAATGTTTCTGTTGATACAGACTCGTGATTAAGAACAATAGGCTCGTCCGTGCCTATTTCAAATATGATGAACTGATGGTTCTCGTGTCTGCCAATAACATGGCGGTTGAATATTGCTCGCCCAATCAAGGTATGCGTGATGCTGTCTACGCCAATTTCTTCTTTAGCTTCACGTCGCAATGCTTCAAGCTCAGTCTCGCCAGCAGCAACATGACCGCCAACAGGGGATTACTCCGTCACAATATGACCAATACCGTGCTAAGTGGCGTCGCCAACAAAAGCATCACCAGAAGAAATTGAATAGGCTATCTGAGACTGATGAACAATACTATGTAACTGTTTCTTATCTGTTGGACATTGCAGCTCGTGGAAAAGAACTGTTTGAAGCTGCAAATCCAAATGAAAAGCGAGAGTTGATTGGTTTGCTTGGTCAGAACCTCTTGCTTGATGGCAAAAAGGTACAAATAACCCTTTACAAACCTTTCGACACGCTCGCTTCATGTGTTGATGGTTCAACTTGGCTCCTCAAACCGGATTCGAACTTTAGGCATATATGTACTAGCCTACGCCTGTAGGACTTGTGTATCTTAGCTTCCTTTGGAAGTTAATCAAGTCTTTTTCGTAAAGGAAAGATTATAGACTATATAGGCTCAAAGTGAGATTATTACTGTATGACAAAACAAGATAATCACAC
>CALFBO010000077.1 GCA_937951635.1 Candidatus Saccharimonadia bacterium
GGAGTTTCTGGAGCAGCCAGGGCAACAGCTAGTGGATTCGGATCTAATGGTTCGCAATTTGCGGCAGCCAAACGGTCTGCTTCTTGGTCGGCAATTTGCTGAGCTTGATCATCGAGCTGATTGGCATGGTTTGAGCTAGAATCGTTATCAAAGAATATTAGCAAGCCCGTACCAACCACACTAAATACAAGCGCCCCAATAATGCTATATACAATAAATTTCTGTCGTTTGTTCATATAATTCATACCCTCACAAGTTTGTTATTACTGCCTCTACCCACAACAATAGTCGCTCTGAATGTAATTGTTTTCAGACGATTTGCGTTACATGAAATTATATCACGACAACCGTAGGACTTGACGTTAATTTTCGGGAAAATCTTTAAGCTTGGCGTTGGGCTGAAGTTGCTGCGACGTGACATTCCTGTCACTAGGCGCCCAGTCCAACTGGCCTTGCAAGTTTGGGTTATATGACGACTCGGGCGAACCGCTAGATGGAACTACTTCAAGAACCGACTGCTCCCCCAATACACTCTGCAGTTGAGACTCTCCAGTAGCAGCCGTATTACCACCCAAGCTACTAGTTCCATAAACCGCCACAAATAAAATTGCCATGACAACAAGACCTGTCGAACCCACACAAAGTGCTCCCAGCCTTGTTACTATACTTCGCTTATCGCTAATTACTTCCACGACGCCAACTTGGTAGCTGGACCAAGCCCCTAAACCACTCTACTCCAAGATAAAAGTACGGAAAGGACGTTATAACCAAAAAGGTCGAAGAAAGCAGGCCGAATATTATTGTGTACGCCAATGCCTCCCAAAACGGATCAGACAACGCCAGAGGCAACAGTGCAGCAACAGTAGTTAGCGACGTGGTTAGTAGTGGACGTAAGCGCTTCTTCGTAGCCTGGCTAATGGCCGTAAGCTTGCCGTTGCCAGCGCGTCTTTCCTGGTTTGCGTAGTCTGTAAGCAATATAGTGTTGTTTACGGCGATACCGACTAGGCCAAAGAAGCCTACCATACTAAAGAAGCTTATCGCGTTATCGGTAGTATACAAACCGTAGGTAACACCAAACAACGAAAATGGTATGGCCAAGAATATCAGCAACGGTTGCAGTAACGACCTAAATTGTATGGCCAACAACACAACCATGGCTATCATGGCGTACACCCCAACAATTCCCATCGAAGCAAACGAATCTTGACTCTCGGACTCTTGACCAAAGTCAAACCCAAGGCTATCGCTGGCCAAGCCAAAACTTGCCAATCTTGCCTCATCGAACTCATCTCGTACTAATTCTTCGGTGGTACCAACCAAGGCAGTTGTGTCGTCTGCGTCAAACCCAGCCTTCACCTCTACAAATCTCTTGCCGTCTTTTCTAGACACAGGACCAAAGTCGGGCATTTGAGTCTTGGTGATTGAAGCTTCTTCACCATTTGGTCGCTCTACTACTGCAGTTTGCAAGAACTCGTTTAACTGAGTAGAGGCAGCGAGTAATTTCTCGGCATCATCTGAGAATATTTGGACTTTGAAGGGGTATTCTTCCTTGGGTGGGCCTGCATCGATCTGTCGCACCAACACCGAGCCATCCGTAATCTCGCCAAACTCTTGCTCCAGTGCTTCTACAATTTGAGGGGATTTGATATCCCTAGTATTGAATGGTTTCAAAATTGCCTGAATCGTAGCACCAGAACTAGAACCGTTCAAATAATTTACCCTTACAAGATTCTCACCAACTACACTTGCCACTATCTCGTCTACTTTGGTGGACACTTGTTGACTCTGTTCAATAGACGACTGAATAGGCATGCTCAACTCTATCAACAACTCGTCGGCATCTTTAGTTGGTGGAAATATGTCAAAACTTACACGCTGCGAATAAAAGAAAGCTCCATACAAGAACAAGGCCGAAAGACCCGACATCATGACTGCCGCAATAATACCCTTGGTCTTAGTAGCGGGATTATTAAGCAGAAGTGGCAAGGACGAAATCTTCTGGGCAAGCCAATCTACCGCTCCGGTAAGAGGTCCGCCCGAACTACCTTTGGCCGATTCACCAAGTATGAAGTACTTACTTAGAAAAGGTATTAGTGTCAATGAAAGTACAAATGAGACTATTAAAGAAATAATTATCGTCACAGGCATTATTCGAATAAATTCACCCAACACACCGCTTACAAAAACTAAAGGCAAAAATACCAGTACAGTAGTTAGTGTTCCAGCAAAACTTGCCGATGCTACCCTGGAGACTGCTTCTCTCACGGCGACCGTTGACTTCTTGCCCGACTTTCGAGCTGTATCGATAGATTCAACAATAATAGTTGCATCGTCTACAAATAACCCCAGCGCCAATACTAGCGCAAACAAAGTAATCGTATTTAGGCTGTAGCCTATTACCAACAGAACCAGCAAAGTAACAGCTATAACACTTAGCATGAACAAGCCGGTTACAATCGAGGCTCGCCAACTTATTAACAGCAAGCTAATTACCGTAACAGCGATTAAGCCCGACAAAATATTGTTTTGTAAGGAGTTAATTTGTGTAGTTATTGATTCGGCAAAGTCACCGGTGACTTCTACTCCGTAGTTGCCGTCCAATGTGCCAGATACATCTTCAATTAAAGCGTTCATCCGGTCCGATAGATCGATCACATCTAAATCTTCGGTGCCCACAAGCCCTATCAATGCGCTGTTATTAAAGCCAAATCCCTGGCCAGAACCGCGCGCTTGACCCAGCTTTGAATAGCGCACTTGCTCAATTACTTCTTCAGATGTTTCTGGGTTAACACCCTTTGCAAATAAGCTAATTGGCTCTGCCTCTATAACAACCTCGTCCAGCTGCAATTTGGCAGCAACTTCGGCCGAGACCATATCAAGATCAGCTGGCGCAGCTAAACCGTCCTGACTGTATACCGACACCAGTACGTCGTACTTATCAAGAAATTTAGCCGGATTAATGCTTTGCACCTGGTACTGAGCCTGGTCTGGAAAAGCTCCAAACCTTTCAAAACTATCATTCAGCCGCTTGGCAGCCTCGGCCGTATCTACAGATTCTTCATAGCCGACAAATATACTAAAAAAGTTTTTACCAGTTTGTGTAGTTACAGACTTAACATCTGCTTCTTCAAGAATTTGGCTTGAAATTGGCTTGGTGATATCCGAATCTACGCGCGCCGAGTCATCAACAAAGTACCTGCCAGTTGCAACGCCTACCGGCACCTGCACCGAAGGAAACCCCTGTCTGTCTAGCCAGCTCAGATAGCTAAATAATCCCAATACAGCCAAAGAGATCCACAGCATGAAGGTAATGGCCGGCCGGTTAAAAAATATCATACTCAAACCAGACAATAGCCTGGTTTGAGCAGACTCGGCAGCCTGGGGTTTTTTTGAACTCTTCACAGAAGTCTTTTTAGTATTTTTAGTCGCTGCCATTCTAACACCCTCTAAACTTTGATTAGTAACTCTTTAAATTCTCATGGGCAGATCTTGCTCTTGATCTGCCAAATAAACTGCCTGCTCAG
This sequence comes from Candidatus Saccharimonadia bacterium, assembly GCA_937951635.1. Taxonomy (GTDB): domain Bacteria; phylum Patescibacteriota; class Saccharimonadia; order Saccharimonadales; family CALFBO01; genus CALFBO01. The sequence goes on from CALFBO010000077.1 coordinate 3,525, forward strand.
CCTTCTTTATTGTCTGCTTCAGAATCGTCGCCAGAACCATGATCGCTAGGCACGTCGGCGGCGTCGGCAGATGCTTCTTCTTCGTCATCTTCTTCTTCGACTTGGGCTCTCGGAACATCTACTTTTGCAATAAGTAGCGCATCGTCAACCAAAATTTCTACAGTGCTCGCAACCTTGATATCGGCAACGGTTATTTGGTCGCCCTCTTCATCTAAACCAGAAATATCTATTTCAATAACTTCAGGAATATTGGACGGAATAGACTCAATCTCGATTTTATCCATCAGTGTCACAACAATACGACCCTGTTTTTCGGCAGCAGCATCGCCAACAAGTTTAATCGGTACTTCTGCGGTTACTTTTTGGCCCTTATGAATAACCTGCAAAGCTACATGGTGTAAACGTTGAGTAATTGGGTCTCGCTCGATGTCGTTGATGAGCACCAAATGAGCTTCTTTGCCCACGGTCAAATCAATGGGGTGGTTTTTGCCCGCTTCGGCAACGATGTTGTTAACAGTCTTATAGTCGCCGCTGGCAGCCAAAGAGTCTACGCCTTTGCCAAATATGTTTAATAGCACCTGACCTTCGTCTATTAGCTTGCGTGCCTTTTTACCAAATTTATCTCTTTTTTGTAGTTCTAAACTTAAACTCATTTACTTTTCAACTCTCCCTAATTCGCCATATAGATTTATAACGTAATTTTCCAAAACTTATAGTTAGAGTGATTATAGCAGACCACCCCTATTTGCGCACCATTTTATGCGTGATTAAATAAAAGAGCCGCCGAATGCGGCAGCTCTTTGGACGGTCGTGTCAAAAATTCTTTCGAACTTCACCTCACACCCTCCGTGTCCTAATTCTACATTAAAGCTTTGGCGCTTTCAAGTTTGATGCCGCGCTGCCTGTAGTCGCCTAAATACAAAACGAGCATTCTTGAGCAAAAAATACAGGTGCTTGATGAGCTGTTATTACACCAAACACCTCTATAGATATGCTGCAAAGTAAAACAGTTCTTATGGCCTGTCAAGGTTTGTTCAAGGTTGCTTGGTTTGTTTTTAGGGGGCTATGACATGACCTTCAAGTCAAACTCTTGTTCGGCTGCTCGCACCAAACTGGTCATAAGATCGCCAACCTCGCCAGTAGTCAAGGTTCTGCTCATAGAAACAAAGCTAATCTTATAACTGTAATTGGTGCTCACGGCACCATCGGGGCTGTAGATATCTCCTGGTTCAACCGAAGCATGCAAACTTTGCTTTGCAGCCAGTGTCGATATTCGATTGGTTACAAATTTTGTTACGTCGGCCCATGTGCTATTGCCCATACTGCTCAGGGTAACGTCTTGCGTCAAGCCTGGGAAATTAGATATCGGTCTATAGGCCTCCTTGGCGCCACCTAGATTCAGCATGTCCAAGTCCACCTCGAACATACTTGTAAACCCTGGAAGCTTCAACGATTTCAGCAAAGACCTGCTTGGCTGACCCAAGACGCCGACAAACTCACCGCTCTGCCAAACTTCGGCTGCACGTGCTGGTTCAAAAAGTTTTGAGGCGAGGGGTGTGCCACCGATAGATCTGTATTCAAATACGGCACCTGCAATGGTTTCTAGATAGTGATTAGCTTGGTAGTAGGCTGCACCACTATAGCTTAAAGCGCTTTTTTGATCGGCCGAAAAGACTAATGCTAGTCTATGGTTTTCTATAGGCAGACCTGTAGCTTCGTCTATTGCATCCTTGATATGTGTCTTGCCTAGTTCATACAATGCAAACTTGTTGTCGACGCCTCCAGCCTGCAGCTTAATGTTTGGATGAACTTTTTCAAGCAGTGACGGCAATAACGTTGGCCGGTAATAGCGCAAACTAGGACTCAATGCATTGCGTATCTCAAAACATGTCTCATCTGGGTCTATTCCTGCTTGTTTTAGGACGTCGCCTTTTACAAAACTGTATGTTAATAACTCGTTGGCGCCCATTTGCTCGAGCCGAGTGCGTATTTGCTGCTTATTGATAATTAGCTGATTACTGCTGGCAACGGTAGCAGCCCTAACTGGCAGAAGGACTGGAATTTTGTCATAACCATTCAGCCTGCCCACTTCCTCAACAACATCTTCGGCGATTTTAACATCGGTTCGCCAAAATGGAGGTGTAACTTCTATACTTTCTCCACTCACAGTAACTCTAAACTCAACATTCTGTAGTAACTTGGCAATCTCGCTAGGCTCGAGCTTTAAGCCCAGTCGTAAGTTAATAAAATCGAGATCGATGCCTATAGGATCCGGCTTGGAGCTGTTTTTGTGCAAATCATACAAATTAGAACACAATTTTGCACCTGCATAACCAGCAAGCAACTTTGTAAAATACCAAACCGCTCTATCATTTTGCTCGGTAGACTGGTTTTTGGTGTAGCGAATGGCAGCATCAGTGAACAAACCGTGTCGCATGGAGCTGCGTCGAACTGAATACATGTTAAAAGTTGCACACTCCAGCAAAACTCGCGTTGTCCCAGAGTCGACTTCGGTTAATTTGCCACCCATAATACCGCCCAGAGCTACCGCCTTACCGTTGGCGCGAATTACAATATCGTCCTTGTGTAGCTTTATTTTTTTGTCACCCAATAATTCTATAGACTCACCCTGGCTGGCTAGGTCTGGGCCAAATTGTAGCTCCCCCTCGCCCACTCCAGCAACTTTCAATAACTTGTCGTAATCAAAAGCGTGCATTGGTTGACCAAGCAAATGCATCACATAATTTGTAGCATCCACTACATTATTAACTGGCTTGTAACCCAATCGGTATATGTAGGCTTTGAGCCAGGTAGGACTGGATTTAATCTCGACACTGTCGAGTGCCACGGCCATAAACCTAGGCACAAGATTATGTATAGAGTTAACGACCTCTACTGAACTTTGAGATTCGGACTTTGCAAAGTCAAAATCGGGCAAGTCAATATACCAATCTGGGCTTTCGTGTTCTTTACCATATATGCCAGCCAACTCCCTGGCTATACCCAAGTTGCCAAAGCAGTCTGGTCGGTGTGTAAACATCTTATTTTCAAAATCTAGCACGAGGTCTGTCAAGCCCAACTCTCCCACAACATCAACGTTGTCGCCCTTCTCTAGTCGGTCTGCGAATTCTGCTAAATCTAGTATGCCGTCGTGCTCCTCGCTGATTGCCAGCTCACGCTCGCTTGCCAGCATGCCACTACTGACCACGCCGCGCAACTCACGAGCCTCGAGCTTGAACTCTTTATTGGTCATTGCCGACTCGGGAACTGTCGAGCCGGGTGGGAGCCAAAGGGCCCACATGCCTGCTCGCACGTTGGGCGCGCCGCATACAACCCGAACCAGGCCGTTGTCGTCTCTATCTACGTCCTTAACGGCAGCCTTGTCGTCTACTAAACAAACCTTCAACTTATCGGCATTAGGGTGTGGTTTTACAGACACCACTTTTACTGTGCGCACACCATGGTATATCTCACGATAACTTTCTACAGTTTCTATGGCACCAAGCTGTTTGCCAAACTTGCTTATTAAATCGTCGTCATTCACTCCTTTTGCAAGATCTGGATTATAGAACTGGGCCAACTTAAGACTAAACTTCATTAAAACTGCCTCAAAAAGTTAAGTTTGCCCGACATAAAATGTCGTATGTCTTCTATTGAGTACTTCATCATTACCATTCGCTCTATTCCAAAACCCCAAGCAAAGCCAGTATATATGCTGGGGTCAACTCCAGCCTGTTTAAGTACGTTGGGGTGAATCATTCCGCAACCGCCCAACTCCAGCCACTTTTGTTCTTCGGTGTCGTCCTTTTTGAGTCTCGCGGGCCGCTCTATGGCAAACTCAAAGCTCGGTTCGGTGAACGGAAAATAGAATGGTTGAATTTTGACATTCAACTCTTGGCCGTAATACTCACTCATGTAAGTCTTGAGTGTAGCTATCAAATGGCCGACGTTAGCACCCTTGTCGACATATATACCCTCTATTTGGTAGAACGTATGCTCGTGGGTGGCATCAACATCTTCATTTCTAAATACTCTATCTGGAACAATTGCAGCTATTGGCAAGCCTTTTTCCAGCTTGGCCCGAGAGCCAGATATTATTCGGTGCTGCATTGTACTGGTATGCGCTGGGGCAATATAGCCGTCTTTGGTTACAAAAGTATCATAGTCGTCTCTAGCAGGATGGTCTTGCGGGAAATTCAAGCTTGTAAACATGTTGAACTCGTTATCTATCTCGCGGGATTGGTGAACTTCAAAACCCATGCGCAAGTAAATATCACTAATTATTTGCATTTCCTTTGTGAGCGGGTGCTGCGAGCCATATGCAGCCGGCAACGACGCAGGGCGCTTGTCGCTTGCGGTATTTATATCCCATGGTGCAGTTATGTCTATTGGCTTAAGCTGTCGAGACTCGGCAGCCGATTCATAATCGTCAACCCAGCCTGCAACATCTTGTTTGAGTTTATTTATATTTTGCCCGAACTGGGCTTTGCTTGCAGGCTCTATGCTACCGATCATAGCAAATAGATCTCGTAGCTCTGGGGCACGAAGTATTGTGCGCTTGTCGTCGTCGTTTAGTTTGTCGAATCTTGCTCGAAGCTGGACTCTGGCTTGCTCTATTTCTTTCATGTTCGAGTAATTGTAGCATTTCGACCGACGTGTTGCTATAGCCAAAGAGTCCTCTTAAATTGACCAGGTTGTGTTAAAATTTCAGTATCGATAATAGAGGTATTATTTAGCAACATGCTCAAGTTAAAACAAACAGGCAGCAGCATGGTAATCGCCGGGCTTGCGGCACTTTGTGTGGCAATTATCGGCTTATTTACACTAAATGCCGATAAACTAGAACCCAGCAGCGAGGCAACAGAACTCAATCAGGCCTCGAATAACACCAACGACCCTGGCCAGTCTTCGCCAGATAGCGATCCAGCAGAAGATTCTAGCTACACAGTAACTATTAGTAAAATCCAAGATGGCGAAAGGCAAGACTTCGCGCTACTCGAAGTAGAGTCCGACGACAGATCGCATAGTAAAGTTTATGGAAACGAAGATGCAATTGAGTTTATTATCTACGATAACTACGAGTACGTTAAAGACTCCAAAGGCGACAACTGGACTAGATACCGCCACGATGGATTTAGCGGAAACGCCAACTACATACGCAGCCTAGTACTAAACGACGAAGATATTGCACAAATAGAAGTCGATGCTCGACCTTTGGGCGAACAACAGTGCGGTTCAAAAACCTGTCTAGCCTATGTTTCGGAAGCCGACGGCCAAACCAACCAAATATTGATAGACAAAGACACCAAGCAGCTTGTAGAAGCGTCGGGTGAACACCCCGAAATAGGCAATATGGTTATAAGTTATGACTTCGATACTAGTGTAGTGATTGATCTACCCAAGTCTTACACCGAATCCAACGCAGTGAGCGATGAAGACAATAATGAACAGGAGTAAGTGATGGCAAAATTTTCATTCGACATAGAATCGGTTTTGGACGCATCCGAAATTGACCACGCAATCGACCAAGCTAGGCGCGACATCGGCAACAGATACGACTTTAAAGGCTCCTCGGCCGCAATAGACTATGACAATGCCGAACGCACCACCCTAAAGATTACTGGCGATAACGACTACCAAATTACAGCAGTTTTAGACATACTGCGCAGTAAATTTGCCAAGCGTAACTTATCGCAAAAAATACTAGACGCTACCAGCGAAACCAAAACTTCGGGAACCAACCAAGAACAACTTGTACCCTTGCGACACGGGCTAGATAAAGAGCGGGCAAAGACCGTCATAAAACTGGTACAAAACCACGACTCCAAGCTTAAAACCCAAATTCAAAATGAATCGGTACGGGTAACAGGCACAAGCAAGGACAGTCTGCAATCTGCCATGACGCTATTGAAAGATCAGGACTTTGAATTCCCGATTTCGTTTACAAACTTTAGATAAAAAACTAGCTTTTTGTAAAAATAAAAATTGCACCAGGACGCCAACATTTTGTTGGCGTCCTGGACAATACTTGCTACTCGTGGCGGCTTCGGTGCCTCTCGAGTACACGTCTCGTTTCTTCGACGTACTCCCGTATGCCGTAGCCGAGACTGCTCGGAAAAAACACCCCGTCCCCACCATCACAAATCATGCTGAAGGGGTGAATAGGTTTACTTTGGGTAAAGTAGCGTTCGTCCTCGCTTCCACCTTGGTCTAAAAGTACATTGCCCCTTTCAACATGGACCTGAAGTCCTTCACCTTCTTCGGACAAACTTCTGTTAAAGCCCCTCTCTCCCTCAACTTCCGCATTGAGTTCTGCAAGTACAGTAATGGCGTCTGCGTAAACTGCCGCCATATCTTGTGCAATGGCAACGAACTCAGGCTCTTCGCCATTGGGAATTTGCAGTTCAGCCGGCTGACACGGAGCTGGCTCCGTAACTTCCGCCTCTTCGGCACCACAAGCTGCAATAAGCAGCACAAGCGAGGCAACGACTATAGCTAAAATCTTCTTCATATCGGGATCCTTCCTATAGTAATTTCCCGCATCGTAGCCCAGGTTGTGGGCGACAATGCGGGAAATCTACAGGGTCCTCTTGAGAGGCACAGGGTAATCTGTAGCAAATATTTTAATGTTCTGAAGCTGCTACCAAAATAGTAACAAGAACACAATATTTATTACACACTGATATCTAGAATTGTCAATATACATGTATACTAAACGCTAATGCATAACGAACTAATTCAAAAGGCTATAGAAGTACTTAAATACAACGACGTTGGCGGCTGGACCAGGCCGGCTCCGGGACTGTATCCCCACCAGTGGCTTTGGGATTCTTGCTTCGTGGCCATAGGCATGAGCCACTACAACCCTAAACGCGCCCAACAAGAAATAATGTCGCTATTTAAAGGCCAGTGGGAAAACGGCATGATTCCACACATGATCTTTAGCGGCGACGGCGAGAAACATCTATCGCCAAACCTGTGGGATTCAAAGGTTTCTCCATTGTCGCCGCGCAAACTAGAAACTTCGGGAATAACCCAACCCCCACTCCTGACACAGGCAGTTGTATCTATCGGCCAAAAACTATCGTCACACGAAAGACGCAACTGGTATAAAAAAACCTGGCCTCACTTGTTGGCCTATCATCAATGGTTCTACGCCGAACGTAGCCCCCATGCCGAAGGCCTGGTCGTACTCATCCACCCCTGGGAAACTGGACTAGATAACACCCCGCCCTGGATGCAGGCCATGCGTCAACACCAACGCCCCCTGTGGATTAAAGCTATCGAAGCCATACGGGCAGACAAGCTTATAGAAAAACTGCGCAAAGATACCAGGCAAGTCCCGCCCGACGAAAGAATGTCTACTGCAGAATCCTTAATGCTAGTTAACATAGTGCGCAGATTACGCCGCAAGCATTACGACATAGACAAAATACTACTCCGGTCACACTTCGCAATCGAAGATGTCATGTTTAACAGCCTGCTAATTCGAGGTAACCAACTATTAACTGAAATCGCCAAGGATATAAGAAAGACCATACCCAAAGAAACTCTCAACTACATGAACTTAGCACCAAAGTCTCTAGAAAACCTGTGGGACCAACAAGACGAACAATACTACTCGCGAACGTTCGTAACCCAAAAACCTATTCGCGAACCTAGCATCGCTAGCTTAATGCCCCTATATTCTGGGGTTATTACCAAAAAAAGAGCTAGCCAGCTTGTGTCTGCACTAAAAAACACCAAGGAATACGGCACCAACTTTCCTGTGCCAAGTGTACCTCTGTCGTCGGAACATTTTAGCCAAAGGCGTTACTGGCAGGGCCCTTCTTGGGTAAATACCAACTGGTTAATTATCGATGGCCTCGAAAGATATGGCTTCAAAAGAGAGGCAGCGCAATTACGAAACCGTACTCTCAATATGGTAGACAAGTCTGGATTCTTTGAATACTTCTCGCCAATAGACGGCTACGGTGCTGGAATATCGCCTTTTTCTTGGACTGCAGCCTTGACGATAGATCTTGCCAAGACTGCAGATGAGTAGCAAATTCATAGACATTATGACTGTTATCATACAATAAATTTGACATTACATTAAGCTTATGCTAATATGTTTGCAGAGTTGATCAGAAAGCAAAAAGTAAAAAAATGAATTTAAAAATAAAAGCAATAAAGAACTTGAATGCACGCAATATAACCATAGGCCTTGCAGCCATAGGCATGATGGCCGGCAACATGACATCTATTTTGACTTAAAAACCCTAGTAGATACTCACCCACATTTGCCCAAAACCCACTCGATACTAAACGAGTGGGTTTTAAATTTATTAAAACTAAATCGGGTTTTTAATGCTTGTGCTTTTGTCAAAAGTATGCTAATAATTTAAGTAACAATAAGTGCAGCGTCAGACTATGCTTTGACATGCAAACATAAAAACAAAATTTGGAGGCAAAATTGCTAACTAATATTAAAACGTTTAAGCAGCGTCTGCGCTTTTCACTAGTATCTCTTGCAGCAACCGCAATGGTTGTCGGCAATATTCTCATGGCTTAGACGCCAAACTGATCGCTCTCAACCTGGCCGACTAACCACCGGCAACCGTGGCAACAAAACCGGCCACGGTTTTTAATTTGCGTATAGGTTCACAAGCTGCTGATTATTCATCTATAGATGGCTTTTCTACAGACAGAGCTTTCACACTAGGCGCAACCGAGGCAATTTTTACTACATCTTTGTCTATTTTAGCCAGCTCTTTATGGGCGTTATTGAAGTGGTTGACCGAGGTACCCAAAGACTTACCCAATCGCTGCATGTAATCTTCGTAAGTGGCTATATGTCGCCCTAGCTGACCGACTTGTTTTTGAATTTCTACAGCTTTTTCTTCTATTTGCAAACTCCTTAGTCCCTGCAAGACGGTCTGTAAATAGGCCATGAATGTGGTTGGGCTAACAATTACTACATGCTTTTCCCTAAATGCATACTCGATAAGATCCCTAGCAGATACGTCGGTGGAGCCAACCTTGTTGGCCAGTAGGTCATAGTAAATTGCTTCACTAGGTATGAACATAAATGCATGATCCAGAGTATGCTCTTTGGGGACAATATATTTTGAAGTCTCGTCTATGCGCGCCTTCAGGTCCGATTTGAAAAGCTTTGCAAGCTTTGTTCGTTGTATCGGATCCTTTTCTTCTATTAAACGGTTATAGTTTTCTAGACTAAACTTTGAGTCCACAGCTAGTATTTTTTTACCGTCTAAATGAACTACTGCGTCGACGATCGACCCATCCTTGAATTTGTGCTGCATTGCAAATTTGCCTACAGGCAACACATTCTCTAGCACCGACTGCAGGTGATATTCGCCCAACACGCCGCGTTGTTTCGGATTTTGCAGTATATTTTGTAAAGTCTTGAGTTCATCTGTAACACCGACCACCTGCTTATTCGATTCTTTAATCTCTGTAAGATTTTTGGTTACATCGGCAATTAACCTAGAGCTGTGCAAAAACTGTTTTTGCAAAGATTTGAGCATTAAGTCCTGATTTCTATCTAGCCTATCTGTAAGTTTGTCCGACAAGCCGTCGCGCAAATTGTCTAGTGACAACTCCAGGTTATCGATATCTTTTTTGAGCATCAAGCTAGATTGTTCTTTGCTATCATTTTTTTGCCTAAGAACTAAAAAAATCACCACAACTTGGACTAATCCAATTATTGCCAACCCAATTAATACGCCTACTGAACTAAACTCCATCAAACCCCACTTATCTAATAAACCGCTAGTGGCTAAAGTGTATAGCAATGCACTCACAAAACCAAGCCGTCTGCCTCATACCCTACTTGATTAAGCGAACCAACTCCTGCACAGTGTCGACCGTTAAATCGGCGTTACTTTCTTCAAGCTTTGTAGCGCTGTTCAAACCCCAAGCCACCGATACAATATCTAGCTTGAGCTTGCGTGCGGCATCGACATCTCTTAATTCGTCGCCGATGTATAAGCAATTTGCAACATCTAAATTGTTTCTTGCCAGCACCTTCTTGAGCCGCCGCGCCTTGCCAAATACACCCGAACCACAGTCAACAAATTCAAAATATTTTTCGAGCTTGTATTTTTCTAGAAAAAATCTTACGTTTTCTTCAGAATTGGTGCTAACCAAGCCCAGCTTTCGTGAATCTTTGTGTAAATGTTCAATCATATCGACAATGCCGTCGACTGGCTCTAGGTCGTCTATCATTTCGCCCATGCGCTTTCTGGCCTCTACCACAACTCCTGGCAAGCGATAAAACGGGATTCGAAACCGTTTGAGTAGTTGCCCAACACTCATTGAGCGCAATTCTTCGAGCTGATCTTCTGTTAATGGTTCGTGTCCTCTATCTCCCAGAAAATCATTTGCCAGGTCTAGCCCTAGCGCCAAACTGTCTGCCAAAGTTCCATCAAAATCAAATACTAGTGTCCTGTTGCTAAACTTGCCCATTTAATACAACCTTCCACCAACGGGGCAGCTGTCGCTTAACGTTGGCAACACTGGCTCACTCGAAACATCGGGAAAGCCCAGCACCAACACCTGTGAAGAAAAGCCCGCAATCTTTTTTGGTGCAAAATTAACAACTGCCGCAACCAGCTTGTCTACCAAATCGGTTTTGCTGTAATTTTTGGTGAGCTGGGCCGATGAGTCTTTATGGCCAAGTTCGGGGCCAAAATCAATTGTTAGTTTGTATGCTGGAACCCTTGCCTCTGCAAACTCTTTCACAGCAATAATCCTGCCAACTCTTATATCTACCTTCAAGAAGTCGTCGTAACTGAGCGGTTGGCTTGGTGGTAATTTGGTGTCGTTCATTGCAAAAATAGTATCATGATTATCCTTGACACCGACACTACCTAAGCCCCGACTGCACTTTATTTAGCTTGTTCGTAGAATCTTACTTGCAGCAACCTCAGGCCCTGGTTGTCGTAGTCCCACAAATAACCTTCAAGCTCTGGGTCAAACACAGAAACTGTTTGCGGTGGAGTAGTCTCGTCTCCGTCTATGTCGGCAAGAACGGTTAAGAATTCTTTGGTGCTGTTACTAAAGGAATTTTTGCCCTTGTCTCTCACGTAAGCGGCTGCCTTGATAGAACAAATATCTTCGCCTGTTAGTGGGTCTACTCCACAAGTTGTAAGCTTGGACTTACCACCTGGCTTGCCTAGCGGCCTGGCCCATACTGTGTACTCGGTAACACCATCGCCGTCAGAATCGGGGTTTGGCAGGCTAAATTCGGACTTTCCATCTGTACAGTTCCCGTCGCGAACAGCAAAGTCGCCAGCCTCTAAGTTCACTCGACAGTTACCTTCTAGGGGCACGAAGAGTCGGTTCCCACTAGTGATGTCGGCTGTCTTATCTTTTGATACCCCAATAATATTTAGGTTGTAATGCCTGCCGTTTGGCGCACCATTGCCCAAGCCATCAGAATTTTTGTCGGGCTTAGCCGCAAAAGACCCGGCAAGATAGGCCAGTCCTATTAAAGCAAAAACACCTGCGACCACTACGGGACTATAGTTGATATCTTTCTTTTTGTTCATATTTTTCCTTTTTTGCATTTGTGTTAATTGTATCACGTAACCACTAGCTCTTTAATATTTCGAAACAAACACTACCCCTGCTCGGCCAAAGGCAGCAAAACTATGAATTCGGTGCCAACTCCTGCCATACTATTGACGCGAATTTGACCGCCCATTTTTTCGATGTACTGTTTGATTATCCAAAGCCCCAAACCGGTTCCGGGGCGATCTTGGGTTTGTTGGTTCTGGGCACGATAAAATCTACGAAACAGCTTTTTTTGCTCGTCTTGAGACATGCCCACACCACTGTCTTTAACACTAATAAGCAGGTAGTTTGAATCCAATCTATGTGCAACCGTAACTGTTCCTTCGTCGCTATACTTAATGGCGTTATCAACTAGATTGGTCATTATTTCCTGCAGCTTGTCGGCGTCGACATTAACATAACGACAGTTACTTGGGTCGTAAATTAAGTCCATACCCTTTCGCTTTGCCGTGTCCTGGTAGCGACCTACTATAAGCTTTATTATTTCCTGCGGATTAACTCGCTCAATTTTAAAGCTCATCTGACCCTGCTCTATACGACTAACATTGAGCAAATCTTCTACCAATGCCGATAGTCGGGTAGTCTGATTTCTGGTATCTACCAAATGATCTTTTGCTTTGTCGGGTATCGTTCCCAACAGACCATCAATTACGTTACTTAACCCGCCTTCTATAACGGCCATGGGGGCCTTTAGCTCGTGTGTGGCTACGTTCAAAAAGTCGTTCTTTAGCTGGTCGACCTCTTTAAGTTTTCTGAACAAGTGAGCATACTGCACAAACTTAAAATGATTGGCGAGCAAAAGCGTAGTGCCAACAAGCGTTAGGGCCAAAAATACAAACGACCTTTTGAGGGTGTTGGCTATTAGTTCGTCGGCAGCCTGCAATGAGACACTCATTTCAGTTACAGCTACGACCTCGTCACCACGCACTATGGGGCTAGTAACTCGCCATACACGCTCAGCAGCATTAACACTAGAACTTACTAACTGTGCAATTGATTGACGCTGCTCTATAGCCAAGCTAGAACGCAATGAGTCTACATCTGAATCTAGGTCTTGGCCGCTAGCGGCAACCAAGACATAGTCACTGCCCGACTTTGCAACAATCGCAAGATTCTCTATTTCGGGCTGAGAGTCAGCAATTGACTCCACGGTACGCTGCAGTGGGTTGTTGGCCATTGCAACGCCATCGTCGGCAAGAGCAGAGTCGATACTATTAACAACTGCTTCGCCCAACACCTGGTTGGCAAGATTAGCTTTCTTGCGCAACTCTGTATCTAAATTGCTGCGCATGGAACGAACAGTAAACAGGGTATTGGCCGCAATAAAAAGCGGTATTACAAGCAGCAAAAAAAGTGAGTATAGTAACTCTAGCTTTTGTCTAGAGAACGACCAACTTTCTTTAAATACGGCCATACGCTACGCTTATCTGCTCTAGCTATTTCTTTGCAATCTTGGTTGATTCTGCTTTTGCATTATCGCCATGGTCGACCGGATTAGATTTCTTGCGGTCAATGTGCCACACATAGTGTGACAACAGCAGTAGCGACCCCAACACTAACGCACCTGCGCCAATAAGGTAGTTATTGGTATTGGTGTTGTCGTCGCTAGTACTTGCAAACGATTCACTTAAGCGCAAATTAAAGCCATTGGGGTTGCCTAAGCTTGCAGGCTGCTCGGCGATGGCAAACACCTTACCTTCGCTACGCATAATGTTTCCGTCTTTTTCTACTGCAACAAAAATTTCGTGCTGACCAGGCTCTAACGGATCCTCGAGTGTGTAAGACCAACGCCCTTCACTGTCGGCTGTTGTAGTAAGCACCAGCGGCTCAGAGTATACAAATAGCAGCAGCACTGCATTGGGCTCGGACACGCCTTTAAAGGTTAACGCCTTAGACTTGTTTGCAAAGTATGGACTAACGTTATCGAATAGCGTCACTCTGGTATGAGGCACTGTCGAAAGCTCGCGAATGGAACTTGGGTCTACCGGAGACAAGTTAGCAGGCACAACGTATCGAGACGCAGCAAAACATGACCTTGAAGATAGGAATTGATCGAAATTTAATCGCTTTTGCTCACTGGCCAACCTGGTGTAATCATCGCCAAGTCTTTGCTCCATACACGTTTTAATTTCTTCGTCACCCTCTCGCACATAAGCTTCGATAGGCTTTCCATCACTATCCAGTACCGACACCAGTGGACTCTGCTCGTCATCAAGTAACTCTTCGCCAGAAACAACTGTATCTTCTGGGTAGGAAGTTGGCCCAGAGTCTAGCGCTTCTACCTTGACAGTTATTGTTTTTGTAGCGATCTTGCTTCCACTTCTAGCAGTTACCAATATTGTGCCCTCGCCACCATTGGGGCCAGATGAATAAACAATCTCGTGCCCTAGCGGGTTGCCAATGTAGCCTGGTGAATCTGGCGACAACTGCCACTCGATTGCGCTGGCTTCTGTCGCGTCGCTAATTTTATTTGTAGACAAATCCTTCAACCCAACAAATGCCGAAAAGATTTTATTGATATTGATTGGTCCCTGCCAACTCACGGGATTAACGTCGAGCAACAGCTCGAAATCACCGACAACATTGTTCTGAACCACGAACTCTTGTGGGCGGGTAAGACATGAAGAACCATCTATATTGGTGATCTGGGCTGCAACTGTATGTGAGCCATTATCTGTAGTTACAGTATTCCAGGTATAACTCCAGTAATAGCCAGTAGAATAACTTTCGGCTTGGCCTACAAGATTGCCATCAACCAAAAAATCGACACTGGCAACTTCGGCGGTAGCTGCATAAGATACAATTTTCAGCAGGCTCTCGCCTGTGAATGTCTGCCCCATTTGCGGTGAATAAAAATCGTATAGCGCGGCATCACACTCTTGTGACTCGCCGTGACCTGTAGCTTGCACGGTTGCTGGTACGCCCAATATGAGCACGGTTAATAATGCCAACGTAGATAGTAAACGGTACTTCATGAGTACATCCCCCTTTATTTGTAGCTGCTGGACATGAATACGTATGCCCCTTCAACATATAGCTTAAGCGTTACTATATATTAATTCAGTGAGCGAGTGTAGGGTTTTATGGCCGCCCCAAAGCAAAACCAGCAATTTTAAGCCAAGGTTCTGGCGATAAAAAACTATGGTGTTCCGCTAAGGGCACTGTGTGGATACCCCCCAAAAAAAGTTAGTTCAGTAAAGCCCGCCACAGGTTGCGACCAATGTTGTGCAGAGTTGGTGGCTTGGCAGTTGATTCACCCAACACCCCTTCCTGAGTTATGGCGTCGTCGCCCCGAACCAAATCGATGAATTTACTAGAAACGTCTGGTTGCTCGATTTTTACAGATGGCCTAAATTTCATACCCAATGTAACTGTTGCTTCGACGCCATTGTCAGAATGGGAGTAACTGACCTGACGCAGCTTTTGGTTATCGTCTATCCACACCTCAAGTTCGAAATCCTCTAGAGAATCCTGCATTTCTTCGGCATCGAAATCATCTAACGCTCGCTGAGCCTCAGGAGATTGTTCCTTTATACATTCAAATACCTCCTGATCATTCTCTATATCGCTTCGAGCGTTTTGAGCAAACTCTATGAATTCACTAGAATCAAAGTTTATTAAAAAGTTTCGCATGTCTTCACCTTGAACCGGCTTGCTGCCGTAGTCTTCGAGTATCAGCAAAAATCTATTATCAGTATAGCGGTCGACTAGCCCGTCTAGCAGCCCGCCTCCTGCAGAAGAATCCAAGCACGCCAGAAGCTTGCTGGGGTCTGTGCCGTTGTCGATACTAAACTCTTCACCGCTCAAATCGAAATCGAACCACTGGTCTTCATACTCTGCAGCCTGAGCCATTACTGTGTCTAGTTCGGTCTCT
>CALFBO010000078.1 GCA_937951635.1 Candidatus Saccharimonadia bacterium
CCCGACCGGATTTGAACCGGCGATCTCCTGCGTGACAGGCAGGCGTGTTAACCGAGCTACACCACGAGCCCACAATTCGGATAACTGAGTTATGGTAGCAATCTTTGTCTCTGTTTGCAATATGCCGGCTCGATCGTTGGCTGTGCAATTACCAACTTGATCTTTTTTGCTGATATGTTTGTGGCCATGCTGCGGGTTAGTGCGGTTTAGGTTTTGGGCTAGTTTTCTGTAAAATACTTAGTTAAAATTATGGACTATTGGTGGGTGAGTGGGGAATTTTATAAGAATGAATAACTTTTTTAATGTCCTGAACACTAAAGTAAATAACAGAGGCAGTCGCAGGTTTTACTGACCAACAGAGCACAAATAGTGTACAATATTTATGATTATGTTTGATGGAATTGTAAGAAGAGATTTCTTTAGAGATCGCACAGCACTAGTTGCAAGTATTGTGGCTTTAGGTATGGCGGTATTGATAATTATTCGTGTGCTTTTTAGTGTGCAGCAGTTTTCCGATAAAGTGCCTATTCGATATACACAATTTGATATCGAGCAGTTTGAACGTGGTGACTGGTATTCATTATATGAGCTAGCTGGTTTTGCCTTTTTAACAACTGCAGCATCTATAGTGATTGCAATGCGGCTACATAGGGAAAAGCGCGATTTAGCTGTCGCGGTTCTTGGCTTGCAATTAGTAGTGCTTATTTTTGCAGCCTTTGTATCCAATGCGCTGTTAAATATACCTCCAGTAGTATCTTAGGTATTTCTATAGTCAGATGAAGATAGCGGATATAGAAATACCACACATCGAAAACAGGGGAAGGGGTTATCGTTTTTTTGAAATGGTCCCAGCGCTTATAAGTTATTCTATATTACTCGCGCCCATAGTGCTTAGTATGGTTAATACTACATGGGCAGCATATTTTTTGATAACCTATGTGCTCCTTTGGTTTGTAAAGGCAGTAGCGATGACTGGCAGGGTGCTCCAAGGCCACAAACGCATGAATGACGCCAGGATACTTGATTGGACAAGTTATCTTCAAGAACTTGAAGATCCAGAGTCGTTTTTGCAGGAAAGAAGAAAGTCGCAGCATAAATTAGACCAAGTTCACGCCGAAAACCTACAGGCGTATATCGCCCAGTCCGACCAACCAAGAATAAAGCCTTCTGAGCTTATTAATGTTGCAATAATAGCAGCTCTTAAAGAATCTATGGACGTATTGGAGCCAACAGTTCAGTCGGTGATTGATAGCCATGGTGAGCATAACAAAAATACCGTACTAGTATTCGCCTACGAAGCGAGGGGTGGCCCAGAAATTAAAAAAACCATTCAGAAGTTAGTATATAAATACGAAGATTATTTTTTGCACACAATGGCAGTGGAGCACCCAGCAGATATAAAGGGTGAGGTTGTAGGCAAGGGCGGCAATATCACTTACGCCGGTAGAGAGTTGAAGAAATGGTTGGACCAAAAATCTATCAACTACAATAGTGTGTTAGTTACAACACTAGATTCCGACAATCGTCCTGATCCTAATTATTTTGCAGCAGTTAGCTATAGTTATATCGTTAGCAATGACCGCAGTCGTAAGTCGTTTCAACCAATCCCGCTTTATTTTACCAACATATGGGACGTACCTATGTTTATGAGAATTATTGCAACAGGTAACTCTTTATGGATGATGGTTTCTGCAACACGCAGGCACATGCTGCGTAATTTTTCGGCTCATGCTCAACCCATGTCGGGCTTGGTTGAAACTGACTTTTGGAGTGTGCGTACGATTACCGAGGATGGCCACCAGTACTGGCGATCTTATTTTAAGTTTGATGGAAAGTATGAAGTCCTGCCCGTCTACGTGCCCGTTCACCAAGATGCAGTCTTAGCAAGTGATTATAGGTCAACTCTGCGCGCCCAATTCGTGCAGCTGCGACGCTGGGCTTATGGTGCAACAGACATTGCGTATGTGCTGCATACAGGGTTTCGAAAACGAAATACGGTCAATAAACTGGATTTGCTGCTTAAGTTGGGGCGGCTAATAGAGGGCCATGTTAGCTGGGCGACAGCCGCACTTCTTGTGGCCTTTGCCGGTTGGATACCTCTTTATGCAAATGCTGGTGCCAGCACCAACTTAGTTGCACAGCAGCTGCCAGATTTGGTAGCTCTCTTGCAGCGTTTTGCAACGATAGGTATTTTCATCACTATGTATCTAGGCTTGGTATCTTTGCCGCCTCGCCCAGAGCGGGTGAGTAAGAAGGTATCGGTGATAATGTACTTGCAGTGGTTGCTGCTGCCTATGTCTACGATAGTCTACAATACCTTTGCTGCAATAAACGCCCAAACTCGTCTATTGCTAGGTTTATATCTAGACAAATTCGATTTTACTGAAAAGGGTGTAAGGAAATAACAGGGCAACATTGCCGGCAGCTACTACATCGCCCTAAAGGTATGGACGCACTAGTTTAATGCTGCAGCTAGCTTGCGTGCAGACACCAGGTTTTGCTGATAGCTGGCGTATTTTACGTAAGCAGTAGTATCGAATCTCTTTAAGGCAGTTAGGCACTCGCCGGCTATTTGTTCCGACAGAAGCAACATATCTTTGTCTAGAAGCACTGTTATTTTTTCTTCAACTGTTTGCATGAGATGCCAGGCGTTTTGCTCGGAGTCCTGCATGTGGTCGCAGGCATTATGGATGCTGATAAATAATTTTCCTGGTTGATAGTTTTCATTGCTGTTCTTTGACCTTTTTTTAACCCGAAGTTGCTCAAAATCAATACTTTCACGGGTAGTAAAAACGACGCCGTTTACATTTTGTCGGCGTCGCCATACTTTGTTTTGGCGTCTAAAAAAACGAGAATTCGTAACTTTAGTGGCGCTCAAATCAAAAAGCAAATTGTCTCCTCACACGTTTCTTGGATTTTATTAGTTGCGGTAGTCGGTCGTTTTGGCCTATGCCTGAAGGGCAATACAAGCACAGGATCCGACCAGACTACCTTTTACAACTACACAACCAAACTACAAGATGTATTTGGTTTCAAAAAGTAGAACTCCACGAATGTCTACTTTTTGGATATAAGGGCTGGTTAAGCATTTTTGTTAGGGCTAATGCATAACCATGACAATATGTTGACATGTGGCAGTTAATTATACAAGTGGAAAAATTGCTCAGTTGTGGGGAAAAGGGGGATAACTAATAAAGTACCCCTGTAATTAAGCAGCACTAAACGGCGTGGCGGTTGTTGGACAAACCTACATTTTCCATAGTCGAGAGTTAAAGATTGGGACGTCGCCGCATTAATTGAGCATTTTATAAACGAATAGACATAGCGACAGTGTGCCGAGTATTAACAGTAGTGAAGTTTAAGATTTCCTATTGCGCTTAATGCGAGAGCTTGTTTGGGTTTTGGGAGCTTCTTCGGGAAGCTCTTCGTAAAATAGTACGAAAGAGTCTAGCAAAAGAGCCTTGGGGCTGCCCTTGCTACTAGAACTTTGCTTTTGTGCTGCAAGATTCTTCATGACCATTGAATATTAACATTTTGTAGTGCAAAAGTCAATGGTCACATGACCACTACAATAAATCGTATATGGTATTATTTATAGCTCTACCCCTGTATGTAGGGTTCTGTGTGTTGGATGCTTGATGCTGCTTTTATTTTTGTAAGAGCCCAAAACTGTTATCATTAGTCGATGATAAAGAATTTGGAAGCATTACTAGCGTTTCAGCCGGTAAGGTTTGTATTGATAGGAATAGTTAATACTATTATTGACTTTTCTATACTCAACAGCCTGGTAGTGGGTGCAGACATGGAAAAAATAAGGGCAAACATTATATCTACAACGTTTGCAATGAGCTTTAGTTTTTGGGCAAATCGAAGACTCGTTTTTAGGTCCAAAAAAGACAATAGCCACTCCGAAGCGGTGCTATTTTTAGTAGGAACTCTGTTTGGTCTGTACTTTATACAGTCGGTGGTTATCTTTGTATTTGCAGACTGGTGGACTGGGCCACTACAAAAACTATGGACGATCAGCGAACTTGTCGATAGGGAGTTATTTATTACTAACAGCGCAAAAGTAATAGCAACAATAACCACAATGTTTTGGAATTTTTGGTTTTATAAATATGTAGTTTTTAGAGACGGCAAGGAAGTTGAAGCGTGAGTGTTGGTCGGCCAGAGCTTAGTCTGGTGATACCTGCGTTTAATGAACGAATGATGATAGGTTCTAGTCTTAAAGAGGTGGCAGGCTTCTTAAAAAAGCATAAGCTCGCTTCATCTACAGAAGTTATAGTTGTTGCGGCTGATGGCGGTGACGGCACTGCCGATATCGCCGAAAGTTATGCCAAGTACTTTAAGAGATTTAGAGTAATTCGGCCCGGACCTAGAGTGGGAAAGGGCAGAGACGTGCGCATTGGGCTAGAGCAAGCAACTGGTAAATACCATATTTTTACAGATGCCGACCTGGCAACGCCGCTACACCATATAGTTGAGATGCTCGATAGGCTTAGGTCGGGAGCCGACATTGTAATTGGTGTTAGGGATTTGGATTCTTCGCACGAAGACTTTATGAGGAGATCAACCTCAAGAATAAGTAACCTTGCCATAAGGCTCGTCGCTGCTCCAGGTATTAATGACACACAGTGCGGCTTTAAGGGGTTTAGGGCAGAAAGTTCGCAGCTTTTAATCCAAAAACAAACAGTACTTGGCTGGGGATTCGACTTTGAGTATTTGGCTATTGCCAGGATCAATGGGTTAAGTATCGTAACGGTGCCTATTAATGACTGGAAAGACCCAAAAGGAGAGCAGGGGCTAGTGGGTGACTCCCAGCTAAGCGCCATGACTAGCACTCTCAAGGAGTTGGCCAAAGTTGGTGTAAATATAACCTTAAGAAGGTACAGTTAATAGGTATGGGTCACAGGAAGCTTAGTTACAATTTGATTGCTAGTTTGCTTATAGCGACTTCTGCATGTCTGCAGCTAGTTAACATAGGCAAGTGGAGTTTTTGGTTCGACGAGAGCTTTACAGCCATGCTAATTGAATATTCGCCGCTTGAGTTAATATCTAGAACAGCGTCAGATGTTCATCCCCCCTTGTACTACCTTGTGTTAAAGGCTTGGTCGGTCGTATTTGGTAGTTCCGATATTGCGCTAAGGAGTTTTAGTGTCCTTATGACTACGGCGGCGCTGGGCGTGTGCTGGCTGTTGCTTCGAAGGATGTTTAAGCCTCGTATAGCAATTTTGAGTTTGGTTTTGGCGGTGTTTAACCCCTTTGTTATAAGGTATGCGCAAGAAGCTAGGATGTACGCCATGGCAAGTCTTGCAATTGCATCCAGCATTTGGTTGCTAGTTAAAATTTGTAGTTTACCCAAGAAAGACCGCAGCATTAAGTGGTGGTTATTGTATGTTATTAGTGTCGCCGCTATGGCGTATATACACTATTTTGCAGTACTAGCCGTCATCCCTCAAATACTTTACCTGGCTTGGACTGAAGCGTCTAAATCAAAGACTAATATACTGGAAGGTGCGCTAAAGATAGGACGATTCTGGATAAGTTCTTACGTAGCTGCATTTGTTTTAT
>CALFBO010000079.1 GCA_937951635.1 Candidatus Saccharimonadia bacterium
CTGATGGTAGCTACTGGTTCGGAAACCTAAACCCTGGCACAAACTACTACATCATGTTCGACCACAGCACAGCTATCGGCTACGACCCCACTACAGCAGACCAGGGTGCAGACAGTACCGACAGCGATGGCTCAATTACTCAGGGATACACAGGAATGTATGTACTGGCTGCTGGAGAAATAAACGATACGGTAGACATGGGGTACACATCTCTATACTCAATAGGTAACAGAGTGTGGCTAGACAACGGGCTTAGTGGAGCAACCATAAACGACGGTGTTCAGCAGCCAACAGAACCCGGCATAACCGGAGTCCAGTTAAGGCTCACAAATAGTCTAGGCGTTGCCATAGATGACCCAACTCAAGCTGGCGTTCAGGACTACATAGTCACTACAGACTCCAATGGTTACTACAGGTTTGACCAGCTAGTTGCAGGCGACTACATTGTAGAAGTAGTAGCATCTAGCCTGCCCAGCGATGTTATGCCGGTTGCCGGACAGTCGGTTGCAATAACTCCTGACCAAAGAGACCACGGTGAAGACATCATTGCTGGCAGCTATTACAGGTCACACGTAGTGACTCTGGGTACCAGCGCTCAACCAAGCGACGAAACAGATATAGCTACAGGCAATGGAGCGGAAAGTCCGCATGGAAATGCCAGTTCCAACCTGGCCATCGACTTTGGCTTTGTGTCATACGCAGATATAACTGTAAGCAAGAGCGTGTCGCAAGCTACCTACAACGTAGGAGTTGCCACTAACATCACGTACACAATAGACGTTAGTAATGTAGGGCCTGCAGATCTAAGCTTGGTTAACCTAACCGACGGTGAACCCTCTAGTGAAGTAACTTTCAACAGCTGGACCTGTGCAATCACGACTCCTGGATCTGGGTCACTAACAGAAACTTGCTCGAATAGTACTGGTAGCGGCAACATCGACGAAGATGTAACCCTTAACAGTGGCGGAGTTGCGACCTTTACTATCGATGCCACTGTGAGTCAAAATGCACTATCTACGATATACAACACTGCCAATGTTTCATTTGCTTACGCCATTCAAGATCCGTCAAATGATCTAGTAAACTACGACGATGCAGTAATTGCACCTCAACTACAAACTCCATCTGTCGCCATAGACAAACAGCTATATGAAGGACATGACGCAGGTGCAATGTGTAATACATCTGCTGCCGTAGACCAACTAGTAATTGTAGATAAAGACCAATCTCTAAAAGACATCACCTACTGCTTCAGTGTCACTAACAATGGCAATACCCACCTTAACTCAATAGCAGTGACCGACAGCGTTCTAGGAATAACCAACGTAAACATGACTATGCTCGGCGCCAGTGCTACAGCACCTATTGCACCCGGCGAACAGGTGTTCTACTACTACGACCACTCCACCAACACCAGCATCAGCAACACTGCCGCAGTAGATGCGGTGCCAACCACTGCCGACGGCACGCCAACTGGCCAGGCCAACGTAAACGATAGCGACCCGGCTGCCGAACTAATCTATGTATTCGATCCACCGTACGGCCTTAAAACAGGCGTATTGGATACAGGCGAAAGCATCATAACCTGGGATATGATCTGGATTAATGATTCAGTAGTTAATGCCAACGGAGTAGTCATAACCGATGAACCTCCAGTAGGAACCAACTACCTAGGCAATCTAGTTTGCTCACCGCAAGGTACGTCTACTGTTAGCGGCTGCTCCTACGAAGCACCATCGTCTCTCTACCCTAGGGGAAGAGTTGTAGTGGTATCTGACATAGCTTCAGACCCTGGAGCAACCACTCCAGATGAAGCAAACAATGAAGTAATAATTACCTTTGATGTAACTATAGACAGTCCAGACACAGAGACAACCTACGAAAACCAAGGTGAAATAGATTGGGGCGGAGTGCTAGGCACAACTGACGACCCAACTAGACCAGGAGTAAATGACCCTGCCATAGTGAGCGTTGGAGGGCTCAGCGACACAGGAAGCAGCGCTGCCTACGTAGTAGCTCTAGGGGCACTAATTGTGGCTGTGCCAATTGGAGTGCTGAGTTATGGAAGGAATAGGTAGCTAAATAAAAAATAACGGTGGTTTAAGTTGTTGTTTGGCTACAATGCAACTTAAACCACCGTATAGTGACGACTAGAAAGCTCGGGGATTAGCTAGAAGGGCGTCAGTACTTCCAGTACCGTCTCCGTCTTCTGCTCCGTCTTCTTCTGTAGTTTCATCAGGCTCAGCAACAGAACTGTCGTCAACTTCAGGGGCTTGACCAGGATTCATGGCACGTTCCTTTATTTTGTCGGGTTTTGGGCACGGGTTTGCCCAACTAGTTCGTGTAGTAAATGTGGAGGTAGCTGCATCAATACGTTTGTCGTATTGGATTGGCTACCGCACGGAGCCCATCCACTAGCCTGCCTGGCTTCGCGCCACAAGACCTGCGAGTTAGATAAGTCTTCTAATACTCGAACTACATCATTATTAACATCTTTCCGGGCTATACGCAAATTATTCAAAGCAGCAATAGCAGGCATAAAATCGGGGTTTACCACTTCGACAATTGGCGAGGGGTCTTCACTCGCGTTATTACAAAATTCTCTTATATCCTTTAGGCACTGCGTAACAGGCAAAGAAACCAACACTCTGGTTCTTTCTGCGACAAATTTTGGGTTACTGCTAGGAGTGCTGCGCCCTACCGCAAGCCTCCCCTTTACATACATGGACTCACGAACCCATTCTCTGTAAATTGGCTCGAAGTCAGCCTTTAGTGTCATGTCTTCACCATTATCATAATAATATTCGTTAAAGATGTGGCGAATAAAATCTTCAAACTCCCACGCCTCTAGACCATTGGGGTGCTCAGATTCAATGTATTCTTGAATTGATAGCGACAACACAATTGCAAAATCCAACTTGGCACTTAGCTGAGATTCCAAATAATCATTAGCTTCGCCCATATATGCCAATCTTGAAAAGCCGGGGTTATCTAGCCATTCTGCCCGTGAGACTTCAATAGCCGACCCCAGCACCAGGCTGTCTTCGATGTAGTCTCCAGGCCCTGGTCGTGTGGTTGAATAAGGGTCCCACCTGTGCCACTGTCCTTCCCCAACATCTATCAACACTGCCATATGAAAGGTAGCTTCAAGATGCTTGATACGCTGCGTGCTATTGCTTGCAGTATTTATGAATTTATCTATGGCCTCTGGGTAAGAACTATACCCCAGATCTGCCATGCCCCGCCTCAACTGATCGGATAACCTATTGGCTCGCTTAAGACTGGCTGTGCTGGGAGAGACTATACGATTGTAGGCAGCGTGATCGGCTCCTACTTTTTTGGCAAACGCGAGCATATGAAGGCTAAGCTCCAAGCAGCCAAGACTCTCGACATCGGGGAATGATAGATAATCGACCATGAATGCCGCTAAATTGTCGCGGCTAGCCCCACTTCTAGCCAGTTCTTGCTTGTAGGCAAGACAGTGTAAGCCATATTCTTTTGACATAACATCGAGCATTTCTATGCGCTCACGCGGGCTTGCATCGGGCCAAAGTAGCACAAACTTTTCTGCTGTATCGCCTAGTAAACCGCCGGCTTTTTCAATTAAGGCTGCGTTGAGGGCGGCCACCTCAGATGCCAATCCAAGAAGACTCTCTGGGCAGGGAGTGCTGGCTATATCAACGCCCAGACAATACTGTCCCCGGGACCAAGAGTCTCTTTCCTGTCTGTGTCCTAGCATTTTTTCCTGGTATGCAACCCAATCTTTTGCTGCAGGGTCGATGCCTTGATAGCCAGTTTCTGCAAATGCCATATCGAGCAAATCTTCGAATTGCCTATAGGTGTCGGCAGAATAAAACCGTTCGGGGCTTGCAGAATTGTGTTCTTGGGTCATTACTAA
This sequence comes from Candidatus Saccharimonadia bacterium, assembly GCA_937951635.1. GTDB lineage: Bacteria > Patescibacteriota > Saccharimonadia > Saccharimonadales > CALFBO01 > CALFBO01. Next base: position 3,899 of record CALFBO010000079.1, read on the forward strand.
AACTAAACCATTAAATAGCTATCTATGCAATAAGATTGCACTACCCGAATCCCAACTACGTTCCAGTGGAGAGCACAGCCGTTGACTGATCGCAGCTAAAGTAAGCTTTTGTCAATTCTTTTATGCAGCCACATCGCGCCATAGCCCGCTAAGTACAAAATCTGCATTCTTGAGCGAAAGCATATTAGTAGATATGGTATGAAGTAAAACAATTCTGATGGCCTGTAAGGTTTGTTCAAGAATGTTTGTTTTGTTTTTAGAGGGCTATATAATGGATTGATGATACAAACGAACATTCTTTATAAATTTATATTTGCCAGCATAGCTACCATGCTTATAGCCACGTCACTACAGGCTCCTACAGCTATTGCCCAAAGCTCGTTAGAGCAAATTGACTATTTTGAAATGAACGCAGAAGTAGATGCATCTGGCATGGCCACCATACATGAAGTAATTCATTACGATTTTGGCACCAACGAACGCAGGGGCATATACCGAGAAGTACCCACCAGCTATAGGGTCGAGGATAATTCTGGATACAACCTAAAGTTTTCTTTGCAAAGTGTTTACCGAAATGACGCTCCAGAAGAATTCAAGGTAGAATACAACAGACCTCTGCACACCACCGTTAGGATTGGCGACCCAGAAGTATATATAAACGGCAGGCATAAATACGAACTCACCTACAGACTAGAACCAGTTGGTATATTGGCAGATGCTGGGCAGGCGATAATTAGACTGGACGCACCCGGTACAGGTTGGGAGGTACCCGTTGGCAGCGTGCAAATATCACTAGCAGGGCCAGAAGACCACGTCAGCAGCACATGCTATCGAGGTGGCTTAGGCTCGATAGAACAAGCATGTTCATTGCAAAATGGCGCAAAGATACTTACCTACGAAGCAGAAGATCTGCTGCCTAGAGAAAGCATAACCCTAGAAGCAGCCTACAATAAAAACGCCTTCAGCAACTATGCAGAAATAGAAACCCTAGACGACACATCAAGTAAAAGCATACCGAGCTGGGTTCCTGCTGCTGGCGTAGGGGGAATGATTGCCCTAGCATCGACTTACAGTATTAAGCGCCTAATAAGCAACATAAGGTACCGCCAGCGTCGAAAACAAGAAACTGTTTACCCGCGCTACGAACCCCCGGCAAACTTGACTCCTGGCGACATTGGATTACTAATTGATAACCGTGTCGATGGCGCCGAGCTAAGTGCAACCTTGATACAGCTAGCTACCACCGGCTACATGAAGATTCGTTTAAACAAAGAAAAAAAATTCTTTGGGTCTGCCGAATACTCATTTATAAAACTTCGTGATTCTTCTGGGCTACCTCCATACCAAAACCGTCTATTTGGGGAGATATTCGGCACCAGCGACGAAGTGAGCGTACAAGATCTTAGGGCCAACCACAGCTTTCTTAGGGCCGTACAAGATCTACGCTCTACCCATGTAAATAGTCTTGAAGGTCACGGCTTCTATAAACCATTTGGAGTGATTGCCAGCGATTTAGACGCGCGTATGACCGACGAAGGCTACCATAAGTGGGCCGAGCTTGAAGGTTTCAAGATGTTTCTTAACTTCACCGAAAAAGACAGATTAAACTTCAGCGACGCCCCCGAAAAAAAACCAGAGCAATTTAGCAAACTTCTACCCTATGCTATTGCTCTAGGCGTAGAAGAAGAGTGGGTTAAGCAGTTTAAAGATCTTGAAGTCGACACCTCCTCCTGGTACGACGCACCAGGAGGATTTAGTCGTGGCTACGCCCTAGGCTCAATCAGTCAACTCAGTAACGATCTGCACGGATTCTCTGCATCCGCAGTATCGAGCGGAACGGCTGGGGCGGGTGGTGGTTTTTCGGGAGGGGGCTTCTCGGGCGGCGGTGGAGGCAGCTGGTAAATAAGCGCATAGCCCTCGTCTCCGCGCCTAGACTTATTCTCTTATGAACACCCACCCGGTAATGTCGCCTGGCTCATATTTGTTTATGATAACTTTGCTAGACAAGTCAGGGTCGGCAAGATCTATTAGTCTATACTCCGCTCCGTCCCTAACCGCTACATAGTCTTGCAATGGAGCCCAGCTTGAACCAAGGCCTAAATCGCTAGACACAAACAAGACTCTAGACTCCTGTGTGGCTGGTCGTAGCCATACAAGATCTTCTGTCTTGCCCGAAGCATTATCTAAAAGATTAAAGGTTAACTGTGTCGAGTCTGTAGACCATGCAACCGCAACGGGCTCGCGGTATGGAGACTCTGAACGGTAAACTTCTGACACAGATCGAGTATTGGTATTGTAAAGACTCAAAGCCCAACCATCATTTTCTGCATGCTTCAAAAGCAACCTCGCCCCATCTGGCGATAGTGAATCTGGCAGCATAATGTATCTTTTATTTATGATGGGGTCCACCCCAATACTCATATATGAGCCTGTACTGGGATCGTATACGTGCTCAATAACACCCTCGTTTACCACTCGAACATATTGCTTGATGTTTCCGTCTTTGGTTACAGTTAGCTTTGTTCGGTTGGCAGCAAAGAGTGTTGTGAACTCGCCTGCTAGCAGAGCGACTGATTTAGCTTTTGGGTCGAACCAACCCAAGCCACTCTTATTTGCAAAATAAGCGCTGTCGCCAGATGGGTCTAAAGCCCAGCTGTGAATACGTGGCACTTCGAAGTCAAAAACTATAGTCGAGTTTTTTGTGGCATACCCAGTTATCTGCGACTTAGAACCATCGGCACTGTGGCTAATGTAAGCCACAATAGAACCATCGGCACTAACCTGCAACCGATCTTCACTAGCTTGGGCAAGCGACCAAGACCCAATATCTGCGCCTGCTAGTGAATCTATAGTGAATTCATTCAACTCATCAGCTTCTACATTGTATGTCGCGATGCCCGAAGCGCCATTAGTGCTGCTTTGTACAAAAAATGTTTGCCCAGGCGCAAAAATCCTTTGACCTATTTCACCTTGATCGCTATTTGAAGTCACATCTTTGTTTGAGCTGCTAACGCCACCTAAATTACCAACAGCAATGATGGCGCCTGCAGCAACAACAACCACCAAAGCAGTAAGCGCAAACAAGGTTAGATGTGTTTTTTTTAGATCTTGGGGGTCATATGACAGCGTAACATCCTCGTAGTGCGTCACTCGAGACTCTGTAGAGTCATCTATAGAAGTGGTTTTGCCTGGTTCTTGTTCGGATTGCACTAGATTTCACCCCGAAAAAACTCAATCCAAAGATCTAGGTTGGTTTTTGTTCTTATTGTATCTTTTTTTGTTGATGGGCTGCTCGACGCAGAGTTGGCACCAACTTGTTGTTTGGGTAAGTAAAGCACCTTCTCGCCAGTAGCGGCCAAATTAAACTTACGCCTAGCCTCTAGCTCTAAAAATTCATCGGTTTTATAATATTCTATTTGATAGGCAAGGTTCTGGTTTTCTAAGTCCATTAAAGACACCTCGCCTTCCAGCTGACCAATATCTAGCTGTAAAGTGTAATTTTTTTGTATTATTTTTACTGTATTCCAAATCACAGATAGTGCCACCAACCCAAATAGAGCCATGACTGCTAAATCTTTTTGAATGTAATTTGTTATCTTTTCCAACGTTTCAACCAATTTGAAGCTATAAAGTTAGTATATATAAATATATCTGTAGGCAGGATATTTAACATAAACATTATACCACCGCGCACGGTTGTTGGCGCCTGCCATCCCCACCATTCAAAAAGTCGCCACTTGAATGACGACTCTCTGAATGGTGGGGATGGCAGGGATCGAACCTGCGACCAATCGGTTATGAGCCGACTGCTCTGACCGCTGAGCTACATCCCCAAATCTGTCTTGCTCGATATGAATTGTAGCAAATATATAGCCATATTGTAATATGGCAGACTAATCAGCTATTTTTAAGCGAACATTTCCAATTTTTTGTCCTTGCTCGACATATTCGTATGCATGCACAATATCGTCTAGAGAATATTCTCGATCAAATAAAGGCGTAAACTTGTTACACTCAATTAGTTTTGATATTTCAAGCACCTTCTGTCGACTGTCGCGCGGGATTGGAAACTTAATGTTAGCCCCCGAAAAAACACGCTGAATGGGATTAAATAGCGCCAATATCGGATTCTGAGCCCAACCGCCAAGCTCGCTAGACATGTACACGCCACCAGGACTCAAAATAGAACGAGCATCGGCAAACGAACTCTTGCCCACCGAATCAAACACGGCATAAAAACCACCCTTCATAGTTTTATGTTCGTCCTTTGTCCAGTCCACAACCTTGTCTGCGCCTAGTGAGCGTATAGTGTCTAAATGCTCGGACGGCGCCGAGGCGCAAACATAAACGCCCTTACTCTTTAATATCTGCACGGCTGCCGAACCTATGCTGCCGGTAGCACCGTGCACAAAAACCTTGGCATTATCAACTTGGTCAAGCTTCATTGCGTCGATATAAAACAATGCATAGTGAGCGCCCTCGACAGCGATTGCTGCATCCTTTGTTGACATTTCATTTGGGATTATTGCCACCGCTTTTGCTGCAGAAATCTTCTTAAACTTTGCATGTCCGCCAAACCCCTCATCATCAAAGCCAAAAACCCTATCGCCAACTTTGAATTCTGTTGTATCAGCACCCACTTTGCTAACAACGCCCGCGAATTCATTACCCAAAACAATATTCTTGGGCTTAAATATGCCCGAAAAAAATCTAACAATGAACGGCTTTGCTCTCAAAAATCCACAATCCGTCCTATTGACGCTTGAATACTAGACTCGAATTAACAAGTCATTTTTACCAATACTGGGCGCATCTATATCCTGAACAGACACCACAGAAGGTGGTCCGTATTTTCTATTTACTGCAGCTTTCATAACTAACAGTTTAGGCGCGAGGCAGGCTAATGACCAGCCCCAAATTTCTTTTACACTTACTCCTCAACGGCAGCGGCGCTTCTCCACTGCAACAAAGCGTGCACGAAGAACCTGCAATGAGAATCAAGTATTGCTGACGCAGAAGACTAGAGCCCTAGGCCAGCTTGGCTGGGTGTAGGCTCTGGTCTGTTCAGGTTGGCAATAAAACAATTCAGGTCCCTTAAGCTAGTTTTCAGTTCTTTTGACAAGGAAGCAGTACTTGAACCGCAATGAAAGCGTACTAGAAGTACGTGTAATGAGGATTAAGTGCTACTGACGCAGAGGCGGGCTTGGCGGTTGGCTTCGCAGACCAGAGAGGCTGCTATTCAAAAGGGCTGAAAATAGTTCAAGCGAAATAAGAATGGTTCTTAACCCACAAAACTGATAACACCACAA
>CALFBO010000080.1 GCA_937951635.1 Candidatus Saccharimonadia bacterium
CACATTTATGCTATGATCTAGACAAAGGTTGTGCTTAAATGACCGGTAAATGATCATGAACCAAAAACAACAAATATATGAATGAAGACAATCAACAAGACTTCAGTAAAGGCGCTTCGCTAGAATCAAACCAATCCAGCACCGAAGAAAGTGCGGCTGATCCTAAAAATAATGTAGCCAAAAAAGGGCATTCTAGACTAATTCACTTTGCAAACATCTATTTATTTGCATTTCTGGCAATCATATTGATTGCATTGATAGTAATTTATTTCGTAACCAGAGATGAAAACAACCCGAGTCAAGTTTCATCTGGCCAAAAATTAAGCCAAGAGTCAATTGACGAGTTAATTGACAACGAAAACCAGCTTGGAGATGTCAGCCAAACACTAACTATTGAAGCCGGCACCACGTTTAACGGCAAGGTGTTTATAAAAGACTCATTAGATGTTGCTGGCTCTATAAATGTAGGCGGACCACTTACTCTACCCGGCATAACCGTTGACGGCTCCAGCGCATTCGAAGACATAGAGGTGAGTAACAACCTGGCCATATTTGGCGATGCAAGACTCCAGGGTACGCTAAACGTAGAATCAGGCTTAAATGTTAAAGGCGATGCAGCGATAACTGGCAGCCTATCTGCCAGCAAAATTGTTGCCGACAGTATCGAGTTTTCTGGAGACTTATACACAACTAGACATATAAATACCGGAGGGCCAGCGCCAGGTGTAAGCACGGGTGTATCTGCCGGGGCTGGCGGAACTACGTCTATTAGCGGCACCGACACATCGGGCACCGTAACTATAAACACTGGAGGCAACCCGTCTACCGGAACCCTTGCAAACGTTGCATTCGCCGCGAGCTATGGTGCAACACCAAGAGTAATCGTAACCCCAATAGGACCTTCTTCGGCGAGTCTGCAATACTATGTAACACGATCATCAAGCGGATTTAGTATCGGAATAATATCTAGCGCAGCCAGCTCCAGCACTTATGTATTTGACTATTGGGTTAGTGAATGACTTAAGGGGGAGGTGATTCCTCCCCCTTAGACTACGCTAACGCTCCATGATCCCCCTCCGCTACAGCGGAGTAGACAAAGAAAATCTGAAGTAAATTCCAGATTAATCCTTTGCATTGTCTGTTTCACCTCTACTAAAGCTACGGTGACAATTCGTGATAATGCTCCTTTGGGGGAGTGTACTAATGGCTCCTACTACTCTAATGAAAACCGCCCCCAAGCCATGTACGCGGTTTCGCTTACATGTACTTGAGGGCTAGATTAAGGCTGTCCAGTCAGCCCCCCAGCTCTTCACTGAGAAGCCTGGCGACTGGCAGCCACACTTGTAGCAACTAACAATTGGCTATCCCGAGCTGCCAACTGGGGCTGCAGCCAGCCAATAAACCACGTAGTTGGCTTCTATAGTAGAATTACTACATGATACTAGTATTTATGCTGGCTGTAATTGCAGCCCTACTGTTCTTTAGCTGGCGAGACCGGTTGCGCTTTTTACACATTAGAGACATGACCCTTGAGCTTGGTGGACTAGAAAAGGCCGCACTGCGCTATTCGGGTGACCTTGAAGAACTGCGAGACATAATAGTACCCAACCGTAAGTCGGCCCTATCAAAAAGAGAAGCTATCATTTGGGTTAAAGAGCTAGAACATGGCACTGTTTTTTTGACTACATCTGGTCGGCAAATTAAAGCCTGGCTAAGACTGGACGGCAATCTACGGCCAAGTACCCACATTGTCTTGGATGCGACCAAAAATAATCACACCCTTTCTAGCAACTTGGCACGAACCAAGCTTCCCTCAATACACTACGACCTAGAAGGCAACTTTCCCGACTACTTCAAACTTTATTACAACAAAGGGCAGCAAATCCTAGCTCTGCAAATCCTGACGCCAGACGTAATGGAAGATTTATTGCTTAAACTAAAAGAATTCGACCTAGAGATAACCGGCAACAGCATCGGCCTAATCACAAAATTCTTTCCAGGCACCAATAAGCAGCTCGATGGAGTACTTTCGCTAATGGATCGATTAGCCCTAATAGCTTCGTCCATTGAAGCTGTCTATAGTGAAGACTAAATTATCCGCAGCGGAGCGTACATATAGTACGTGCAGTGAGGATTATGCTGTGCTGACGCAGAGACCAGAGAGGAAGTTGGCTTTGCTGGCTGTCGGGCTGGTTGGTTCAGATGGATTCATGAGTGTGAGGTTCCTCGGCTTTTTTCGGTTTGTCTGACAAGGAAGTGCAGTATGATCCGCAGCGGAGCGTACATATAGTACGTGCAGTGAGGATTATGCTGTGCTGACGCAGAGACCAGAGAGGAAGTTGGCTTTGCTGGCTGTCGGGCTGGTTGGTTCAGATGGATTGAAAAAAGGCGAGGTTAGACGTCTAGGAAAACTGATACAGAATTATTACTAACATGCATAATCCCACGCTCAATAGTAATATGCTCCTCACCACGAGAAGACCGAATAATCACATCCCCCTCTGTAAGCAAAGTGATGAAGTTTTTATGGCCTGCAAGTATATCGAACGGGCCAGTTAGGTTGACAGCACTAACTGAGCTTGCAGATGCGTCGTAATACACTTTAAACGGTGAATATACCTTGACGTTTTCTATCGTAGTGCTATCTGCACTGTGCTTATTACTGCCAGAAGATTGCTTGCCGGGTCGATTTTTGGCTGGCGAGTCGGCACGATTTGCCTTTGTAGAACTAGAGTCAGACGAACTTTCGTGTGTGATCACCGAGCTGTCTTTGGCAGTATCCTCGGGTTGCTTACTAGCCTCTATTGCTGCCTGCATTTTGGCAATTGCGGCTTTTCTGGCGTCGTCGCTGGCGTGCCTGACCTTATCAGAACGATTTATATCTGCATCTGTTGAGTCTGATCCACTAGACATGACTATACAATAATTTCTTCAACACCCTTCAAGGTGTCTTGTCTTGAAACGTACACCCCAGGTCTGCCAGTTAGATCTTCGGTCACATACATATCCTGAGAAAAATACTCTATGAGCTTCTTGGCTTTGGCGTAATCTGCTCTGTCTGAAGCAGATAATTCGTTCTCGCCAATAATTGCAATTATTCCGCGTAACGACTCATACTTTTGCATCAAGACTTGAACCTGCACCGACAGCACATAATGTCGGTCACCAACAATATCTGGACTCAGCAAAGAAGAAGATGTTCGAATCATATCTACAGCAGGTCTTATACCCTCTTCGGCCACCTTCCTAGACAAGACTATGATAGAGTCCAGCTCATGCTGAATCATCTGCACTGCGGGGTCACTAAGGTCGTCTGCAGGCACATAAATAGTCTGTACTGCAGTTATCGAGCCATTGTCATTAGAACTAAGTCTGTCCTGGAGCGATTTGATATCAGAAAATATCGTTGGCTGGTAGCCACCCTCGGACGGAATTTGGTCTAGAATAGTTGCAAGCTCATTTCGCGCTTGAACATACCTATATGCGTTATCGGCAAAAAACAAAATATCCTTCTTTTCTTCATCTCTAAAGTATTCTGCCAGCGCAACAGAAGACGTGCCAACCAATGCTCGCTGAACAGGATTTTCGTTCATTTGCCCAAAAAACATGCAGGTATTTTTAAGCAAATCTCGTTCGGTCAAAGTTTCGAGCAATTCGTGCCCCTCGCGAATACGCTCACCAATACCCGTAAAGAACGCCAAGCCAGTACCGCTTTTGGCGACATTGTGGATGAGTTCCATGGTAAGTACGGTTTTGCCAACTCCAGCTCCACCAACTATGCCAATTTTACGCCCCTTTACAAAGGGCGTAAAAAAGTCGATCACCTTTATGCCCGTTTCCAGTATTTCTACTTGTCCAGGCCTAAAGTCACTACTAGTACCAGATACCGAAAAGATATTTCGCTTGGGAACATCTACGGGCGCAGGCTTGCCGTCAAGAGGGTCGCCCATGGCGTCAAAAATTCGTCCTATGGCCTGTTCGCCCGTAGGAACTTCAATTCCATGGCCTGTTGCCTCGACTTTTAGGCCCTTGTACAGCTTGGTCGACGACCTAACGTTTAAGCATACCGCCACTGTTTCGCTCATGTACGAGTTCACTAGCAATGGAGCCCTATCGGGACTATCAGCGATTATTAAGTCACCAATATCGGGTGGCTGCTCCAAGAACTCAACCATTACAATCATTTGCTTTATAGCTCTTACTTCACCGGTACTCATGCTCTTGCCTTCCTTAAGCCTGCCATAATTTCTTTTAGTCTCTCATCCTGCATATGTCTTCTAGCCCTGTTGTAGCTCAAACGAGTATCGTCCTGTGTTTCTTTGGACTTGTCGTTTGCCGCAGACATAGCTCTAAATCTTGAAGCATACTGTGCAAGTTTTGATTCTAGAATAATCTGCGACAGGGCAATACCTAGCATAGATCGTTCTAGGTGGTCTACTACCTGAAATGTTGAAGGTTCAAAAATGTAGTTATCTTCACTAATAATTTCAGACTGGTCTGAGCCATCAAAACTACTACCCTGCTGCTCTACCGCTGCTCGAAGTCCAATTTTCTTAACATCTTGAACCATTAATGATACGTAGGTTTGGTACCAAGCAGTCGTTGTTTTATAGGATTGGACCTCGCTGATAATAGGACCAACATCAATATTCCTGTCTTTGGCTGGAAGCTTATAATACTTCTTGATTTCTATGCCTCTTTGAGCCAGCTGGTTGGCGCCATGCCTACCAATGACTATAAGATCATGATCTTGGGGTTTGTAGCCTCTGAGCATCCAATCAAGCAACTTTTGGTCAATGTCACCACTGAAGCTACCTTCGGCAGTTATCACTATGTAGAGCTCTTTATCGATCAGATCCTTAACTTGCTGCTGAGACCTACCATAACCAATTTCGCCGTCAACACGTATTTGTCTGTAAATGTTCCACAATCTATCAAAAAACTCTTGCGACTGAAGAACTTGGTTTTTAATTTGGGATATCCGCAAGCTGGCTATTCCTTCAAAAATACCAGTTAAGTTAACAATGGTGTTTATAGTATTTAACTCGTCCAGTATCTCTAGAGGTCGCTTCATTGCTTGAGCTCTATTAATGACTTTTCTGAAAGTTGCTTGCGCGCCGATTCTATTTGGTCGTCACCAGTGATAGTCTGAGCCATGTCGTTGACAGATTTTTTAAGTTCTACGATGTCGATTACTGCATTATCTTCGGCACTCAAGACTACTTCCAGCATAAGCTGCTGAGCAACAACGCCATAAGACTCATTGGGTGCCTGGTTTAATACTTCTAGAATTCTCTTTCCTACTTCAAGTTCACGCTTCGCCTCAAGTGCTAATTCCGACCCAAAGTGTGCAAATTCTGACGCTTGTCGGTACTGTGCCAAGGCCTGCATGGTGCGAGACATAATACTTTTTTGCCGATCATTATGACCACGGCCGCCGACTCGAGATACAGAAAGTCCGGCGCTAATAGCAGGCCTTACACCATCTCTAAAGATGTTCATGTCCAGTATCAACTGCCCATCGGTTATAGACATAATGTTAGTTGGTAGGTATGCCGTTATGTCTCCACCAGCTGCCAGCACTATGGGTAGGCTTGTGAGCGTTTTGTGACTAGAAGCCAGCCTACCAGCCCGCTCCAATAAAGAAGAGTGGGCAAAAAACATATCTCCAGGATACGAGTCACGACCTGGGCTCACATTGGCAAGCAAAGATATTTCTCGGTACGCCTGGGCGTGAGAGGTTAGATCGTCATAGATGATTATAGTGTCTTGTCCTACCACCTGCCATAAATATTCTGCGATGGAACAACCTACATATGGTGCCAAGTACGAAGTCACCAACGAATCAAACATAGTCGATACCACCACTACAGCATTTTTAAGCGCATCGTTCTCTTGAAGCTTTGTAAGCAGTGCATCCACATCGGTTCGTCTCTTGGCTATAAGCACATAGACGACTGCTCTATCGGTGTTTTTTTGGTTCAAGGCTAGCTGTGAAAGTATGGTGCTTTTACCAGATTTACTGTCACCGATAACAGCAATTCTCTGTCCAAG
>CALFBO010000081.1 GCA_937951635.1 Candidatus Saccharimonadia bacterium
CCAAGCTATGGGCTTGGCCTGTCGATTGCCAAAAACCTAGCCGAATCAATGTCAACAAAAATAAAAGTCGAGTCTCAGCCTGGAGTAGGCAGTACATTCAAATTTTCACTTAAAAAAACAAACTAACATAGTCACAGATACTGCCAAAAGGAGGGATAGTCACCTACTAGAAAGGTGCCACACTCTACAGGTTTTACAATAGTAGGCAACAAGCTGCACATCTACCTTAAACCTGAACTTGCTTGCCGTGGCAGCCGCATTCGCAACTTCTTGAGTTGGGTATGCAGTTTTAACGCATCTTGGCAACGTATTCGTATCCTTACGATTCATAATCTACAACTATACTCCAATATGTCCCTCAACCCAGCATAAGCTACTACCGAAGAAACCTTCAAGTAAAAGTTCCTGTACTAATAATCTCTGCGATAATTATCAACCAGCCAGGTCTCCGACACAGTACCACCTGTGCCAGAAATGGTAATACCAAATGTGACCGACGCAGAGTTTCGCAGCACCACAGTTTGCCCAATTAGAGCGCCGATATCGCCTCCATTATTCATGTCTACCTGAGACCATTTAGAGTAAAGCAACGAGTTCGGAGCTTGCGCAGCCTCTTGAAGACTAATAGTTGTTACCGAGCTAGAGTCATACAAGTCTTGGCCGGTCACAGTAGCACAGTCAGGCGAACAAGCAGCTTCAGACCAATACGTAACCAACTGGGCACCCACGTTACTACTATTCCCCTCTACAGAAGAGGAGTTTTTAAGCAAAACACCATCCTGCGAATCAATCATAATACTAGGGTAGTCTGGTACAACGGTATTGGGTGAGCCAAGTACTATAGAGTCATCGACTATGAGTGCCGCAGAATTCTCCATCACTAGCTTACCAGTAATCCAAACATCGCCAGTGACTGTTATCTCACAACCCTTGGCTATATAGACGTCCCCATCAATCTTAAGTTGACCTTCCCATGTTCGCTTACCGCTAGGATTATTGGTGTCACAATCAGTATAGTAGGCGAGCCCATTAGAGGTATTTACTCCTGCTTCATATACAATATTAGTCTTCTGGGTAGCTCGATCATGTGGCGGCAAGGGTAGCGATGCCGGATCGGCACAACTCATATTCAATCCAGTATTGGTCATGGAACTTCCATCAGTTTGATTAGCTGCACAAACATCGCCGTAGATGTGCGCCTTTTGGTTTATGGTAATTGGATCACCAGATGTGCACTTTTCAGGATAAGTTGCTCCACCACCCACTGGACAGCTATGGTGAGCTACGTTTACATCCAGCGGCCTGATAGTAGTACCTATCTGCGAAAAGTTACTTAGCGACAACGTACCGTTAACATGCACGTCGCCAGCTACAATCTTGGCATTATTCTCTAATATAAGACCACCCACACCAGTAACCAAGCCATATGCAAGCTCGCCGTCTCCCAGTCCACGCATGTCTACGCTGTACTTTCGGGTGAACCTAGGAGACCCAACATTGCCTGCAGGGACGTAGACTCTGCCAGTAACAGTCAAGACTCTTTCGTCTATAGAAGTGCCCGATGCAGTTGTTTCGTAGGTTGTACTATACTCGTTGCTTGGGTCAGTAAAAAAAGCAACTTCACCGCCAGACCCAGGCCAGCTCTCGCTGGTGTTTAAGTGGATTATTCCTGCGTCTATGCCAGCATCGGCAGCAAACTGGGCTGCAAGCCTGTATTGTTCTTCTTTAGCAAGTCTAAAGTTGTTTATAACTAAGTTAAATACCGATAGGCTAATTAAAAACATAAACGTCATAGTAACTATGACTGAGACTATAAAAAACCCAGGACTTTCATCGCTCGAATGGTAAAGTTTGCTACGCTGTTTGAATGTGTGGTCGACTCTAAAAATCATACTAAGTAGGGTTCCTTAATGTTACGCGGATGTCGTTATCAAAACGGACTTCATTGCCATAAACATCCTTCAAAAGATTGATGTTTATATTCACAGATCGAGCATCCTGAGCCACCGCAGTGACCTGGTCGTTAGTGTCATAAAAAGTAAATATCATACTTTCGAAGTCTCTACTTAGTTCTCTGTCTGCTGGGCAGCTACTACTTGATGATGCTTCTGGGCACGTGGTCAAACTTGTATTGCCGGTTGCAGCTGAATTAGCTAAGACTCGTTTAAGTAGCTGTGTGCCCAGCGCATAGTATATGACTTCATTTTGATAGGGTTCGCCACTAGCCAAATCAAAAATAAATTCATGGGAGCTATTAGTGGCGGGGACCGAAACTATAAGAACTACGTCTGCATTTCCAGTATTCCAACCACCTACTGGTGCGTTGGTGTCTGTTATGGTGTTTGTTTCTAGCACCCTAACCCCAGTTCGCATATCCTCTACAGTAAGTCTGAGTATATTCTGTGAGTCGATTGCCATAGACGTGGATGCGCTAGAGCGCAAAATATCGGCAACAAAAAAGAGCGAAACAGAAAGCACGGCCAGGGCAACTACACTACCTGTAGATATCGCAATTAATAGCTCGACAATTGTGAATCCGCTAGATTCATTTCTTGCCGCGTCTTTATAGTTAATATTGTCCGACACCGAGCTCTCCAATGGAAGTTGAATAGTTTACTGTTCTTGTTTCCCCAAAATCATTATAACTAAGTGTTATGTCAACTCGCTTGAGCGCCAAACCAATATCCGAAACTACAAACGTTGCAGTTCGTGGAGAGGTGAGAGTTGCGGGTATTTCGCTGCTAAAGTCTACCGATGTTCCATCTGCCGGCAGCGCCAAGTAAGTAGAGTTTCTGAGCGCCTCGACTTTGTTTTCTACAAATGCAGTCGCCACAGTCAAGTCTCGTGTCCTAGCATTAAGCACATTCAAGTTCTTAACAATAGTAGACATCGATATAATGAAAAACCCAGAAATAACAATAGTTATTAGGACCTCCAAAACCGTGAACCCCTGTTCGTTTTTTTGGTTCAAATAGGAGCAACATTTTTGGTTATTAGATTTACTTGTTTGATCGGCTATCATGCTTTTCGTCGATATTAATTTAGAAACGCCAGCTACAGCAGCTAACGGTTAGGCTTATGCTTTTATTTGCTATTAATGATAGCACAACAGAAGACCCCCGACTGGGATTTACTGAAACCGCTCACACGATTAGTGCCCCTGCAGTCGTCATCCCTGCGAAAGCAGAAATCCAGTAGTATTTTTGACTAGATTCCTGTCTTCGCAGGAATGACGGAGGTTTACTCTACCCTTTAGGGGTAAAAAGTGGGGTGGTCCAACTGAGATTACTCTACGGCTGGAAGCTTATTTAAATTTACGCCAAGAACGGCATCGCCATCTACTTCATAGTACTCTACCAATATAGTGTGACTACCGGCGCTTAAGTCAAATTCAACCCTCTCATTCCTTAAGGGATGGGCCTCCCAGCTATCCTCAAGAACAAACTTGCCGTCTACAAAAACTCGAACACCGTCATCACTTGCGATATCAAGTGCGTATCTGCCCGGCTCAAAGTATCTATCCATCAGATAGCTAGCCGCCACATAATCGGCACCTACGTCATCGGAGTGAAGCACGCCCTCGCCCCAATCAAAGTCAATGTCATCAACCATCTCTGCAACGACGGCAGGCTCAAAGGGTATTTGCGGGGGAGATTCAAAACCATCAGAATCTAAATTCCAATACCTAGCAAGCCAACCTTGGTGCTCCTGGGCTATAACCGACTCGTGGGTCCAGCTAAATATGCACTCTGTAAGACCAAATCCTGATCCAGTTTGGTATCTGCCGTCATAATCGCAGTTTCTACCAGTAATGTTCAAGTTGTAATCCTCTAACGCCTCCACCGTAGTTGAATCCATATATTCCACGCCAAGCCTAACTGTACCTAGGTCATTCCTGGGACAACTTAATGCCTGACATCCAGCGCTCACCCACAAGACACTAGACTCATTGTCGTGTTCGTTGTATGAGCTTAGCCTAGACAATGTGCCCGACTCAGGGCTTTGACTGCTGCCTACAAGATACACAACCTCTTCAGCTTTCAAACTTCCGCCCATGACCCTGGTTTTTATCGACACGGTACTATCTTCGTAATCGTCTTCAAGTCCAACCATTGGGTCCTCGTAGCGATACACAAATGCACAGGCAGTATCTCCGTAGCCAGGCCCCGCAAAAAAGCTGCCGTCATCACTACAATTGAGTCCGCTTACGCCAACTAAATGATAGCCCAGATCTTTGTAGGGATCACCGAACGGCAAACTAAACTTCTCGCCCAATTCAAGACTGCCGCCAACAGGGTAGCGTGGGTCAAAAGTAATGCTATTTTGACCTACTTCTGGGCTAACCCAATGGTAGACAAAGTTCGACTCCCCAAAAACATAACTAAAGTCTTCGGGAAGCATAACCCCGGTGTTTTGGCCTTCAATTACAACCTCTAAAGTCACCGCGTAGTCATGAAATGAGGGCTTCTCAGTAAAAGTAAATATGCAGCGAGCATTCTGTGCTGGAATTTCATTTATGCCCTGCAGGACAACATAGCCATTTTCGTCGCAGTTTTCTCCAGACACAGTCACATCGTATCTACTGTAATCGAAGTCCGACGCAAAGCTATCATACGGGACCAATAAGCCCTTTGACTGGAAGCTACCATTTGGAATTTGCGATTGGTAACAGGCGAATATAGTGGCGGTGCCTGCTTCGCTAACCGAACTAACCTCTGGGCTAGCAGACTCGCAATTTGTTCTGATATATTCTACAGACGACACCTCATGCGGGCCATGGACTATGGTCACAACTCTTATGCTTGGTTCATGTATGACAGGACCATCGGAGCCATCGGAGCCATCGGAGCCATCGGAGCCATCGGAGCCATCGGAGCCATCGGAGCCATCGGAGCCA
>CALFBO010000082.1 GCA_937951635.1 Candidatus Saccharimonadia bacterium
GAGATAGTTAATGACGTTATTTCTTCGGGGCCATTTGCAGTAACATTTTGTCCACTTTGTGGGAGTGCGATCGTGTATGATCGTCAGCTCAGTGACGGTAGAGTAACTACCTTTGGTGTAAGTGGGTCATTAATTGAGAGCAATATGGTGATGTACGACCGCGAGAGTGAGTCTCTATGGCAACAGAGCACAGGTAGATCTATCGCGGGTAAATACAATGAAGACCAGCTAGGCATGGTGAGCATGCAGCTTCTTACGGTTGCCGATATTAAAGAAGTATACCCAAATGCTCAAATCATGAGTATCGATACCGGATTTGATCGTGACTATACATACAATCCTTACGCTGGTTATGAAGAGAGCGATGGCTTTTACTTTGACCCATCACTTACAGACGAACGTTACCCCGCCAAGGATATTTTTGCAGCTTTTTATGTTAATGATGTGCCTGCTGCCATTCATTGGAAATCTCTGGAAGTTGGCACTCCCTATAAATTTAACGTCGGGGGTGTTGTTGTTGATGTTCAACGAGATGGTGACGAATTGGTTGTAAAAACTCAAGACGATGAGGCTGTTCCGTTTTACTTTGAGATGTGGTTTAGTTGGTTCGTGCAAAATAAAGACACTGGCCAGGTACTGGAGCCATAGCTTATTGATGATCTACCAAATCTACTATGGTTTGGTTGGTTTGATTTAGTTCATAGTCAAACTTGTCTAAAGCTTGGGTGTGTGCTGAGTTCGGGTTGCCATTTAATAGCACCCTGGGATTAAATGGTGCGTGTTTATAGCTAACTACAAAGTGTAGATGAACTCCTGTAGAGATGCCAGTTGTACCCATGAAGCCAATTTGCCGATGTGGAGGCACTTGTTCGTTTTCTATAACCGTTACGCTGCTTAGGTGACAGTATTGCGTGCGAATATTGTGATCGTGTTCTATCAGAACGTACTTGCCGCAGGCCCCATGCCCCTTTTCGTCAGTTTCAATTACTCGGCCTTTTGCAAAAGTGTTTATGACTGTATTTGGTGCATTGTAAATATCAATACCGGTGTGCGGGGGCAGACTTAGTTTTTTACGGACAGGACCATGAGTGCCAAATTCGTCACTAACAATACCTTTTGCTGGCCATGTTTGACCAATGTTGAGAGTTTCGAGGTCTATGTCATCGGTATCCAAAAATCCAACTACGCTAGATACTGCTGTGCCCACAGTGTGCAGGGCCTGTCCGGCTGCTAGTGCTGGTGCGAAATAGTGGGCAGTCGCAGCTAATGCGGGCATTGCTACGCAGATAGTCAGCCCAATCAGTACGGGCTTAACTTCGCTTGGTACTTTGTAAAGACGCAATACTAGTGAAGCGACATTAAGCATCGGTATACATTTCTTTTGGCGAAGTTGTTATAAGTGGATGTTCCTGCTTGGAGGCTACCACCTTGAGTGCTGCGTGGTTTTGGTCGGCTATGACTAGGGCCTCTCCGTTATCGCAGGTAAGTAGAAAGTTCCGTTCGTACTCGCTGAGACCAAATTGCTGGACCACATTATCGATAGTTGTGCTGTCTTGGCGCATGAGTATTCTTAGTGCCGATTGCGATGCAACTGCTTTTCCATACTTGTTATTTAGAAAATCGTTTGCCTGCTGGCTTATTATGGACACGCCCAAGTAGTACTTTCTTGCCCTTCTTACTAGACCTGCAATGAACCTGGCAGACTCTTCGTGTTCAAGTAGCATCCAGCCTTCGTCGATTATGAGTAATCTTTTTTTGGGACTTGCCTTCACTTCGTTTTGTACATAGTTAGATACAATCAACATCATGAGTTGGCGCATAGATTCAGGCATGTCCTTGATATCAAAGACAACTAATTGGTTGTTCAAGTCAATGTTTGTTGGTGAGTTGAAGATATTGGCGAGAGAGCCTGTGATATAGCGATCTAATCGTTCGCACAACTTGTGCTGATTCAAGTCCTGCAGCTTATTGTATAAGTCAACAAGTAGTAGTTCACGCTTCTTTGGGTTGTTGTACATCGCCATTAGCGCCCTATCAAGACTAGCCTCGTCTTTTGCGTTAAGGCCTCCCACCATTAAACTCACAATTTCTGCTAAGTCTTGAATATTTTCAGACAAGTCTCGGCTTTTTAAGGAGTTCGCTGTTTGGTCGAATGGATTTATTTTTTGGTCACTATTGGTGGCTAGCTTGACGTACGTGCCGCCAACAGATTTTGTTAGAAGTTCGTATTCACGTTCTGGGTCGATAACTATAACCGAAGTGCCTTTCATCATTTGGCGTATTATTTCTACTTTTGTAGAATAACTTTTGCCGGCACCGCTTTGGGCGAAGACGATACTGTTTGCATTATTGAGCTGGAATCGGTCGAGAATGACTAGAGAGTTGTTTGACTTATTTACGCCATAAAGTATTCCGTCTTCGTGAACTAACTCCGAACTTAATAGTGGGAATGTTAAAGCTGCCGACGAGCTATCGAGGTTTCGTTGTTGTTTTAGCAGATCTTCGCACCTAGGCAATACAGATTGTAGTCCTTCGATTTGTTGATATCGAGCAACTTTGCTGAAGAACATTCTTGCAGCCAGGGTTGACTCCAGTATCTTAGTTTGTTTGTCGAGTTCGTGAAGTGTTTCTCCTGACAGAGAAATATAGGCAGAAAATTGGAATAACATTTCCTGGCCGCGTTGGATTTTATCACGAAGATCTTGCGCGCTTTCGAGTGGGTCGGTTACTTCTGGTCCGACTATTTTTCCAGATTTTATTAGTGCGCGCCTCGTGCTCTCTAGCTCGGTAATTTTTCGACTTAGTTGTGGTAGTGCAATGGCAGCATCAACCTGCTGTATGTGGTGGCTAATGTCTATGTTTCCATTAAAGTTTATTAGATTGTTCAGCCATCCCGAGCTGGCTACCAATGGATAGCCCGATATGTATAGAGTTCTCGTATAGCGTCCATCTACGACTAAGTAGTCTTTTTGCTCTTCTAGGCTGGAGTAGCTAACTAGGTCTATGGTCTTTTGAGCACCACTCTTATCGCTTGCTATCGCTGCATTGTTTTTGCGCCTCGTGAGCTTGTCGTTTAAGCTTGTGATTTTCATATGCTTTCCCTTTCGAGCTGTTTGATTATCTGTTCGTTGAGTGGTTGGCTTTTTGACAGACTTGGTGAGTAGTAGCTATAAAATAGGTTTAATGTCTCAAGATTTCCTAAAACTCTTGATTGGATTTTTAGTTTAGATAAGCCTTTTGACACCATCTCTGCAGAGAGTTTTAATTGTTCTTTGGCAATGTCGAAGTCCCCGTCGGGCGACCTAAACGGCAGAATCACATAGAATTTACGAGTAAGTATTTTATTATCTCGGACTAGACTTGAAATAAAGTCAGCATATTCACTTGCTTGTTTTTGCCGTACATCTGAGCTGTCTGAATGCGCATCCGAGTTAAGTTTTTCAAGATGTCCGTCAATGTTTATTTCTCTTACTCTGACCAGAATTTGAATTGGTGAGCTTAGCGAGTTTAGAAAAGACTGGTAGCCCGTTAGTAAGACATCCTGCTCCTCGTCGCTCATTAGTTCGAAATTGATTGAAGATACTTCCATGATTTGCCTGAACTGCTGGTTCGGAAGTACTAGTAAGCCATCCCGAACTTCTTTTATGCGAATCTGGCTCGTACTAGGCTGGGGTGGGTTATTTTTACTTAAAATTGACACGTAAGTCTCCTGATTTAGTAGTTGTTAACCGTAGCCGAGCTCCTTGGTCGGCGAGTAATTGTTCAAGGTATTGGAATTGGCTGTCTAGTGGGTTTTCTAGTAATTGTTGCTTGATTGCTTTTGTTTTAGTTTTTGGCTTTATGGCTCTCGGGTCCTTTTGGTGCTTCACTGGATCGGGTAGACTTTGTAGGTACAGAGTAGGTCTGGAATTGTATCGTATTAGTATTGAGAGCCATTCAATGACGAGTCGATTTTTTACTCTAACTGCTAGGGCTATGCATGTTGTAGCAATAAGCAAAGAGATTATGAGCTTGTAGGTCTTGTAGCTTGTGAAGGGTGGCAAGAATATGAAGCTAGCTGCAGTTATGAAGACGGGACAGATCAGCAGCATTACTTGTGAAAATGAAAGATTGCCAATAATCTTATCTTCTACACTGGTGATTTGTGCTGGAACAATTGCAATCTTCATAGGCCGACTCTCGACGATACCGACCGGTAGCTGTCTCTCACAAAATCTGATACCTGTGACGATGCTTGAGAATAGGCCCTTGAGCTAAGTTTGCGAGTTTGGCTATAAACGGGCCCGAGTTGTCGACCGACTTGACCTCCCGCTCTTGAAGCGTTAGCTATGGCACCACCCAGATGTCTCATAGCCTTTGGCCCTGTGCTTATCAAAGCCATTTGTGACATCGCGCCTTGAGTTTTGAGTAGTGCACTCATAGCCCCGATTCCAACTGTAAGCGAGAACAAAGCATTTTGTACTTGTCCGGTTTGTGGGTCACGAATACTGTCAAGAATTGTTGATGCTAGCAACAGAACCACAGCATGAACAAACAGCACGAATATGGTCATGAGATAGCTGCGAATAGCAGTTTGGCACACATCCTTCAGGCTGGGTACGATTTGAAGCATAATAACAAGTGGCGACAACACTGCCCCAAGGAATATAGTCACGGTTCTGGAAACGTAGTAAACGAGAAGAGCTACCATTACACAGAGTAAGTAAAGCGACATCAGCACCCCGGCGATACTGAGCCCCGCTGAGTCGTTTAGAAATAGCCCGATTGTGTCCCATATTTGCTGTGTTTCAAAACTGCTGGCTACTGCAGTGATCATTGCATTTGATAGGGCGATAATCATGTCGATTATAAAAATCGACATGTTCATTGCCAACATAGTTGCCGCCAGCTGAGGCAATAAGTGCTTAAATTCGATTTCATCAATCCCAAGTGTTGAGGCGCTCATTATCCTAAAACCTATTAGTGCCGTAAACAGTACAAATAGAGAGTTTGCAATAGCAAGCACAGTCAGCCAAAGCTTGAAGACTGCGGGGTTCTGGGCAGTGAGTGGTGTCTGGTTTGTAAAGTAGTCCATAAAGTATAAGAACTTATCACCTATTGAACTTATTAGCCCGCGGAACATGCCAAAAATTAGTTTGAGCAGCCAATGTTCGTTGTCTGGCTCGGGATCAATTGTCTCCAAGCTTTGTAGGGCCTGCTGGTTTACGTGGTTTGGAGTATCGTTGTAGGCGTTCAAAAGTATAGTCGACACCAGTCCCGCGGCAACGACTATTACCAAACCGATTATGGCATTTTTGATGGTCTTTTTGGCTTTTTGTAGTTTTTCTGGGTCGCCGTTACTGCTCATGTATTCGTACCCGCCTGCGATAAGAAATAGTACCGAGGCGGTTCCCGCCAAGCCTACTAGAGATCTCATTATTGGGGCAAGGTGTTGTTGCATGAAGGCATTCGTGCCCGTGGTTGCAATTTGGTTTAAAAGATCAAACATGCTAACTCTTATGCACCAAATGAATTGTTGGCGATATTTGTTACTATATTGCTGAGCGCGAAGGCCCCGGTAGTTATGGCCAGTCCGGCCGATGAGTAGACAAGTGTCCTTTTAGATCTTTCAAGTAGCTCTGGACTACCCGAGCTGGTGATGTAGCCGTATCCACCAATTATGAAGAAACCGGTGGCGACTAGACCCGATAGTCCGGCAACGGCCTGAATAATGTTTCTTATAAAGTTCTCTATTTGGCCAATTTCAGCGCTTTGCTGTGCCAGCGCCATCTCTGGGCTTAATGTTACTAATGTGATTGCGCTCACTGTTACTGCAAAACATGACTTGTAGTTCATAGCTTTACTTCTCCTGTTAGTTATTGGATAGTAATGTAGCATTGCCTCTTGACTTGTTTCAAGCAGCATGTGTTTGTAGGTTTATTTTTGTAAGATTTTAGTGGGGTTAATATTGAATTCTAATCTGTTAATTGTTCTTAATGTTCAAACATTAGAGCCAGCTTAAAAGTTTATTTTTCATTTTGTTATTTGTGATAGCTGTCAATGTCTGCTAAACTTCACTTTAACCGATGAAAGTGACTGACACAGCCGTAAAAGGCATTGAATACCAATACACAGACGAGATTAGCCGGGAAATGCGCCTGGCCGAGACTAAAGGCGGCATTCCGCCGTCAGAAGGTCTGCCCGCTGAGCTGCGCCCTGTTTATGAGCTCGCCAAGCAACTGCACGGCCCAACAGAATTAACACAAGATGCAATCGAAAACGCCCAGGAAAGAAAAGCTGGGCGTTTTTTTATTTGGCATCCATATGAAACCGCCATGTTACTTCGACATTTTAAATTGAGCTACGATGAGTATTTAGTGATGGCAGCTGCTGCATTAATGCACGATGGAGTTGAAGATAACAAAGATGTGGAAATTGAAGATGTGGCAAATGAATTTTGTTTACTTATGGACGAAACCAGTCTCGAACCAGATTATGTAGCTGATTCTTGGCTGTTTATACAAGTTATGACTAATGAATACGAAGGCCTAGACGGTTACATTGAGTACATTGAAGAGCTCAAAGAAAGTCCGCAAGTGGTTTTACTTAAAATCTGTGATTTAATTCATAATGTAATCATCGAGCCTATGCCAAGAGAAGTTCTTGCCGGTAAAGAACGAAAACTCCGTAAGCGTGAGTTGCAGATAGCTACACTTAAGGACTTATGTGAATACTATAAACACTCCTCGATCGCCACTAACGAAGGTAAAGAGTTTATTGAGATTGTGTTGAAAGAACTTGACCAGCCAGAAGAATGCATAGGAGCATACCCTGGTTCAGAAAATCATGACTACTGGTTGTCTATGGTCAAGCCAGAAGAGCTAGATTTGGCTGCATGATTGGTCTTTGGCAAGCTCCGAGCTTGCAAGCCAAACGTATTTAAGGCCAAGACTCGAGACATCTAGCCCCAAAGCCCTGCACTTACTATTCGCTATCGACTTGTTGCTCTGCGGGTTTGCTACCCAAGGATGACTCGACGACTGGCTGCTTATCTTTCTCGGATTTTGCACTGATGCTCATACCCAGTAAGATTGCACCCAACAACACTAGAATGCCACCAATCCAGAAGGCGGTATTTGAACCATCTTTGCTCAAGTTTGCACCAAGTAGGGACCCCGCGCCAATATAGCCTGCAGCTTGAGCTAACGCTAGATATAGTTTGTATTGATTCATAAGTTTATTCTACCATGCCTTTCATTGTATAGACGCCATCTGTTTATTTATCTATGGCGTCTTGAGCTTGTTGCCTTTTCATATGTTCTAGGCTTTTTATACTGTACTCATGCCTTAAATGCTGCTTAACATAGTTAAAGTCTACCCCAACTTTTTTGTGGGGGTTGAAGAGGTTATCTGGGTCGAATATATGTTTTACCTGATTGAATAGGTCTTCCATTGCTGGGCTAAACATCTGGGCACGATATGGGGCGCGCATTAAGCTGTCGTTGTGCTCCCCGGCTGCTGTTCCGCCTAGCTCTGCTACCATGGCATAAAAATCATCGGTTACCTCGAAGAGTTTTTTGCGGTCGGCTTCGGTTGAGAGGTCCATGAAGGGTTGCATGTGCAGGTCTGCGTCACCAGCATGACCCCAAACTGCAATCTCAAGATTATGCTTTTCGAATATTTGGTAGGCACGGTGCAGGAAGTCGACTAGCCTGTCTGGGGGAACAGTGCCGTCTTCGATTATTGGCAGAGCCTTTTTGCTGCCCGGTATGGTCCACATAACGGCAGCTGCAGATCTGCGCAATTTCCAAAGTTTAGCCTGCTCGTCGGGATCTTGCTTAACTATACTTTCGAATGCTAATTCATCAAATACACTTTGGGCGCGACCGAGCTTACTTGATCTGATTTCGTTTTGGGCGTCGTCAAATTCTGTAAGCAGAACAATTGCAGGCATTGTTTCTGGTAGCAGTCCTTCCAGCAGTTCCGGCTTATGTTGGGATACCAGTTCTAATAGATTTTTGTCTACTATTTCTAGTGCGCTTGGCTCTAACTCGTGAAGTTTCATCGCCGCATTTCCTGCTTTTTCTAAGCTATCAAAGTAGCTTACTGCAAGTACTATATTTTTGGGCAGCGGTATGGTTTTGAGTCTAATTGCAGTTACAAGACATAGGGTGCCTTGTGATCCGGTTACAATTTGGGCCAAGTTGATTCCGCCACCTTGTGTTTGAGCTTTCCAGAGTGCATAACCTGCAGATTCTTTTGTAGTGTTTGGGTGGTCATTGTGGATGGTGTCAATATTGCCGTTTAGTAGCTCTTGAATTTGAGAGTATATTTTTGACTCTAAGCTGGCTGTAGATTTTTTTGTATTGACTTCTTCAAGGGTGTTAGCATGCACCCAAACTGTCTCGCCATTTGACAGAACGACCTGTAGTGCCTCCACATAGTCTCTGGTCGAGCCGTATTTTACAGTTTTCTCGCCAGCAGCATTATTGGCCACTGCGCCGCCTATGGTACTTACTTCTACAGATGCCGGGTACGAAGGAATGAAGCGACCACGTTTTTTTAACTGGGCCTGCAGATGGCCGTAACGACAGCCTGGCTCTACGAGCACGAAGTCATCGCCAATTTCGAGTATGTGGTTCATGTGCTTTGTGAAATCGACAATTAGACCTGTGTTTAATGGACCACCTCCTTGGTCGGTGCCGTTGCCCCGGGCGGTGATTGATAGCTTGTCGCCACCTCTTTCGTTCATGCTGGCGACAGTCTTGACTAGTTCTGTTACGTCATTTGCATCTACAGGAAACACGATTGCATTTGGGGTGAGTTCAAACACCCCTCCATCGGTTGAGTAGTATTCGATATCTTCTTCGCTTACGCTGATTTCACCTTGGATGCTTTGCTTGATTTTTTTAAGTGTGTGGTTCATATATTGTCCCCTAGTAGGTTAATTAAAAGTTTGCTAGTTTATCGCCAGAACTGTGGTGTTTTTTTGCAAGTTCATAGACAAGAAAGTTTTCTAGTACCCACATATCTGCGTCTCTTCTCGCCTTCCAGCCTTCAGCCCCGTACTTGATTTCTCCATCTACTTCGAGTAGAGCCCAGTTCGCTCCGATTGGCACAACATAGGCAGGTTTTTTAGGAGCGTATGGGGCTTGTTTTTGGTGTCGGGCTGCACGCTTGAGATTTTTGCCCAGCGCGATTGCGTTATGAATAGCGGTTTGAGCCATGCCGCTGTAAGGGGTGTTTGCTGCATCTCCAATAACAAAAACATTTGGCCTGTCTGATTGAAAGAATCGATCTACCTCTACGCGCCCCCGTTTATCTAGACTAAACATGTCTGGATAGAATTTAAAAAGTGGATTTGCTTGGTTGCCCGCGGTCCAGATAGTAATATTGCTTTTAAGGTCGCCTCGGTTGGTTTTAATTTTGGTTTTAGTACACTTGGTTACGGTGGTGTCTAGCTGCAAGTCGACGCCGATTTCTTTAAGCCTTTTGGCCGCGATCGTAGATGACTTAGGTTTTAGCAAAGGCAGCACTCTTGGGCCGGCTTCAATTAGTTTAACTTGCAGATTTATATCCTTGAGACCGTGCTTGCCTTCAACGATTTTGGCGAAGTTTCGTATGTCGGAAGCTAACTCGATGCCTGTTGGGCCCGCGCCAATAACGTTGACACACAGTGGCTTGGCTGGTGTCGCATTTCGTAGCTCGCCCACCAGCCTGTGCCGCAGTTGGACTGCTTGACGAATATTGTATATGGACTCGGAATAGTCGGCCATTCCTGGAATATTGAAATAGTTTACGACGTACCCCACAGCCATAATTAGAATGTCGTAGTTGTATGATCTGCCGCTCTCCCCCTCTATCTCGTATGAGTCGGGACGGAGTTCAGAGGCTGTATCAAGTATTAGCTCGATATTGTTTGCACCCGCAAATATTTCACTCATCGGAAGTACAACTTCAAGGGGTGAGCGTCCAGTAGCTGCACGATATATTGCGCCATGGTATTCAAATCTTGAATGTGTGCTCATTAAAGCCACATCGAATAACGGGTCGTTCTTTAGTTCAAGAGCTGCTTTTACTCCTGCAAACCCACCTCCAACTATCAGAACTCTTTGTTTGTGCTTGTCCACCCTGTTGTCTTTTCGTTGTTTAGAGCATTGCCATTGTGGCGATGCTAGCTCAAGTTTTAATAAGTCTATTATAGGACTAGATCCAAAGTATTACAAAATGAACATTGTTTGCTATAGCAGCTTACAGCACTGCAGCGATTTTTATATGTGGATAAGTGTAGCTGCGGTGTCGTTGGTTATTGGGCGCAACAATTTTGGTAGTTTGGTTCTGCGGGCGCAGTGCGAGATATAACTGCTCACAACTCTCGCTATTAAGGAGGAGGTGACTCCTCCTCCTTAGACTTCGCTTATGCTTCGTGATCTCCCTCCCAGCCTTCGGCAGATGGGACGCCAACCCTTAAGAGCATAGCTCTAGAGGGTGTTGGGATCTCTCTTTTATTGGTTGTTTGGGTAGTGAGAGGTTACTGCGAGATTATTTGCTAATTTTTATGTAAGGTATTATGCTTGTGCCTAAGAGCGGGTTAAACAAAAAATTTAAAATAATTTGACAACAGCTGTGGAGCGGCACGTTGTTTTGTATAGAATGAGGGCAAATGTATAGGGGCACCAATTGTTTATTTAAAGGGTTTTTTGTTGCAGCTATTTTAGGCGCAGCGTTATTTTTTGTAGGATCTGGGCTTGCGTCCGCCGCACAAGACGAGGGCTATTGGTATGCCCAATACTGGAATGACTCTGGGCGCGACACTGGTTTGCCTCCTCAAATTATATTGGACGACCCACCTGCAGATCTACAGATGGTGCCTGTACTCAACTTTGACTGGGGTTATGGTGCGCCAAGCCCAAGCGTCAATATGGACCGGTTTATGACACGATACGAGAAGAAATTGAATGTTAATAGCGGTCAGATTTATAAGTTTAGAACATTGAGTGACGACGGAATAAGAGTGTTTGTTGATGGCGTGGCTATCATTGATGAGTGGAACGACCATTCTTTGACAGAATATTCTGCAGAATACACACTGTCGGCTGGAGTTCATGAAGTAGTTATTGAGTACTATGAGCATGGCTATGAGGCGCAGTTAGTTGTTGAGATTGAACCAAAAAACTCAGACACTGCCAATAGCGATGATTGGTTGGCGGAGTTTTGGAATCTTGAGCCAAACTGGTATTTGATAGACCCCCCATCTGTGCCAGCAGGGCTTCCTGATGCAGAGTACTCCTCCCCTGCCATTGATTTTAACTGGGGTTCGGGTGCTCCGGCCAACAATATTAGACATGACCGATTTGTTGCAAGATTTAGCAAAACTATCAATATCGATGAATCTGGGGTGTATTCTTACAAAACAATAAGTGATGACGGTGTGCGTCTTTATGTTGACGGGAAGGCTGTAATAAACGAATGGAACGACCACTCCAGATCTGAGCATGTTGCATATATCGATCTTGACAAGGGTAGCCACGAGGTTGTTGTCGAGTACTATGAAAACGGTTTTAGTGCTACATTGCAGGTTTACGGACCTACGAAGTTAACTGAAGAGCCGGTTTCTGATTCTTGGGAGGTTAGCTATTGGAACATCGATAGTTCGGCATATTTGGATACGCCTCCTGTTCTTCCCATAGACATGCCGCCGGTTGCTACGGCAACTGTAGACCAAATCGACTTTGATTGGGGCTACGATTCGCCCCATACTAAGGTGTCAGAAGACAGGTTTATTGCCGTATATAAGAGTAGTCAACATATTGATGCAGGTCGCTATGAATTTGTAACTACAAGCGACGACGGTGTTCGATTGATGGTTGATGGTGCGTATGTAATAGATGCGTGGCATGATCAGTCTAGCCAAAAAAATGTGGCAATAATTGATTTGGCCGGCGGTATTCACGACATAGAACTGCAGTATTATGAAAATGGGTACACTGCTAATTTAGAACTTGTTTACGGTCTAGTTGATGTCCCTCACAATGATAATGGCTCCGAT
>CALFBO010000083.1 GCA_937951635.1 Candidatus Saccharimonadia bacterium
ACCGACAAGGAGTTTTCTAGTATTGAATCGGGAAATCAAGGTCTGAAGCTTTACGATTCTGGAACTGGAGATCAGTGCTATGAATCCAACGTTGGCAACAAATTCAGCTCCAACTACCAAACATTTTGCTACTACAGCCAAACTCGCTACTACGGAATCACATCGGAGCAACGATCGGCGCTCATTGAACTAGAAAATCAATTACATAGTTCTGGGTGGAAGCACCTCAACTATTTAGTAGACCGTCCCATAAAGTCATATTTCGACCAGCAACTAAGCAACCAAAATATAAATAGCACCGATGGCACTGAAGCCATCGACATACCAATGTCCTTCAGTAAAAACAGCGCGAGAACGCTAACTGTAGTGGTGCATAAAAAGGGTGATAGCAATATTTCTGCCATTGAAAGATTAAATGGGCTACGAATAGCAACATATGGGACCCAAGAGGACTACGACAAAGAGACTAAAGTTAACCTAGATATTCTAACTTCACAAATTTTCGATAACCACGACTACATGCTTACTATAAAGGTAGAGGACAACTACTTCGGAAGCAGCTATTGACCCAGGTTAGACAAATTAGCGAAGTTCAAGCTGTTCAACTATTGCGCCTACCAACTTTTGCATACCAAGATCATTTAAGTGGAACCCATCGCTAGCTTCTAGATCCTTATACGTTTTGGGGTCAAAATTGAATGCATCGAAGTAGTCTACATTGGCAAATTTGTCGGCGGCTGTCATACCTGCCTGTCGCAATTCATTGGAGCGATTACTAAAATAGTTACGCATGAACCACGGCACGAAAGACACGTTACTAAAGTCCGACGTTGTCACTAAAACTACCCGGCCGGAATGAACAGATGCAACGGCGGCGATTTTATGCAAATAATCTGCCGACTCTTCAAGGTTGGTTCCATATCGCAATATATCATTGCCACCAATCACAATATGAATTTGCTCGTAAGGGCCTCCGACAACTTTGTTATCGATTGATCTTGCCAGTTGTTCTACCTGATCGCCAACCTCCGACCTGTTAACGACCCCATACTCAGGAAAATGCTCTGCCAATTGGCCGGCAAAAGAACTCTCGGGTGCAGAAGTCCCCACCCCGTAAGCCAAGCTATCGCCCAAAACTAAAATCTTGCCCGAATTAGCAACGGGCCGTTCGAATCTAACCGTGCTTGCTTCGAGAACTTCACTTGCGTGAACGTAGTTGTATGTTTTTATGCCCACGTATATGAGCTGCAAGATTACCACCACCTGAAATACGATCAACAAGGAATATGCTGCACGAAATATTTCAGCTTTTTGCTGGCGCCTATTATCCATCTATACAACTCTACCTTATATTTGATTCATTCAACATAGCCACCAAACCTGTGGCATGATGGATCATCTACAAACGCAACCCTCACCACTCAGGCAACCAATAGGAGTTATAGCCAAAGCAATACAAAACCCGTCATTTTTTTAAGCATGATCTAAGTGAGACATAAGACTCTTTACTGGACCTAGTCATATCTTTAGATATATGTCGAAGAAGAGAAGGAGTTTTACGGTCGTTTAGGGCATGTTTAAAAAGATAGGTTTTGTTTTTCTTTGATTATAGATCCCGACACCCCAGGGCTTTGCTCTAGTGGTTGGCGACCTATCTGCCGAAGGCCGGGAGGGGGATCAAGGAGCGTAAGCAAAGTCTAAAAAGGGGGGGTCACCTCCTCCTTAATAGCGAGCGTTGTGAGCGGATGCCTGCAAACAAGTTGACATGCAGCAAAAAGAGGATTAATATTTAAGTGTTTACTTAAACATTATACGCACTTATTGATGGAATTTTCAGATAGCAAACTAATCTCGGCCCTGAGCGCCCTGGGCGACAGTACCCGCCTAAGGCTAGTTAAGTTACTGCTAAAGCCAGAAGAAATGTGCGTAAGCGAACTTGCCGACAATGTAAATATTTCAGTTGCAGGTACTTCCCAGCAGCTTAAAGTCCTAGAGAACGCAGGTATCATAACCCGCTATAGAATAGGCCAAAAAATCTGCTATCAACTGGATAGGCAAGCTCCAATAAACAAGCAACTAATCAAGATAATAGACCAGACACAATAATTTAGTTTAGGGGGAATCATATGTCCAACATCACAATATACACATCGCCAACTTGCGGTTTTTGTCACATGGCAAAAGAGTATTTTAAGGCCAAGAAAATTGAATTTGTAGAAAAAGATGTATCGCAAGACGCAGCTGCGCTAGAAGAAGCTGTCGCAAAATCTGGACAAATGGGCATACCAGTTATTGACATAGATGGAACAATAACAGTTGGGTTTAACAGAGTAGAAATCGATGCCATGCTGGCCAAAAGAGCAGAGGGTTAGGCGGTAATTATGGCAACCAAAACATCGTTAGGCATAGCCGGGATCATAGCTACAGTATTAGTTGTAGCAGGTTTGATTTTTATACTTAAAGAAGATAGTGAGCCTGCAGGTAATGGGCCCAATATTCAGCAGCCCACAAGCAACTCGCAAAATTCTTCCAATCCGACAACCGCAAGTAACGCCAATTACATAGACTACAGCGAGGAGTCCTTGGCCCAGTCAGAAGCCGACACAAATTTACTATTCTTTCATGCACCGTGGTGCACTATCTGCACCTCTATCGAACGCAATATAAAAGCTGCCGAGCTACCCGATAACGTTACTATCCACAAAGTAGACTATGACAACAGCCCCGAGCTAATAGACAAGTATAAAATAAATTACCAAAGTGCATTCGTCCAGGTAGACGAGGACGGTAATCTGCTAAAATCCTGGCAAGGTAAATTTGGCGACTCAGTCCAAGAGATACTCTCAAACACCGTCTCAACCGACAGCTAACCAGGACGATAAAGTAAGTACTTAAAAGGAATTAGCAATACAATGCTAGAGCTACATCTAATTCTAGTTGCGACTATAGCTGGCATGCTTACAGTGCTAGCTCCTTGTATACTTCCACTATTGCCGCTAATACTGACTGGAAGCGCCACTACATCCAAAAACTACAAAAAACCGCTGCTGGTTATTGGCGCACTTGCTGTATCGATATTCGTGTTCACTCTGGGCATACGAAGCATAACGTCGCTGACGGGCCTCTCTGCGCAAGAGCTCCAAAAGATATCGGGCTGGATAATTGTAGTGTTTGGTCTGGCAACACTATTTCCAATGTACTGGGAAAAACTGGCAGCCAAACTCGGCCTAGGCAGCAACTCAAATAAACTGCTAAGCAAGTATGCCAATAAAGGCGGGGTGGCAGGTGACATGATGGCCGGAGTTGCACTCGGTCCAGTTTTCACTAGCTGCAGCCCAACATTTGCAGTCATACTTGGGCTGGTTCTAGGAGGTGACAGCGTAGTGGGCAGCACCTATCTGTTGTTTTACATAATTGGCTTGAGCGGGGTGCTAATAGCTATAGCAGTCTTGGGTCAAAAATTTATCGCCAAGCTAGGCTGGGCGACCGACCCCGCTGGCAAATTTAAGCGTGGTCTTGGACTTATTTTTATAATTGTCGGGCTAGGCATAGCGACAGGGTATGACAAAAAGCTCGAAACTTGGCTTCTAGAGCGGGGGGTTTACCAGCCTATAGCCGAGTTTGAAGACAGATTACTTAATGATTGAAAAAAGGTAGCGCTTAACCACAACGACTTTGCACTAGAAGTACATGGAACGAGGATTAAGTACTGCTGACACAGAGACAGGCTTGGCGGTCGGCTTCGCTGGCCAGAGAGACCGCTGTTCAAAAGAGATGAAGACGGCTCGGAACCCGGTCATTTTCAGTGTTGCTGACGAGGCAGCTCAAACAACACGGAATGAAGTATACTACCGTACATGGAATGAGGACTGTTTGGGCTAACGAAGAAGTGGCCTTGGCGGTCGGCTTCGCCGACCATAAAGGCCACTGATCAGCGACTCTGAAAATAAGCGAGGTATTTACATTAGCTTAAGCATCGTCCAGAATGTAACACATGTGGCTAAAATTCATTGGCGAAACTCTAGATATTTTTGGCAAAGTGCTTATCGCACTCACGGCCATAGCAGTTCATGATACTGTGATGAAAGAACACCAGCTAGACGAAGCCGTAGATAAAACCGTTCGAAAAGAACACGTCTATGGCTATCTTGGCATTGTCTTGCTCATAATCGGCTACATGCTGCGCCAGCTTGGCGAATACTCAAGCTAATATGGCCTCAGCATCTAATAATTTTGCAGACTACAGCTTAAAGCCAAGTGTGTGCATCGTATACACGGGCGAAGGTAAAGGTAAAACCAGTGCTGCTCTTGGGCTCATGTGTAGAGCACTCGGGTCGGGCCATAAAGTTGCATTTATTCAGTTTATTAAACACTGGGAAGTTGGGGAGCATAAGTTTATTCAGTCTATCCAGCCGTTATTCAAAGACCAATTGCTGTTTTACAAAGGTGGCGCCGGTTTCTACAACGCCGGTAACATGAGCGCCAAAGATATTAGCCAAAAACAACACCAAGACATTGCCAAAAAAACCTTAAAGCTTGCTCTCAAGACTGCCGCCAGCGGCAAGTACAACCTAGTAATTTGCGACGAAATTAGTAATGCTCAGCATGAAGGTTTGATAGCCAAAGGTTCGATAAAGACGCTTTTGGAAGGCCGTCATGGCAGCACCAGCATCTGCCTAACTGGGCGTGATTTCCCCAAAACTCAAATCAAACATACAGACATTGCCACCAACATGACCAAACTAAAACACCATTTTGACAGTAGATATTTAGCCAATCCCGGCATAGACTACTAGTTTGTCTAAATGTACTCCGGCTATAGCCCTATAAAACAGATGGAGCCGGTTTTGCGAGACTATTGCATAAAAGATGTTATAATTACACTTGCCTCATGAGCACATCGCGCATCTGGCAGACGACGACCAGAAATACCGGAAAACTAACTGGCGTCAGCAATTTTCGTTTGCCTCTCGTTATCGAGACGGCTGGACACGCTAGGTGTCTTCGTTATTTGATCAACCCACAAAGCAAACCAACCATAACCAAAGCGGCGTTATGGTCTACGTGCCCTTCGGGGCTGCTGGGAAACGGTCAGCACCGGGAAGAGTTTAGAAGCGATTACCCCGTCAAAAACGGACGCATAAACTCATACTCTCGGTGCTGGCACGACTCCGATTACCGACAATCCTACGAAACACCTAGCAACTTAAACCAAGCTTAACGTCACCTTATACTTTGCCAATACATTTGAATCTATATTGTGCCGAACTTAAGATTATTAGAGTACTTCATAACACCCGATCGGGGTAACCTTATTTCAAGACCAAACAAGCTAGTAAATGTATTTGGGCCAATAGCAGCAGTTATTATCCTGAGCTTACTTACTAGCCAGATTAACCGCTTCATAAACTGGACAGACAAGGGTCTTAATAAAGCCTCGAATTCAGAACCTGCATACTACTTGGTAGAGCAGGTAATCGATGGCGATACAATTCGAGTCAACATGGCCAATAAGTCCGAACTAATCAGACTCGTTGGTATAGACACCCCAGAAACCAACCACCCAAACAAGCAGGTCCAGTGTTTTGGCAAAGCTGCTACTGATTTTTTGGCAGCACGCATAGATGGCCAAAAAGTTAGACTCATTGCAGACACATCTAGCACCAACAAAGACCGCTACGACCGCTTACTTAGGTACGTTTACTTAAAAGACGGCACAGATGTAAATGCCGAAATAGTAAAACAGGGGTATGGCTTTGCATTCACGGCATTTCCACTCAGTAGACTCGATGAATTTAGGGGCTATGAAAGCCTAGCCAAAGCAGAGGGGAGGGGCTTGTGGTCGGAGTGTCCAATAATCGATCAAGGCACTCACTACGATACAGGCCCAATACAGTAGCATAAAAGCTCGCTGTTTGACGAGAATACAGCGAAAAAATTTGTTTAGTGCGTGACTTAAGCTCTAGACTTTTTCGACTAGTAACCCCTAGGGGAGTTGCTCTTATAGTTAAGTTTAGTGATTGGCTTTATTAAAGATATAACTACTATCGACAAGATGGCAGCGAAGTAAGCAAAGATCGGCTTCGTAAAATAATACATCTGGTAGGTTTTGCCCCAACCCCATAGCCGTCGCGCCAACACAATAAAGCTTGAATCGGCAGCACCTCTTCCAGATATGCCTACAAGTCCAGCTTTTTGTTCGCCAATTTTTAAGCCAACTCTGTCTATGTTTATTGCCACATCAAGATCTTCCCAAATATCATTACTCATATTTAAGTTGCTTTGAACAAGCTCCCAAGCGCTTCGTCTAATAGCGTAATTGCTGCCAAGTAGCATAGCGTGGCCAGAAATTAACTTGTTATACCAAAACGCGCTCGCATTATGAAGCCAGCTGGTCGCCCACCTAAACGAACCATCATAAACGACGATTCTTCCGCTAGACGCAGAAATCTCTGAATCCATAAACGTACGCTCGCATGCCTCTAGCCAACCTGGCAAAGGCCTACTGTCGGCATCGATTTTTACTAATATGTCGCAATCAAGAGAATCGAACCCTTTGTTGCGTGCAAAAACTATGCCCTGCTGGCGCTCTTTTACACAATCAACTTCGGCATACTCTGCGACTAACGCCATTGTCTTGTCACTACAGTTGTTGTCTACAATCAGCACCTTATCAGGCAGCCTAGTTTGCAAAAAAACTGAATTCAAGCACTCAACAATAAAATTCTCTTCGTTATATACAGGAATTATTACGCCTATAGTAGCTTTTTTAGTCATGCTGGAACCAGTATACACGCCCGTGCCACACAATTAACCTAAAGGGGTGACGACATGTATAATCATTCACATGCAGCCACTAAAACAATTGGTGTTATCCAAAAAAACTCATGCGACAGCATACATCTTGAGCATCTGCCTACTAACGATGCTCACAATTGGCTACGGGTTCAAGGCACGCCACCAACACGACAATCCTGTAAAAGGGGTAAGTTTCTCCATAAAGTATGCCCAGGAATTAGGACTAGACTGGAAGCAAACTTTAACTGCGCTTGTGGAGCAAGCCAACATAAAAAACTTTAGGTTGATGTCTTATTGGGATGCTGTCGAGCCAAATAACGACGAATACGACTATGCGTCTTT
Organism: Candidatus Saccharimonadia bacterium; assembly: GCA_937951635.1. GTDB lineage: Bacteria > Patescibacteriota > Saccharimonadia > Saccharimonadales > CALFBO01 > CALFBO01. The sequence continues at coordinate 7,141 of CALFBO010000083.1, forward strand.
GGATTGGCAAATCGAGCTCATTCAAAAGAATGGTGGAACAGTCAGTCTAGCCCTGGGGCAAAGGCAGCCTCGCTGGCCAGAATGCCACACACCAGAATGGTCCAACAACCTAGAAACGATGGCGTACGAAAACAATCTAGTTGAATATTTAGAAACCACCACAAAAAGATACGCATCTAATCCTGTCGTAATGAGTTTCCAGTTAGAAAATGAAGCCGCTAATCGTCATTTTGGCGAATGTCCACCGCTAGATAGCGATTTGCTGCAGCGAGAGCTCGAAGCTGTTAAAACACTAACCACCAAACCAGTCATAATAAATGCCAGCAATCAATCGGGCACACCGCTACTTGGGCCTATTGGCGATAAAGTTGGCTACACCATATACAAAAAGGCGGGATTTCATGCCTTCGACCGATGGATAAGTTGGAACTACGGCTACATACCCAGTGTTTGGCACAGTTTTCGAGCGGCACTTACCGAGGGTGTGCACGGGACGGAAGTTTTTGTGCATGAACTGCAGGCCGAGCCATGGGGTCCAACGGCGACCGTACACCTAAGCGATGAAGAACAAGGCCAATCTATGGATCCCGGCCAGCTAAAAAGCATAGTTAAGTTTGCCGAAAACACTGGAATGAGTACAATCTACTTATGGGGCGGGGAGTGGTGGTACTGGCGGCTCACAGAATTCAACGACACCATGCTGTGGCAAACGGTCAAAGATGTTTATAGCAGTCCAGATAATCAATAGTCAACTAACAGAAACAGGCCAAGGAATATCACAAGCATGAAAACTAAACCACTAAGCGTCTCGGTAATAATTCGTAACTATAACGAAGCGCACACCCTCGTGCCGCTCATATACCAAGTGCTGAAGCAAGACTACCGTGGCCAAATCGAAGTTATAGTTGTTGACAATGAATCAAGTGATGACTCGGTAAACTTGGCCAAGAAAGCCGGTGCCAAAGTCGTCTCCATAGGCAGAAACGACTTCACCTACCCAAAAGCCTCAAACCTGGGCGCAGCCCACAGCAAAGCAGATATTATCGCCTATACGTCGGCACACAGCCAGCTCATAGACGCCAGCTGGCTAGGGCAAGGGATTTCAAACTTTGCCGACGAGCATGTTGTTGGGGCATACGGTCATCAATGGGCTTTGCCAGATTCGCCGATAAGTGAAAAGATTTTTTACAACTGGAGCAGGCCTTTCTCAAAATTTAAAGACTCTTCACCAAAACTAATACACGAGTCAGTCATGGGTACCATGGGAGCAGCTAATTGCTTTATGCGACGCTCATACTTCGAAAAACATCCTTATGATACTAAGTACGGCGCAGGCGGTGAAGATCAAGCCTGGGCTGCCACCGCACTTGGCCTAGGAAAAATAATTATCTACGACCCCAAACTGACCATATACCACTCACACAAACTAACCGCCAAAAGTCTGTTTAAGCAAATTAGCTACTGGAAGAGCCTTGCCGCCCCTCAACCCTATGACAGAGAGCGCCTAAACAACTACAGGGGCAAAAAATTTTGATAATACTTAAAGTAATAAATATATTAAAGTCGAAATAGCGGAGATACTATGCAAAAAATTTATTCCTGGAACGTAAACGGCATAAGAGCGGCTCAACGCAAAGGTTTTTTAAACTGGCTCGAGCAAACAAGTCCAGACATACTCTGCATACAAGAAACCAAGGCCTGGCCCGAACAGTTAGATAAATCTTTGCTTGAACCAAACGGGTATCACACATACTGGGCTCAGGCCGAAAAGAAAGGTTATTCTGGAACGGCAATATACACCAAACAAAAACCACTAAATATAGAGGTAGGCCTTCCAGATAGGCTAGTGGGTAGCATGCTCAGCGATAAGTACGGCGATACCAGTAAAGAGGGTAGGGTGCTCGCGCTTGAGTTTAACGATTTCTACCTAAGTACAGTGTATACTCCCAACTCAAAAGATGACCTTAGCCGGATACCCATGCGCCAAAGCTGGGATCCAATTTATCTTGCATACATGCAGCAAATGGAAGAAAGCAAACCAGTTATATTTTGCGGAGACTTAAATGTGGCGCACACCGAAATAGATTTAGCTAGACCCAAGCAAAACGAAGGCAAAAAAGGCTTTACCCGCGAAGAAAGGGCCGGACTTGAAGCCTATTTTGACGCCGGCTACACCGATACCTTTAGAATGTTCAATCAAGAAGGCGACAATTACACCTATTGGAGTAACTGGGGTAAATCAAGAGAGCGCAATGTCGGCTGGCGCATTGACTACTTCATGGCAAGTAAAGACATAAAAAGCCGAGTTAAAAATGCATATATACACCCCGACATAATGGGGTCGGATCACTGTCCTGTTAGTATAGAACTAGAAGGGTAAACAAATGAGTAGCGACGACCCAACATTAAAGCAGCTAACCCAAATAGTAAACATTGCTCTTGCAGAGGCCATATCCGAAATGGTCGACGACGACACGACAGAAATATCATCGCGGACTAACGAACAATGAACGAAAAAAACTACTGGCAAAAGCAAAACCCACAGCTATTCCAAGACCTAGAATGGTCCAAACCAGAACAGGCCAGTAAACGAGGCAAGCTACTCGTTGTTGGGGGCAACATTCATGACTTTACAGACATAAGCTACAGCTACAATAAGCTAAAACAGTCTGGAATAGGTGACGCAAAAGTAGTTGTACCCGCATCTCTTAAAAAATTTTTGGGAAACACTAGTGATATTTTTTATGCTGACGACACATCTACTGGAAGCTTTGCCAGCACCGCCCTAGACAGACCGCAAGTTTTGCAACTGATCAACTGGGCAGAGCTAATTGTTATGCCAGGACAACTAGGCCGCAACTCTCAAACCAGCATATTTATAGAAAAAATCCTCGACAGCGCCACTCCATGCATTCTCACCAAAGATGCCATTAGTTATCTATTTGTAGGTAGCAAAGAATCGCTTTCTCGGCCCAATTTAATACTCGTAGTATCGCTGTCTCAGCTACAAAAACTAGTCAAAACAGTTAAGTACACCAGTCCCATCACTTTTGGTATGAGTAGCAGCGCGCTGGCAGAACTGCTGCACCTGTTCACTAAAGACTACCCTGTGAAAATCATCACCGCACATCATCAGCAACTGTTCGTTGCTAGTATGGGGCAAGTTTATTCAACAAAAATCAGTGCCTACAACGATGTGCTCTGGCAACTAGATATGACCTTGGCCACGGCTGCCAACATTGGCTTCTATAAGTTCGACCATGTTTTTGAGGCAATGGCGCTAGCAACCAGAGATTTAGCAAAAAAGTAGCAACTTTCATATTTGGAAGTTGGCCGACAACTAAGTCAGCACTAGCTGGCAACAACGTCAATGCTAGCCCCTAAAACCCACCCCTATAAACAACTCGATCCCGAACCATGTAGCTAACACCTGCTGTAGCTGCTACGCCTAGGCCTGCTGCTAGTAGCCATATTGCACTACTTCCTGTGTCTGCTAGGTCTGCTGTGTCTCCTACT
>CALFBO010000084.1 GCA_937951635.1 Candidatus Saccharimonadia bacterium
TGACTCAAACGGATGTTGCTCATGCGCTTAGGCGCATATACAACAAACCCAGGAAGATCCTGGGTTACGAAAGTTCATTACAAGTTGCTAAACGGAAAGGAGTATTAGTGGCTGGTGGTGCACTTCGGGGGTGAATTTAGGTTTATTCTTATGTTTAATTTTGCATTGTCAAGCACCCGTTGTCAACTTGAATAAACCCCAATCACAAAACTAAAACTGAACAGATAAGGTCCAGGTAGCTTACCTAGGCTGTTCTTTGGCAGACATGGGCTAGCCGCAGACATTTCGATTACCAATAGCGTCTTTATTATTACAATGGTACACTTTGTGCTTATGAGAATACTTGTAGACATGGATGCGGTCATAGTAGATTTTGGCAAAGGTTTCGAACTCGCCTGGCGTCAGTTATACCCAAGTTTAAACATCGAGATACACGGTCGTGACTCATTTTATATTGCCCAACACGAACCATATGAAACACAGGTAAAAGTTTTTAAAACCATAAACAGTGCAGGTTTTTTTGAATCATTAGAGCCAATTGAAGGAGCTAAACAAGCACTAAACTTACTTCATGAAATGGGGCATGAGGTATGCATAGTTACTTCTCCGGGTCTCAACTACAAGCACGCGCCAAGTGAAAAGTTTGCTTGGGTCAAAAAACACTATAGTGAATATTTTTTGAAGGGTCTAACCATTACAAATTCGAAATATTTGGTTAATGGCGACATATTAATTGATGATAAGCCAGTCGTAAAGTCAGAAGATTTAGCAAGCTGGGAGCATGTTCTGTTCGATTGTTCTTACAACAGAAATAGTGATAAAAAGCGTCTAAATTGGGATAACTATCTAGATGTAATAAACAGCATTAAGGTATGATTGGAGCCCCGACCGAGACTTGAACTCGGGACCTCATCCTTACCATGGATGCGCTCTACCACTGAGCTATCGGGGCGCATTAGCGATGCGTGGTGAATTGTCTTTAAATATGAATATGGTGCTGGGAGTAGGATTCGAACCTACGAAGGCATTAAGCCGGCAGATTTACAGTCTGCTGCGTTTGACCGCTTCGCTACCCCAGCAACTTAATCGTGTAGAGCCAAGTGGTCATTATGGGTTTACACAACGAACACCCGCCAATGCAACACAAGTTTCACACTCAGACCTACGACTCCAGAAGTATCAGAGTAAACGCTCCGTGTGTCTTTCTGATCTCTATGACACCAAAAGGTGCCAAATAGCAAAGAAAGCGCCGTTGCACTATTATCTGGACACTTTTGGCGGCGCAGACCAAGTGCGAGACTTGTGTTTAACTGCCTAATAGTAACTAATGATTAACGAAACTACAATATTATTTTGACCAGAATGCTGCAAAATTGTAATTATCGCTAGAGGCAATCGCAGATTCTTTCTCTAAACGAAAAACGCCGAGAAATAATCTCGACGTTTAACACCTCTATAAACCTCACCCTAACACAAGCTGTTCAATACCCTCGCAAAGTGTTGAACAGTCGCTGCACGTTAGGCTTGGAGCCGGCACAGGGATTCGAACCCAGGACCTACGGTTTACAAAACCGTCGCTCTAACCAACTGAGCTATGCCGGCAAGCATTATTTATCACGCAGCAACTAAATGCTAACAGATTATTCATCTGTATTCAATGCATATGCAGATGTTTGTGGATCATAAGAAAAGAGTTGGATTTTTATCAATGGGTTGGTGTGGCCTAATGAACAATACGACGTGGCCGTCTTATGGTGCGTTTGGCGGTTTTTTTTGCAGAAGTAAGCTTAGTAGCCTTCTTGCTGGTTTGCTTGGCTGATTCGCTATCGCCAACGAGTTTATATGCGTCTTCAAGCATTTTATACGTTTGTTTAGTAGGCTCGAGTTTAGTGGCTTCAATTAGGGACTCTATGACCTGTTCGTAATTATTTAGCTTTTCTTGCACTTTTGCATATGCGATGTGTCTAGCTGCAAGATCACCCTCTAGCTCAATAGCGTGCTCAAATGCAAGTGCTGCCTTCGGATAGTTTTCGGTTTCAAAGTAGATGAGACCGAGGTTGTGAAGAGACGAAGCGCTGGGCTTTATGCTTGATGCGATCTCGAAACACTCAATTGCATCTTTGAACTCTTTTTGCCTAGAGTACAGTATACCTAGTCTGTTATAGGCTGATGCATTTGTTTGGTCTAGCTTAAGGATGGTTAGGAGTGCCTTTTCAGCTCGAAGGTATTTTTTTTCGCGCATTCCTGTTTGTGCTATTGTCCATAAGCGCTCGAGTCTGAGTGTGACTTTTTGGGAAACAGGCGTTGTTTGTCGTTCGGTTTGAACAACCAAATAATAAACCATGACTACGAACATAAAAAGTAATGAAAGACTCAACATTTTGTCTCCGGAATATACACTATTATAGCTAAATGATAGCACGAATTAAGTTGGACTGTAACTTTGCTCATTTTTATACATTCCTCTTGCCTACAACTAGAATGCACAAAACAATCTAGTTAGTGTGAGTTTTAAGTTAACATTTGCCTCAATATCGAGAAGAGCCTGTTGGCCACAAGTATTGATGTTGTTTACATGTAAAAAACTTGCCGAACTGTCAGCCTTTGCCGCCAGCATATTTGTCAGCGAACAAAGTGCAGCTAGAGTGTCCTTAGTGAGTTCCTTATCTTTTGACAGCCTGTTAACCAGCAGTAGACGATCCAGTTTGGTGCCTGCTAGTATTTGCTTCGCCAACTGAAAGCCTTCTGGTACATCTCCACCGATAATGCTCCTAAAATGCTCGACCTGACCCTCTGAGAGCTGCCAGGCAAGATGCAAGTCCTTTGCATCGTATCCAGGGTGAAGTTGTTTGAGCTGCTCTAGACTCAAAGGAGCTAGTGCAACCTCTTCTACTCTGGACATAATGGTTGGCAAGAGGTTGTCTTTTTGTCCAGAACTGAGCACAAACAAAACGTCACTCGGGGGTTCTTCGAGTGTCTTTAGTAATAGTGTCTGGGCTTCGATGGTCATGCTTTGAACATTTGTTATCAATACTAATCTGCCAAGGCCAGTACTGCGAGCGGGCTTGTGTCGAATCGAGGCAATCAAATGTCTAACTTCGTCTATGCCTATGGAGCTTCCTGATTGAGACAGCTTAATTATCGAATATTCATCGATATCGTGAAATTTGACTAGCTGAGCAATAAACCACGCAGCAACTTCTTTGTGGTTGGAGCCTGGCTGGCCACTTATTAATACACTTGAACCGCTTTTTTTGCTGAGTGCAAGCAGCGCCCTTATTGTTTTTGGGTGGGCTGCAAGGTTGCTATTGTTGCTCATTTTGTATCTTCTTGAATTCTGCAGGAACTTCTGCAGCATACTCGACGCTGCGCCTGACAGGGTGGCTAAACGCGATACTCCTTGCATGAAGCATGAGCCTACTTGCTTTTGTTTCCCCGTACATATTATCCCCAACTATCGGTAGCTGTATCGAGTTTAGATGAACTCTTAGCTGGTGAGTCCGTCCTGTTTTTGGCTCTAGTTCGAGCAAACTAGTGCGTGTGAACTGCTTGAGCAAGCGCACGTTGGTCGTGGCTTCTTTGCCACTGTTCCCTACTTTGTATAGGTGTGGCTTCTTGGGGTTTCTTTCTATGGGTTTATCTATACTGAAATGTTCGAACTTGGGCCTACCTGACACTAAGGCGACATAGGTTTTTTTGATAGATCTATTCGCAAACTGTTTTTGGATATAAATCCTTGTCGATTCATCTTTGGCAAGAATCATCACACCACTAGTAGCACGGTCAAGTCGGTGGACTATCCCGCCGAGTGGGTCTGTAGTTTTGTTATCAAATGAGGACTGAATGGACGACTCTTGCTCATATGGGCTTCTAGGGGTACTTAAGGCGCCCACAGGTTTATCTATGACAACAATATATTCATCTTCATGTATGGTATAGCTACCAAGCGGCAGTCGAACATCGGAGGCTGCTTCGTTTGGTTCGTCAATGACAATCGAATCACCAAACTTGAGCTTGTGAGCAACACTTGGAACCTGTTCGTTTACGCGAACCTTGCCAGACTTAACTAAATGCTGCCATCTCGAACGCGTATGCTTCGGGAACGTTTTGGCCAAAAACACGTCTACACGAACTGTAGCATCGTCACTAAAATTAATTTGCTGCATTCTTGCCATAGCCTTCCATGAAAAGCTGGAGTAGATATCTTATCGTTTGGTGTACTGTTCAGCCTTGCGGGCTCGTTTAAGTCCGTATTTCTTGCGTTCTTTTTCACGAGGGTCACGACGCAGCAAACCGGCCTTCTTGAGTGATCCCCTGTTTGCCTCGTCTATAGAAGCAACAGCCTTGGCAATAGCCAGCTTACAGGCATCAACCTGCCCAGAGTGACCACCACCATTAACCTTTAGGCTTATATCGAAGCTTTTTGTTTTCTCCAACACTGCAAGCGGGCGCGCTAGCTCAAAAAGTATACGACGACTATCGGCAAAATACTCGGCTGCTGGTTTTTGGTTTACTGTAATGTCACCTTTTCCGTTTGAATATAGTCTGGCAGTCGCAGTTGCATTTTTGCGTCGTCCAAGGCCATACAGGTAAGTGGTTGATTTAGACATAATTACTTACTGCTCCTATCTTTGGGTTGTTTGGTCTTGCTCATTTCAATAAACTTTGGTGTTTGAGCCGTGTGCAGGTGATCTGTCCCTGGGTAGACCTTGAGTCGGTTTAGTCTTTCAGATTGCAATTTGTTTTTAGGCAACATACCTTTCACTGCACGTTCAATTACTGCACTTGGATTCTTTTCTAGCTGCAGCTTAAGACTGACTTCTTTAAGACTTCCTGGATATTGCGAGTGTCTATAATACTTTTTTTGAATTTCTTTTTGTCCTGTTACCACTGTGTTTGCGGCATTCACTACAACAACATAATCGCCCGAATCTACATGCGGAGTGTAATTAGCTTTTGATTTACCAATTAGCAAATTAGCAATTTTTACAGAAACTCTGCCAAGTGGTGCCTGAGAAGCATCAATAACGTACCAGCTTCTTGATACATCTGCTGGTTTTAGTACAGTAGTTTTGCGCTTAGGTAGTTTGGTCATTTCTTTGCTCCTTCAGTCTTTGTTGCGG
>CALFBO010000085.1 GCA_937951635.1 Candidatus Saccharimonadia bacterium
TGAACCCACGGCCTCCTGGACCACAACCAGGCGCTCTAACCAGCTGAGCTACACCCGCCAAATACTGAACGACTTGATTATACATTAGCGAATGATGTCTGAGTAGTGTAATCACTTTAATAACGGTTTTCTGACATCGACTCAAAGCTATTCTTTAAGTGGCGTGGTAGCAACCTAGCTCCCTTTGGTTTCACCGTCAGATCGCTGATAAAACGGTCAAGACTTTGGCTATTTTGGACTTGAACTAGACGGCCTGCAGGAGCCGCAACCAGGCGCTCTAACCAGCTGAGGTGCATGATTAAAATTTACCAACAGCTCGATTGGGCAACTAGGAGCCGTACGTGCTTAGTCTGCAGACGGCAACGGCGTGCTATAGGCTTTGTTCGATTTCTTGGGCAACTACAGAACTAATCTTAGTGCTAATTGTGTGTCCAACCAGAACCTCTTGGCTATAAATGCGATCGTTTTGTTCTTTGAAGAACTTATTGTTCTTATCGTTGATTGTTAACGGGTCTAGCTTGCCGTAGTATATTTTTGTAGGTGCGTTTATTGTTTTGAGATCGCTTAGAGAGTGTTGCTTAATAATGGTGTTCTCGAGCGAGCGCTTAAACGGCGTCCATGTGTGTTCGTGCAGCTCAAACCCCAATTCTTTTTGAAGCAAATTTTTAACAGGCATAAACTTATCTAGACTTTTGGGTTTGTTGTTGGTAACTGCCCTATAAAGCCTAAAATAGACTGTTTTTCGAAATTTCAGTAGCTTGCTGTGTGGGAGTCCGTTGTAGAAGGGTGGTGCAAACAGTATAAGTTTTGAAACTAAGTCTGGTCTTAATTTTGCTACCTCAATCGATACCAGGCAACCCATGGAGTGACCAACAAAAATCGCTGGTGTAGTTATATTAAGGCTGTCGAGTGTTGCAATAACAGATCTTGCATGGTCGGTTGGGTTGTACTTTAACCACCAGTTGCTTGGCTTTACAGATTGTCCGAATCCAAGTAAATCAAGAGACACCGACCTAAATTGGTTTGGACTTAGAAGTTTGATTGTGCGATTCCAAACCTCGGAAGAGCTGGCTATTCCATGCAAAAAAACCACAGGCCGCCCCTGACCACTGTCGTTTGCGCAGTTGAGCACAAAAGGCTTTTTTAGAACTTTGTATTTAAACCAAGTTTTCATAGGTTGCATTGATAGTAGCATGCCGCACCGGACAGCACATTTCGTGGCGATTCCTGCGTGTGACCATGCAGCTGTTTAAGTATTTTAAATCTAGTACAATAGTTTCATGAATAAACAGCCGTACGGCACTTACATGCTAACTACAATAAAGCCTATGTCTAAGGACCGTCCTTGTCCGGTGTTAATTTTACAGACGTCTAGCGGCGATCTTGTAAATTTTAAACTAGACGCTGGTCAGCCCTTTACCGCTTCGTTTACCGATGACGGCTCGTTTTATTGTACTGGCTGGTACGATATTGAGTTGCACAGTAATCATATTTGTCCAGATGCAGCACTAGTTAAACCAGGCTTCGGAAGTTGCTTTGCGTGTCGTCAAAAAACTGGCTTTAATCCAGGTTTTTATAATAGTGATGCAATTTCCGATAAGCAGGCGGCCTACAATAAAAAGCCTCATAGCGTGTATGTTGCCAATTTTGGTGGCAGTTTTTATAAGGCGGGGATGATGTCGACTAGCAGAGGGCTGGCCCGTATTCATGAGCAAGGGGCTTTATTCTATGCAGTTGTCGGCGAGTTTTCTAACGCCGACCTGGCGCGAACATTAGAAGCTCGGCTCATAGGCCAGGGCTTAAAAAATAGTGTGCTAAAATCCCAAAAACAAAAATTGTATCAAAACATCTACAAGCTGGATCGGAGTCATTCGTTGCAACAATTTCAGCAAAAACTAACAAACTTGGGGCTTGATGGAGTAAATGCTAAGTGCAATATCGATACCTTTTTACCACCGGTAAGCCTTGATCGAGAGATATCGAACATACCTGCCGATGGTGCATCTGGCGTAGTGGTTGGTGCAATTGGCAGCTACCTAGTGCTGCGAAACGAAGATCGACTAGCTGCATTTTGGCTAGATAAATTTATCGGCCGCAATATTTTGATAGAAGACACCATACAGAACATTGAGGTCGCCCCAATTCAGCAATCTTTACTGTAGAGTTTTGTGGGTGCTTTATAGGTTTGATATTGCTTGTTGGAACTCACAGCCCTTTTGTTCGAAGTTTTTCCACAGTGAATAGCTAGGTGCAGCAGTAGATAGTAGACAAACACTATTTTTGGGTGTATTTTTTGCCGCCCAGGCAACAGCTTGCTCCATGGAATCTGTTTGCAGAATGAGCGGTTTGTAGTTTGCAGGTAGGGCATCAATAATTTTTTGCTGGGTATTGGGAAACAGAACAATTGCGTTAACATTATGCTCTAAGAGTTTGTCGCCCAAGGGTCCAAAGTCATAGCTTCGGTCTTGTCCGCCCAGCATAACGCAGCCTACGTGGCCGTATTCTGCAAGACAGGCCTCTATGCCGGCAATTGCAGCTTCGGGTTGCGAAGCAATGGCGTCGTCAATGTAGACTATGCCATTAGCAGTTTTAACGTACTCGAGCCGATGGGGTATGGGTTTGAAGTTTTGATAAGTTTTGCGAGTTTCTTCGACGCTTAAGCCAAGTGCCGTAGTCAAAGCTTCAACCAAAAGGTAGTTGGTTTGGTTGTGTCTTCCAATGAGTTTACTTTTGGGAAGTTCGGCAGTTTTACTGGTGTCCACGGCGATTATGCGAGCCTCACTGTTTTGCAGCCACTCGCCAATTAGGTCGAAGTTTTGGTCATAAACTACTAAATTGCCGGTCGAGGTATTTCGCACTATGTTGCGTTTTGCCTCCCAATAGTCTGCCAGAGACCCATGGTAGTCGGTGTGGTCCAGGAACAAATTTGTTATTAGCGAAATGTCGGGTGGAGTGTTTAGTTCGGCGAGTTGATAACTCGATAGCTCTAGCACAATGTAGTCTAAATCGGGTTGGTCAAGTTCAAGCAAGTCGAGCATAGATGTTTTGTTGTTGCCCCCGTAATCCACCTTTAGTCCTGCATCCAGCAAGCATTCGTATAATAGGGCAGAGCTGGTACTCTTGCCCTTGGTGCCGGTTAAACCAATAATCTTTGCCTTGGTCAGTTGTTTCACAGCGTTAAAAAAGATGATTGCGGGGGTGGTATAGTCTACAGGCACTAGTCTTCCAGGGCAGCCTGGCGTTTTGACCACGGTGGTCGTGTTTGGGTCGAGTTTTGTAAGGCTTTCTAGATAATTGGGGTCGTCTTTTTGATCTACAAATCTAAAAGATTTTATAGGTATTTTGAATCTTTTAATAAATCTTTCAAAACTCAAGCCATCCTGACCCCTACCTATAAAGACGATATCTTTTTTTGCTAGATTTGGTAGCACCAGTTTATTCACTGAATACTCCTTAAAAAAGCCAATTTGTCGGCTATGTTGGCTGGGATTTGGTGTTCGGCAAGATTACTGGCTAGTTCGTCGAGGCTAGTGCTCGACTCTTTGCCCAGTACTTCCAGGTTTTCAAGCTTAATCATTAGTTTGCTTGATGCGTGAGACTTTTGTCTATGGGTTTGCTCTAGGCTAGCCAGTAGTTCTGTTGGGGTGCCTACGCAATCTAGTATTGGCTCGCCGCTATGTCCTATCAGGGCGAGTAGTTGAGTTTCTAGCTTGGTATCATCTAGAAAATCTCTACCAAATATTCTTTTCATATCCTGCTTGGATAGCCATGGCGACATGAGTATGTAGCTACTTAACGATTTCGAGCTTTGAGAGCTCCAGCGCGGGTGTTCGCGCTTACCGGGACTTAATTTAAGCAAGCTATTGTCGCTGGTAAAGACTTCGTAATATTTTGGGTATTTGGACAGCTCTCTGGCAACTGCAATAGAATTGAGTGGACGTATGGCGCTAAAATAATGCAGGCTGCTGCATATATTTTTTTGTACATAATTGTTGTAAAGTGTTTCGAATTCTAGGGATTTACTCCATTGATGATTTATTGGCACGCCCCTCCAGCTCGTTTGAGGTAGGCTGGCGCTGGCCTCGTTGGCAATTACAGTGTATTTTTTACCTAAAGCCACACTAAGCGTTGTGCCGGCCAAAGCATATATTAACGAAATAGGAATGTGTCCATTTAGGGCACCCTCTAGATCGTTAATTTTGGTGATGGCAGGGTCAATTGTGCGAATAATTTTGTGCATAGCTATGCCCATAGTTTTGGCTACAGCGTCTGCCTGACCGCTATTATTGCCATTGGTTAGCATAAAGCCATCGATTTGTAGTCCTGCCGTCAACAAGGCTTCGCCTGCAACAATAGAGTCTTTGCCGCCACCTATGCCCAGTAGAGCCGAATTGGCGAGTTCTAATGCATCGTCGTTGTCATAGCTAATTCCATCTTGGATTTTAAACTTGGCTATGTCCGAAAACTCAAGTTTATTCTTGAATATAAATTCACCCAATCCGTCACCATATATCTTGTTCCAAAAGGCTACTTCGTTTAGCGACAGTTTGTAGGGGTGGATTAAATTTTTTTGCAAAAATGTTTTGTAGTAGCTTAGACCTAGCGCTAGGTGTAGCGCCTTTAGTAGTTTGTTCGTAGTGTTGTCAGGCGGCAAAGCAGCAGGGAAGTACAGACTTTCTTGCAGACTATAGTATGTGCCGTTTTTTATATAGCTATATTTAAAGATAATATTTGTGCGCTGGCTGTTGATTTCAAAACGGTCAAAGCTAAAATTTTCTTCGGTCATTACAGAATATAGTAGCACGCTAGTTGTATTGATAAGTTTTTGGGCTGTAAATAAGATATAGGGTTTGGAGAGACGACGACCTGGGGCTAGGGGGCAGCCAGCAATGTCGTCGTCTCTCCGGTTGGCTGCCGGTGGCAACCCGCTGATGCAGGTTAGTGGTGCGTGGGAGTTCCCCTCGAACGCTCACGCAGCTGCCTGCTAGAGTATGATTCAATTGACAAGGCTAAAATCAACGAACCATCACTCTCTGGTCAGCACCAGATTCATCGAATATCGTCTAAGATTGCATGCTCTTTGGGTGGAGGCATCGTAAGAGCGGAAGACGACATTCGAAAGGTTTAGAGGCTTGGGTCATCCGTGGAGATGCTTCCAGCATGAACGGTTGTTAGCAATTCACACTCTAAACCTGAAACTTGTATGAACGTGACTAGTGTCTAGGCAACGATGTTGATCCTATAAAAGTTCACTAGGTAATTATAAACATATAAACATATGGTAGTCAAACGGTGAGAGCTGTGTAGGGTTCTAGCCCAGCAAGTTGCCTTGACGATCGTATACTTTTGGTCGAGGTATAAGGTTGAAGTTTGTAGAGTGGGTCCAACTGTAAGCACCTATGTTCGGGGTTATGGTTATGTCTCCATAGTTTAACTTTGGTAGCAGCATTTTATCGTGGACAATATCGTGGCTGTCGCAGGTTGCTCCGCCAATAATAAATTTACTTAAGTCTTGATCGCTTGCAAGCTCGTTAGCACCAAACATTACGTAGCCAGAAAAATCAAACAAAATACCCGAAAAGCTGCCATATAGGCCGTCGTCTATAAAGTACCAATCAGATTCGGCGCGGCGACTAGCCCCAACTATTGTAGACAGTAGGGTTAGCGATGAGTTGACAACGTAGCGGCCGGGTTCAGAATATATCTTCATTTTAGAGAAGTATTTTTCGAGCAGGGGGTTAATTTTGTCGGCAAATTCATTTATAGATTTAACTGGCTTGTTGTATTCGGCAGGGAAGCCGCCGCCAATATCGAGAATTTGGAATTCATGCCCCAGCTGCTCTTTGGCATCGGTAAAATACTGAGCAGTTTTTTCCAACGCTTGCACAAACAGCTCGGTATGGTCCGACTGTGAGCCTACATGCATCGAGACGCCTGTTACATCGAACTTGTACTTAAGCATGGTCTCTAGTAGATCCAGCCCTTGACTTGGTGGCACTCCGAACTTGTACGACAGATTCACCTGTGACAAGTCGTTGGGGTAGCTCAGTCGGAGTATCAGCTTTACATGGTTGCGATAAGGTAGGAATTTGTTTAGTTCTTTTGGGTTATCAACTACAAACTGTTCGACTTGGTGTTGAATGGCGTGCTCAATGTCGCCTATTTTACGGTGGGGGTTGGTGTGTATCATGCGTCTCGAGGCCACGCCTTGCTCTTTGGCAAGTTCGATTTCTCCGCGCGAAGCCACGTCTATATGGCCATGTTGGCGATTGATCATTTCTACTACTGGTGCCAGCGGTAAAGGCTTTATAGCAAAGTGGTGGCGAATAAGCGGAAATGCAGTTTGTAGTTCTTGGTAGCGAGAACGCACTTCCTCTACATCGAAAATAAGGCAGGGCGTTGATTGGTTTTTGGCAAACTGTTGGACCCAGTCATAGTCAAACCTTTTGCGCAAATTTGCCAGTAGGTGGGCACGGTGCTCTGTGTCTATCGGGTCGAATTTAATCATCGTGAAACTTTTTTGGACATCTGCACTTTAGTGGGTATTTTATAGGGCTTTTTGCCTTGTAGCTTGCGTATGGCATTGGCAACTACTTTACGTTCATCCCAATTAATCGTTTTGTCATAAAAAGTCATTTCGGTAATGTGTCCGAATGGGACTACTAGCACTGTATCGTCCTTGTTGGCGCTTGCTACGGCTGCTTCAATTGCCTCTTTTCGGTCTTCGATCTCGGTAAGCTTGTCTTGGGCCTTGACCTTTTTTATGCCCTTGATTATGGCATTTCTCATAACTTCTGTTGGCAGCTCAAAAGCTTCTTCGTCGCAGACAAAAATTTTGTCGGCGATACGCCCCGACACTTCTCCAAGTTTTGGCCATTTGTTTGGGTCGCGGCCATCCATGGTGCTTTGCACCAAGATTAGTTTACCCTTGGTTATTTCTTTAAGGCCAAGCAGCACTTTTTCTAGACCATCTGGTGTGTGAGCATAGTCGGTGAATACTGCAAAATCTTGGCCCTCGTCGATAGGATTTACGCGTCCATCTAGCCAGTCTAAATTGGCTATACCTTGCTTTATGTGTTTTGAGTTAATGCCAATTCCGTGAGCCACAGATGCTGCTGCTACGGCGTTGTAGACGTTGAGTAATCCAACCAGTTTTGTATGGCACCTTACTGTCTCATCTTCAAGTCGTAGGTCGAATGCAGTGCCTTTGGTATTCGGGTCTAAATTAGATATGTGAATATTGGAATTTTTGTGCTTGCCGTAAGACAGGCGCCTAGCTCCGCTAGGCAAACCTACCTTGGAAAAGTATTTGTACCAGTCGTCGTCGTGGTTGATGGCTGCAATTTTGGTAGTCATTTTAAATAGTATTGCTTTAGCTTTGGCATAGGCCTCCATGGTTAGGTGGTATTCCATGTGTTCGTACGATAGGTTGGTTATGGCAGATCCTTCGTACTTTAAGCCCCAGTGTCGTTGTTGTTCTAGCGCTTGTGAAGTGACTTCCATGATTGCGTAGTCGGCGCCTTTTTTTTCGGCCAGTTTTATAAACTCGAACATTTCTTCGGTGGTGCCGCTGGTAAGGTGGTGAGTGTTGCGAACGTATTTACCAAGGACTTCAGTGTTCACTGTAGTTGTTAGTGCAGTTTTATGGCCTGCAGCTTTAAGGATACTGTTTAGATAGCTTGTTGTAGTTGTTTTGCCATTTGTGCCCGTTACGCCTAGCAATTTTATTTTAACTCCAGACATGTCATGCTTACTGTATAGGTAGCGGCCTCGTAGCTTTCGATACGGCGGTGCTGCCAGTTTGGCTACCGGCTTAGGTATGGCTTTTCGGATTTTTTTTATCATGGATACGACCTAGACCTGTCTGCCAAAAGTTTGGAGCTCCCATTTGGTAATTTGTTCGGCAAAACGTGTTAACTCCTGCCTTTTTACTCCGACGTAAAGTTTTGCAAAGTCTTCACCAAAATTATTTTTTATAAATTTGCTTGACTCGAATAAGCTTAAGGCGTGATCTTGGCTTAATGGGAAGGTTGTGCTGGCGCTTTTGGCAACTTCTGCATCTTCATAGGTTAGGCTGTTTGTAATTCCTTCGGTGCCAGCAAAAATTGCAGCTGCAAGAATTAAGTAAACATTGGCGTCAGCTCCCGGGATACGGTTTTCGAGGTGTTGGTTTCCTTTGTCTCCCGAAATTCTGAACGATGCGCGGCGATTGTCTTCGTCGTGATTTGGCAGCCAAGATACGTAAGTTTGGCCCAGTATGTATCGTCTAAACGAGTTTGGATTTGGGCAGTACAGAGCAAACGATTCATGGGCGTGCAGTACTTGCCCAGCTATGAAGCTTTCTAGCAGGGATGGGTCTTCGGCGCTTGCCTGTTTGCCGTTTTTCCAGAGGCTCATGTGTACGTGCTGCGAGCTACTTACGTTGTGTACATCATGTTTCGCCAAGAAAGACACAGATTTGCCATGCTTTTTGGCGGTGTCACGCAAGGCTTGTTTGAAGAACATAGTTTTGTCGGCCATAGCTAGTGGATTGTCGGCTTGGAATGTTATTTCAAACTGGCCCGATCCAGCCTCGTTAAGAATGCCTTCGGTTTCTAGGCCAATGTTTTCGGTGATTTTTTGCATGTCGTCTAGGAACGGTCGAATACTATTTATGGAGTTTATGCCTCCATACGGTTCGTCTGTTGGCTCGTTGGTCAAAATGTCTAGTTCGGGACTGGTTAGGTAGAATTCTATTTCGGTGGCGCATTTTAAATCATAGCCAGTTGAGCGCAACTGCTCGATTGAACGTTTAAGAATTGTTCTTGGGGCAATTGGATGGTCGGTTCCATCTTTTTCCTGGTAATCTGCCATTACAGTAGTTACGTCTGGGTCTAGGTGTGATGTGTAGCTAGCTGACTCGTCGGCGACAAGTATGATGTCTCTGTCGTGGTGATCTGGGGCAAACTCTTCGAGAACCTCGGATTCTTCGCCTTCAATGTCTTGAGCCATTACACTTCTTGCAGCCCTGGTGGACTTGTCTTTGTTGTAGATGGTTGCTGGTAGATACTTGCCGCGCAAGCAGCCATTTAGGTCTGTAAAAACTAGTCTTGTGTATTTCATGACTAGTAGTATACAGCAAGTTTTGCGATATTTTTGCCAAAGCAAACATGTAAAATCGGACTCTGGGCTTGATATTGCAACAATGTCATGTTGTCCTAGAATGTGAATGACAAATGAGCATGATAGATAGTTTTAGACCCAGTCAAGAAGAGTGCGAACAGCTTTTTTCGCAAGAACAAGAAGAACTTATTGCTGTTCTGGGGCCAAACTGCAACCCTGCCTATCTACAGGAACGCGGTTTAATTTTGCCAATGTTTTTTTACGGCACACTGTTGCCCGGCCAGTCTGCCGGCGAACATTTTGACCCAATTACCGAGCGCACAGTTGGCGCCAGACTGGAAAGTACTAACTTGGTGGCGAGAAAACGCCATACGCACATGTTTGGTCGAGAGCATTACCCTTTGGCTCACAATGTTGGTGAAGGTGGCTCAGATGTTAAGGGCATGCTAGTTATCCTCAACAAAGAGTCTAGTGATGGGTCGGTTGATTATGCTCGGGCGATCAATACTTCTGACCAGTACGAGGAGCTAGACAACGAACTCTACACAAGAGAAGTTGTAAAAGTTGTCGATGAGTTTGGCAAGAAAGCATGGGCCATGGCATACATAGCCACAGATCGACACCTAGACAGGGCAGAATACGTTGCACGTACCGCGCGCCAGGTCGCTGCCGGTATACCAAAATCATCCCGAGGTCACTACCCGGGAGTAGGTCGGCAAAGCGGAGAAATAGCACTATATCTTGCAGCAGCCGATGATGCTATTGATGATGGCGATTTTGCTAGGTACATGTCCGAAGTAGACTAGTTGCAGCTGGTTTTAGTCTACCGATTAAACAAACTTGGCCCATTGGTGGGTACATATTCAGGTGGTACGTAAGGGGCCATGCCGAATTCAGTTTGTGTGTCGTTGGCAATTTGTCCAATTGGCATGCCATTATTTAGCGAAGTTGTTAGCCAGGGTTCAATCCACTTAGTTACATCTGGATTAAGAAATAAGCCGGCAAAGTGGCGCTCGCTCTCTGGGCTGGCGTTTCTTACCATGTGATGTTGTGGTGCAATTGCGCCTTTAGCAACACCAGTTATGTTGCCTTCGGCGTCGTACATAAATCCGCCTGTCATCCAGGTTAGTATTGAACCGGGCATTATTACGACTGTGTTTGGTGACGGCTCGCATATGTGAATAGGTCCATCTTCTATTTGCGGGGTACCGTTATCGTCGTAGCTGTAATTGGGCGTTATCAACTCTAGGCCTTTTTGGTCGGCTAGGGCTATAGTTAGTAATTGGCCATCATCATGCGGGCCCTGCCTGAACGGCCTAGAGCCATTGTTGGTTGGGTACGTTTTTATGTCCATAAAACTGTGGGGGTCAAAGTCTTCTTGCGAGGGTGCATCCACGCCATATCGCTCTGCCAGCTTCTGCATAACGGCAGTGCCAGCAAGCATGAAGCGTTGCCTTACTTCTATGAGAGCTTGTGTGGCAGGTAGCGCTGTGAACTCTTCCCAATTTGGGGCTCTTGTTGCTACGCCTTCATATTCATCGCCGTCTCCAGGCATGAAGGCAAGTGTGTTGCAGAGATCTGGTTTGTCGTCGGTATAAGAATACTCGTCTTTAAGCTCCCATAGTCTGGTGCCTGACATGGTTGCGGGTTGGTCGTCGTGTGTTCGGTAGCGAAATATTTCTTGCCCGGTGTTGCCATTATTTGCCTCGATTGCTGCTTGCTCAAAGTGTTCGTCGGCAAGCGACCAGGCTGTATTTAGCATCTTGGACATTTCAGGCTCGTTGCCAATTTCCATAGTGGCGAAACCTCGGTCCATTATTTCTTGGGCTGCCTTCTCGGCTTGGTTGTCTAGGTAGGTTCTTAGCTCCTGGTCGGAGGGCTCGTTGTGGGTATCTAGATGGTTGGTTGATGTTTCCATTGACATAGTTAAAGCAATTATACAACGGATTTGACAGTTTGTAACTACCTTAACGCAAGATTAGAACACGCTAGGTTGTCTTGAAAATATGCTTGCGCCTAGAATATAATTAGTATATAATGTTTTAAAGAAAAAGGCAAATGTGGAGTCCCGGCAATACATGCGGACAAGACAGCGGCCTTTAAGGAGTTTTTATGCACACCTTGCTAGTAGAGGACGACAAAGAGCTAACTGCGCTGTTGTCCAAAATTTTAAAAAAGTCTAACTTTGTTGTTGATACAGATAACTCTGGAGCCAAAACACTTAGCAAACTACAAAAGGACCAGCACGATGTCGTGGTGCTAGATTTGAATTTGCCAGATGTAGACGGCATAGAGTTGTGCAAGCAAATCCGATCTAGCGGCAATAGCGTGCCGATAATCATGCTCACTAATCGAAGCACCACTGTAGATAAGGTTACAGGCTTGGATGCAGGAGCCGATGATTACTTGCCAAAACCATTTCACCCCGACGAGCTAATTGCGAGAATTCGGGCACTAATGCGTCGACCCGACCAAGTTGTTCATGAGGAATTTGTTGTAGCCGATTTGCACTTAAATGCACAGACTCTAATAGTTAGCAGGGGTGGCAAAACAGTCGAACTTATGCCAAAGGAGTATCAGTTGTTGGAGTTTTTGATGCGTAAGCAAGGAGTGGTGGCCACCAAGGCGGAATTGTTGCGTCATGTCTGGGGTATTTATTCAAACAATACGTCCAATAGACTAGAGGTGTATATAAAGTATCTTCGTAATAAGATAGACGACGGTCACGATAAAAAACTAATCCATACCATTCGTGGCAAAGGTTACCAGATTGTCGAGCGCTAATCTTGGCCATAGCGACCGGCTGCATGGAATTCGCGGTGAACTAACTGTTATTAAAAGTCTGCTGTATTTAGCAGATGACGCAACCAAGCAAACAGATTTTTTTAAACAGCTCACAGCCAGGTTTAAGAGGTTGAATTTTATGTTGGCGCAACTTGGCTTGCTAGATGATCTAGTATCTGGAGTGTATGAGTGTGCTTTTGAGCCGCTTAAGATTTCGCACTTAAATGACATTTTGGCAATTGCCGAGGGCGCTGGTTCAGTAAAGGTGGTAAATGTTGATGATAGTGATGTGCTGAAAGTTGATATTGGCTTGCTGGGGTGGCTGCTTAGGTGTATTTGTTTTTACGGAGCACAGCCTGCTTCTGGATTATTTGAAATTAGGAATGACGAGCTAGTGATAGATATTTCGGGTCTTAGGGATGGTCTATCCAGGGAATTGATAGATAAAATTAAGCTAGTTTATGCTGAAAACAATTCAGACCTAAACTTGGTGCTGTAGGTAGCTTTAGCTACAGGTCTTGTAAGACGGTGATTTTTGCACCTAGGGCGTTGAGCCGTTCGGCTAGGTCTTCGTAGCCTCTGGCTATGGAATATATGTTTCGTAGTATTGATGTGCCGTTGGCGGCCATCATGGCTATTAGGATTATAACCGCCGGACGTAGGGCTGGCGGGCAAACTACGTCTGCGGCGCTCAACTTGGCGGGTCCTTCTATATAAACACGATGCGGGTCGGCCAAAGTTACGTTGGCGCCTAGTTTGCTGAGCTCTGTAAAGTATATTGCTCTATTTTCGTAGGCCCAGTCGTGTAGCAGAGTTTTGCCTTGGGCGATTGCCGCAATCGGTGCAAAAAAGGGCAGGTTATCCATATTTATTCCTGGAAATGGTAGTGGCAAAATTTTGTCTTCAGGTGCTTTTAGTCCTTTGTGTTTATGAACAGTGATATCTGCAAGGTCGGATACGCTGTTATGTGACTTGTAGCGCTTAGAAAGCGTACAGTTTAGACCCATTTTATGAAGGTGAAGTAATTCTAGTTCTAGAAAGTCTATGGGGGCACGCTTTATTGTAATTTCCGAGTTGGTGGTCGCCGCAATCGACAAAAATGCCATAGCCTCTATGGGATCTTCGGCGGGCGTGTAGGTGACGTTTTTTCTGATGTTGTTTTGGCCGTGTACAGTAAGGTTGTTTGTGCCAATTCCTTCAATTTTTAAGCCAAGTTTTTGCAAAAAATAGCACAGGTCTCTAATCATGTAGTTGTGAGAAGCGTTTTTAATGGTTGTTGGCCCTGCGTTGCCGGCAGCCGCCATTATCGCATTTTCTGTGGCAGTTTCACCCATTTCATACATTACTAGGCTCTCAGGCTTTATTGTGTTCACACTGACTTTGTACGCCTTGGCTTGGGCGGTTATGTCTACACCAAAGTTTTCTAACGCGTATAGGTGGGGCTTTACTGTTCTTTCACCTAGTTTACAGCCGCCTGAATAGGGTATTTTAAACTCTTTTAACTCATGAATTAGTGGGCCAATAAACATTAGTACGCTTCTTGTACGCTTTGCGGCGGTTGCGTCAAGGCTTTCCATTTTTAGTTTAGTGGGGCGCTTAATTTCTAGGTCGTTGTTCGTCCATTTGGTTTTTACGCCGATACTATTGAGGGCTTCTATAATTCGAAACACTTCCTCGATGCGAGGCATGTTATTGAGTTTGGTTGTGCCTTTGTTAAGTAGCGATGCACAAAGCAGGGCTACCGCAGCATTTTTGGAAGACTTTACTTCGATGCTTCCGCTTAGCTCTTGACCACCTTTTATTTGTAAGCTGGTGCCACCGTTAGCAATTTTAATAATTCGTTTGTTCAAGACGTCGCTAATTCTGCCCAGCATTTCTATGCTAACATTTTGGTTGCCTTTTTCGATTCGGTTAACTGCACTTTGCGAAGTGCCGAGTTGTTTGGCAAACTCAGCTTGAGTAAGTCCCCGTTGTCTGCGGACCTGGTTTATGAGTTTGCCAATTTTTTGTGCATAGTTTTTTTGTTGCATAAAGTTATCAAATACGGTTTATAAATACTGTGAATGGTGGCTCTGTTTTGTAAATCACGAATGAATATTACCACTTATGATTTATAATTCAAGTAATTTACAACTGGTCCAAGCATTAAAGCTGTGGAAAATTGCACCCAATCCAGCCCCGCCCTGCCACCAGGGTGGTGGGTGGATTGTGGCCTCAGTCAAGTGATATTGCAAGCAGATAGTAAAATTATCATTGGCCTCTAAGCAGGCTCATGTAACGGGCAAGCGATTAAGTATTAGAGTGTCTACACTATCAACCTGCTATACTCGTATCGAACTATGGGCATACATAAATTAAACATCCCTCAATTGCAAAAACTTACATCTTTGGAAGAAGAGCGCCAACGTAGTGGATTAGAGTTAATACCTTCAGAAAACTACGTAAGCCAAGACGTATTGTCTGCGCTAGGTTCTGTTTTTACTAATAAGTACTCCGAAGGCTACCCAGGCTATCGTTATTACGGTGGTCAGGTCAATACAGATTATATAGAGACTGTTGCTATTGATGGCGCCAAAAAACTCTTTGGGGCAGACCATGCCAATGTGCAGCCGCATTCAGGGGCACCTGCCAATATGGCAGCTTACTCTGCTTGGCTCGAGCCAGGAGATACCATCATGGGTATGGATTTAACTCACGGCGGCCATTTAACTCACGGCCATCCGGTGACATTTATGTCTAAAATCTATAACTTTGTACGCTACAAGATGAAAGATATAGAAACAGGCGAGATCGATTTTGACCACATGCTTAATATGGCAAAGAAACATAAACCCAAAATTTTGCTAGCCGGGTTTACGTCATACCCAAGAGATCTGGACTATTCAAAATTTAAACAAGTTGCCGATCAGGTGGGGGCGATAGCTATGGCCGACATAGCACATACGGCAGGACTTATTGCTGCCAGAGTGCAGGCCAACCCGTTCGATAGTGGCTTCCAAATAGTGACTAGTACGACTCATAAAACCTTAAGAGGTCCGCGAGGGGGAATGATTCTTACAAAAGGACAGGTGTCCAATCCCATGAAGCCGGTAGACAAAACAGTAAATAATTTACCCACGCTAATAGATAGACAAGTTTTCCCAGCTCTACAGGGTGGTCCGCACATGAATAATATTTTGGCCAAGGCAGTCGCCTTTGAAGAAGCAGCGCAACCAGAGTTTAAAAGCTATGCAAGCAATGTCGTGGCCAATGCTAAAGAACTTGCCTCACAACTTATGGCTCGTGGTTTTAAGCTAATTACTAATGGCACAGACAACCATATGATTGTTGCAGATGTAGTGGCAAGTTTTGGCATAGATGGCAAGCAAGCCGAAGAAATTCTCGATAAAGTAGGACTAAATACCAATAAGAACTCAATACCCGACGATCCCAATCCGCCATTTAAGCCTAGTGGCATCAGGCTTGGCACTCCAGCTGTGACCACTCGTGGCTTAACGCAGCAACACATGGAGCAGCTGGCTGTATGGATGCACGCTGCAATCATGCATCGTGCAGACGCCGTAAAGATAGAGGGTATTGCCAGGCAGGTCGCTGATTTTAGCAGAAAGTTCCCCCTCCCTAGTGATAACTAATTTTTTGTAGAAAAGACACATCTAAATTAAGAAGTTAATTTAAATTATTGCAAAATCCACCCCTGTAAAAGGTCCGACCTTTTAGCGAAGCTAATTATTGAACTTTCCAAGTAGCCGGACTTCCATGTCTAGGTTAATGTTTAGTTTTTCTTTGACGGTTGTTTTTAGGTGTTGGCCGACATCGTATATCTGCTGTGCAGTGGCGCCACCTAAGTTTTCTACTTTAAGTAAGTTGTCTTTATGTAGGCCAACTTTGCCCCAAGTTTGGCCACGTTTAAAACCAGCTGCTAACAACACTAATGCTGCCGACATACGGAGCTTGTCGCCACCATGGCTCATATTGGAATGCAATATTTGTTTTGTGCTAACACCGAATTCTTCGTGGCGCATAACTGTCTCGGCTTGGTCCTGGGTCACCAAGGGGTTTTTGAAGAATGAGCCTGCAGTGTTGCTGTGTGTGTCATTTTTTGGCAATAACGATCCAGCCCTTCGCCTTGCTTCCATGACAATTTGGCGTCTTTGAACAAGATTGTTTTCATCTAGACCTAGCTCATTTGCTACATCGAGTGCTTTTTGGTAAGACATAGGCTGTGTTGGTTTTGTTGACAGATTAAATGCTGCACCGAGTATAAGTAGGTTTTGTGATTCTTGGTGCTGCAGCGTGGAGTACCTGTAGCCAAAATTTAAGTCTTTAGAAGTTAGACGCTTTATCTCGCTAGTTGACGTAGTGTCTAGCACGTCCACCCACGTCAAGCTATCTGCAACACTTTGGCCATAAGCTGCTATATTGCCAACGACAGCACCGCCAACACCGCCCGGTATGCCACTTGTTAGCTCTAGCCCCCAAAGGTCTTTTTTGACACAGCCTTGAACTAAGTCATCCCACCATACACCGCTTTCGGCTATAACTTGCTGCGCGTCGTCATCAAACACAATCGATTTAGTTCGCATAACTACTGTTAGGCCGGGTAGATCGTGGTCGGATATTAGGTAGTTGGTTCCGTATCCAATTATGTTCACCACAGGATAATTTTCTAGTATCTTGGCAATATTATCTGTATTTTCTACAAGTACTAAATTATCGGCATTTCCACCAACCCCAAACGAAGTGTAGCCTGCGAGTGGCTGATTTTTTAAAACTTGCATATACACATCCTATCAAAATTAATGAAGCCCCCGAAACCGACAGTCTTTTTTAGGACAAAGCCATAGCTTGCAGCAATAACAAAAGTTCAGGCACACTCAAAAAGGTCCGACCTTGGCACACTCAAAAAGGTCCGACCTTTTACAGATGTGTGTTTGGCAAAAAAGCACTTTTATCTCTGTTAATCGCAAGACGATATTTTGCATAAAATGACATATTAGATGCTTCTTTGGCCATAACTGTTGTGTTTTGAGTGTTTTTACGCAATTGTCTAGTTTTGTCCGTAGGGTGATTATTGATTGTTTGGGTAGTTTTCTATGGGCTATAGATATTTTTGAGCAAGCTCAACCAAATTGTCGGGTTCTAGCTCTACTTTTAGCACAACTTCGGAAATATTGTATTTGTTGACATCCAAATCTACATTGTTGCTGTTGGTGAGTATTATTATCTTGGGATTCTTGCCCCATGGCTCTTTCCGCAATTTTCGAACCATTTCAAGCCCGCCCATTACGGGCATTTGGACATCTACAAGTATGAGGCTTGGCATGTGTTGCCGAGCAGCAAATAAGCCGCTCTGACCATTGTTGGCAGTTAGCAATGAATAGCCAGATTGTTGAAATATTAGTTGGTATACCGAAGATAGTGCTTCGTCATCTTCGACTAATAAGATGTTAGACTTGCTCATTTGATATAATAATTACATAGTATTTACAAAATAACAAGTATATTATACAATATATTCAATGTTTCACTTGGGTTATATTTTTACACTAATGTTTGTGGGAGCGTTAATTAGCTATTTTTATAGAAATTTTCGTGGCCCGAGACAAATTGGATTAAATTTTTCTGCACTTGCTCTGAGTGTATCGTTTTGGTCTGCTTTTAGATACTCGGCAGCTATAGCGGGCGATGGTTTGCTGGCGAATATCTATATACGAATAGCGCTATTTATTGCTGCGTTTTCCCCTTATTTTTTATATAGATTAGTTTGCTGTTACTGTAGCGCAGGTGAGTTTGCTTGCAGTAAAAGAAAGCTCGCTTTGATTTTATCAGCAGCTAGCGCTTTGGCCGTAGTTAGCCCCTGGGGGGTGGCGGGTATAGTCGAGCACGACGATTTACTTGTATCGGCTAGCTTTGGCGTGGGCGGCATACTGTTTGCGCTAAATACTATGTTCTGGCATTTTGTTAGCCTGGTGCTGGCTCTATATGGGCAAAGCAAGTTTCGAAAAAAGAAGGATAGGAAGCGTGTTTTGGCACTCCTGTTAATGGTGGCCGTGGGCTATTCTGCCAATTTGATTATAAATATTGTGACTAGCTTGCTGAATATTGACCATGCAGGCCTGGCAACCGCCCTAGAGGCGCCTCTTATGTTGGCGGGTGTGTGTCTTTTTATCTGTGGGGTTGTAAAATATGGGGTTTTCAATGTTAGGGAACTTGCATTGCAGCTATCGCTGTTCATTAGGGTGGGTATCGGCGCAATCACTTGGGCGACTATGCTGTTTATAATTGCCCAGTGGATACCAGATGGCATTCATAGAACCTCTACAGGCATGATCGTGTATTTGCTTATGATGACACTGTTTGTGATGGTGTCGCCGTTAGTTACAGAGCACGTTGCAAAAATATTCGAACGTACATATTACAAGACAGACTACGAGCTGGATGACTTACTAACAAGTCTAGACAGGCGTTTAATGGCTTGTCAGTCAATTAATTCGGTTGGCATGAATACCTGCGGACTGCTTGCAGAGGGTTTGGGGGCAGAGTTTTCGGAAATATACTTTTGTAGCGACAAGGAATGTAGGTCGTATGTGTTAATGCGATCGGGCAGAGTAGAGAAGCGCAGAAAAAGCGATTGTACGCACGCCCTACTGGGTAATAGCGTGTCATTGAGCGATAGCGGTAGAGATTTGGTCGTAAGCCAAAAAATTAATAGTTCACACTCGGTGCTGCTAGCTTTTGGCAAGAAAACTAATTTGTCGGAATTTAGCACTAAAGACCAAGAACTTGTTGCAGCGGCCTTGGGTAGTATATCTATTGCATTTGCGCGCGCCGTAGACACCGAAAGCTATCAGGCAGATCTGCATACGCAAATAGCGGTTGCAACAAATGATTTACAAAAGTTGAATAAACAACTTAAAAAGGCAGACAGTGCCAAGAATGAGTTTATATCTATGGCGTCGCACCAGTTGCGCACTCCGCTAACAGTTTCGCGCAATTATGTATCTTTGTTGAAAGATGGAAGAATTGGAAACCCCGACGAGGCACAGGGGCCTGCACTAGAGCAGACACACGAGTCATTGGTTAAAATGACTAAGCTCATCGAGGAGCTGCTTGTGTCGGCGCAGGTGAATAAGGGCAAATTAAAGCTTGCAAAGAGCAGCTTTGATTTTAAAGAGCTAGTAGAGCAAGAGATTGAATCGCTGCGAGGTGAAGCAAGCAAGCAGGGTGTGATAGTTGAGCCTACTTTGCCTAAAGATTCGGTTGAAATTTATGGCGATAAACAGCGACTCGCAGATGTTGTTAGCAATTTGATAGACAATGCACTTAAGTATTCCAACAACAACGGCAGGGTTGCTGTTGGGTTGAGGTATGACCAGTCATTGAACAGTGTAGAGTTCGAGGTGAAAGACGATGGTATAGGTATTAAGGCGTCTGATATGCCAAAGATGTTTAGAAGATATGCTAGGTCTTCCAACGCTCGTCAAAAGCGTCCTGGCGGCACAGGACTAGGACTGTACATTGCCAAAAAGGTTGTTGACTTGCATGGGGGCAATATTAGGTTAGTATCTCGTTTAAACAAGGGTACTACCATTGGGTTTAGTTTGCCTGTTGGCAGATAGATAAATGTGTATTTGACGTCGATATCGATATGTTGGCCCCACCCAAACCACTAGGGTGGTGGGTGGATTGTGGCCGATATACAGGCCCAATGCAAGCATGAATTTTGTTTTTTAAGCCTGCATTAAGGCCTAAGAATCAGAAGTTTCTCCAGCCTATGGCTTCCTGTTATGACTTAAGCAACTTATAGCTTAAGCTGTTGCTGCGGTAATTAGGTTTTCGAATAGCACCGCAATGGTTAAAGGGCCAACTCCACCAATTTTGGGAGTAACAATAAGGTCGTTGCGAGCGTATACCGACTGGTGTAAGTCTCCGAGTATTTTCCCACCCTCGCTAGTTGTGCCGGCATCTACCACGACTGCCTTTGGTTGCAGCCAGTCGCCCTTAACTAGTCCTGGCTTTCCGACGGCACTTACCACAATGTCGGAGCTTAAGCAGATTTCTTTGGGGTTTGGGGTGTTGATGTCGATTACTTGCGGCTCGTATTCCATTTCTGTAAGTACGTTTGTAAGGTGCTTGCCAACTAATCTGCCTTGGCCGATTACTGTAATTTTTTTCCCTTGCAGCGATACGTTATAGCCGGCCAGCAGCCACAATATTGCAGTTGGAGTGACGGGGTCGAAGTTTGAGCTATTGCCTAGGCCGTCAACGTCTTTATCTTTGTTGACTGTATTTAGAGCCTGGTCTGTTAGACTTTGGTCCGCAATAGGAAGCTGGACAATAATGCCATGAATTGACTCATTGGTATTTGCGGCCTCTATTGCTGAAAGCAGATTCGCTGAGTCAACAAGCTCGGATTCTACTTTTGCACCAATATCATCGGCATAAGATTTTTTGAGTGCTATGTATTTGTTTATAACAGGGTCGTCAAGTGTGTGAATAACCTTTAGTGTGGGCACTATTTTAGAGTGTTGCATTGAGCGAATTTGCTTGGCCTGTCTCTGCTCGATGTATTCGGCTAGTTGTTTTCCGTCTAGAACCTTCATAACTTGCATAAGTATATAGTATTTTAGATAGCCTGGTGTGTAATATAGATAGTATGAAAAAGTTTTTTATATTTGGCTCCAGTACTGGCTACGGTGTTGGATCCAGTAATGGTTCGTGGGCGGACTATCTTAAACAGAACTATCTGCATGACGCGTTTGGTCCAAATGGCGGCAGCAAGTATTACTAAGTCCACAGTTTGTCGCTTCCGGGTGGCCTAGTAGATGACCATTTAGCACTTATAGCGCCCGTGGTAAGTGCAGTTGAACGGGTTGCTCCGCGTTTAAAAACAATAATTGTTATTCAACCGGGCAGCAACAGTGCTCAGGCTGTTGGTTCGCCAGGCAATTATGTAGATACGCCAGATAATTTTACAAAATCTGTACGTTCAGTATTAAAGCAGGCCAGGCAGCACACCGATGAGGTGTATTGCTTGGGTATGACTCCTGTGGACGAGTCAAGAGTATTTCCAAAGGAGAACAAGTTGCAAAATAGTCGAAGCTATTTTAGTAACTCCAGGATTAAGTTGTTCGAAGATGCAATGCTGATTGCCTGCAAAGAAGAAGAGGTTATGGGTATTGCGTTGCATGACGTGGCAGGTAGGGCTGGTTGGGGTAATTGGCTCTGGCGAGATGGGCTGCATGGGGACGGTCAGGCCCAAAAGTGGCTATACGACTACCTTGCCCCAGAACTAGACCTAGGGAGTATTAGGTGTGCCTAAAGTGCACTTATCAAACATTGGCCTAAAACTGGCCCTTGCAGGTTTACTCTGGCACAGCGTAGCATACGATTATTTGCCGCAGTACCAAGACAAGGGCATGGAATATCGCTATATTTTCTACCCTCTGGCAGCAGCAGCAACGTACCTACTTTGGAGACTTAAATTACTTAGGGGCGCAAAAACCTATCCGTACGCCATAGATTTATGCCTGACTTTTGTTGTGACTTTTGACTTACTGGGCAACACCCTGAATCTGTACGACAGTATCTTTTGGTGGGACGATGCCATGCACTTAACCATGTCTGTTCCGTGGGCGCTAATAGCTGGCTTCTGGCTTAAAGATAGAGTAAAGAACAAGCTGGCTCTATTCACCCTTGTGGTAAGTTTTGGCCTAACCTCGCACATAATTTGGGAGCTGCTAGAGTATATGACGTTTGTGGCTGACCACCCTGTAGAGTCGCTCTCAGCTTATCGTGACACTATGGGGGATTTGATTTTGTCACTTAGCGGTACTTATGTTGGGGCTTGGTTGGCTACGCGACTTTGAGATGCCATAGCTTAGCGCAGCCTTGCGAGTAGCAGATGAGGTTGTTTGGATATATAATTCTTGCATTAAGGAGGCTTTGGTGTTGTCAATACTGCTCGTACCCATAATCATGACTATTGAAGGCTTCGTCCATCACCAGAGTGTTTTTGGCAAGGCCATAGGCAGTATAGACCTGGGGTTAGTTTTGTCTTCTGTGCAGACTTTTGCTGCCATGGCAACATTTACCTTGGCTTATTTGGCCTATAGAAAGTTTAATGCTGCTCAGCAGATAGTTAACTTGCAATTAAAAGAGGTCTTAAAATTATGTGATTTGATTTCTACAATGAAGATTACTCTGAAGATTGAGTCGAGTGTCTCGGCGAAAAGCTGTCATTTTATTTTCTATATATACGACATTATGCAGACTGCAGACAACCTAAAGAACAACGGGCTGCTGGAGTTCGGTCCGGGATGCACGCATGTTGTAGATATGAAAGTAATGGATCTATTTGTTTACTTGAGTTCGGCATCGTCTAACCCCTTGCTGCCTAGTGCACTTGCTGAGTCTGTCAAGCGATTCAGGAAAGTGGCTTTCGTTTCAAAAAAACTGCATACGATTGGCTCAGGCAACATAGCTAAATGGTCTTTTGGGGCCGAGGCGCCTAAAACCTCTTTACAAAGTTCTAATACGGATGACTCGCTTTATCTATACTCCATAGACGGGGAGGAAATATCGCCTGAAGACCTACTTAATGACATCGGGGAATTTTATGCGGATCTTGGCGAGTGGCTCGAGAAGGCTGCTGGTGGTCAGAAACTTAACTTGGAGTTAGTTAAGGGAGGAAAAGAGTTTAGCGAAGTTTTTAAAAGTGATGACTCCAGCTCTAACTAGTAGCCCGAACCATGTGGCCTCACCAAGAAAAAGCAGCCCTCACGGGACTGCTTCTTCATGGCACACTGACAGGGATTCGACCTACTTTCAGCAGGCCCGAAATTACATCTTTGAAAGCATAGCTTCCAAGAGTAAGTTTCCTTGCGAACTGCCACTGGCAGTTCTCACCCCTCCCTCCTTGCCGGAGGCCGGGAGTTTGAATCCGGCCTCGCCATACCAGTCAAAAACCGTCCACAGGGGACGGCTTCTAACTGGTGCACCGAGAGGGATTCGACCTACTTCCAGCAGGCCCAGAACTTCTGCCAAGAAAGCATAGCTTTCAGGTGAAGATTCTCTTGCGACAGTCTCCCAGACTGTCTCACCCCTCCCTTTATCGGTCGGGCGTCCGAACCCTACCTCGCCATACCATAAAAAAGCAGCCCTCACGGGACTGCTTCTTCATGGTACACCGAGAGGGATTCGAACCCCCGACCTCCTGGTCCGAAGCCAGGCGCTCTATCCAGCTGAGCTATCGGTGCGTGCTGGCAGTAATTGTAGCACATATCTGCAGTATTCACCTCTGTGAGTCTATTGTTGCAGGCGTCCAAATATTTTGTGGTTATTTGGTTCTTTGAGTCGCTTTGCTTGGGTTTGATGTTGGTTGATTTTACTAAGTTTAGTCTTGTTGGGTGAGATTTTGATTGGAAAGTGGCGCCAAAGCTTGTTTTGACAGTATATTTACGCCACAATCCACCCACCACCCTGGTGGTCGGGTGGGGTGTTGGCTGTGTTGGGTTCATTTGATTGCGCGCAAAGAGTGTCAGCAAAATAACTATTGCAATAACAGAGGTGGGGTGGTATAGTTTTTGCGTTAGCTCCAGCTAGACGCCATATTTATATAGGTAGTATTCGGGCCATTAGCTCAGCTGGTTAGAGCACAGGCCTTTTAAGCCTGGTGTCCTGGGTTCGAGTCCCAGATGGCCCTCCAAATAAAGTACCGTCCTTTAGGGCGGTATTTTATTTGGAGAATTACTCGTCTCGGACCCAGGACGTGTATTCTCCCAAAGAAAATACACCTCGTCC
>CALFBO010000086.1 GCA_937951635.1 Candidatus Saccharimonadia bacterium
GCACTGAACTTTATTCGTGTTTGTTTAGTAAGATGTATATGCATCTCTGTCTCCTTGATTATTTTGTTGTCGTAACAACTAGTTTAGCGAATACAGAGATGCTTTTTAGTGCTTATGGTGCATTTCGGGGTGGAATGTAGGACCATTTGTTTGACAAATAGTTATATACATTGATTTAAGTGTATTTTTATAATACACTTACTGCAGTACATTAAAATTTTGAGTTACAAAAATTGAAGACGGCGATGTGCAGCTAATCCGAGTTCGCCCAGTCAGGGCTGTATTTTGCCGTTTTCAATGAAAGTTGAAATCACTGCTTGGCAATACTGCCGATCAATGAAGTCATACGGCTATGGAGCAATCATGTCCACCAACGAAAATCCTCTCGTCCTGCTGACAGGTCAGTGGAATGAGGTCGTCAAGCGAATCGGCAACGGTTCGCTTCCGACGGGCGCGGTCAAGACCGCCCTCCAAGACATCATCGAGGGACGGTTCGTCCAGCCCACCTACCCATTCCAGCCTCTGTTGAGCTCGCTTGCCGAGCAAAAGCAGCTGTTGGTCGAGGCTGGTGTGCCCGAGGCAGCTTTCTTGGTAGACCTGACCGAGCCCGAAGAGCAGCGAGTTGATGCCTACACCATCCTGTTCTACGTTCCCGACGGGGCGTACGCCCAGGGTGACCCAGCGTCCACCATGGAGTTTTACCGCCAGATGCTGGGCAAGGGGCTTGAAGTAGCTCCACCCAGCTTTAGTGGAGCTAGACTTTTGCATAAAAGTTGCGAGCACTATGCTCCAGGGGTTCATCGGGTAGCGGTTAATCTGCTTGCCAGCTGGAATCCAGCAGCGGCTACCTCTACATACTATGTGTTGACTCAGGACGGTGCCCCGCTTGCAGGCGCTGAGGCTTTTGCAGCTTATGCCCTTAGTTCACCTGAGTTGATTAAGCTCCAGGGTAGTACTATGCTGCCGGGTTGCTCCACTGGCATTATTTTGCGGGTTGATGGTTGCCTGCGTACATTCTGCTTTGGTTGGTCTGCTCGCAAAGGCATGGTCTATTTGGACTGGCATCCCTTTGAAACTACAGGAATTATCAGGTCGTTACCAGAGTTGTGCGTAGGGTCGTAACTCAAAACTTGTACCCTGGTGGCTCGGTTGATTCTTGGTTTTACGCAAAACCTTTGAACTTCCGGGCTCCTAGGCACAGGGTGCTCGCTAAACATGAAAAGAGATAGCACATATATTGTGTGATTACTCTTTAAGGTCCTTTCTAGGACAAATCGTGTTTAACGGGTGCCCTTTTTAAATTTTGATCTTTTGCTGTTTGTTCTCTTGAGTTTACTTAAGATGGGCTATCTACTCGTAGAGGTTGTTTGCAAATCCTAGATTTTTGAAACAACTTTGTTGATACCGTTTACGCTAAGAAGTGTTCGTAAGACATTTTGATTTTGGCGTTATGTGTTTAGTGGGGGCTGCAGTATAGTTGTCTGTAGTTAATTTTGAGCAAGAAACAAAACCGCCGATACTACCGGCGGTTTTGTGATGCCTAAGCCTAAAGCTTGTTGGGCTTGTTGTTACATTTCCTTCATGGCAAAGTCATAAAAGCTATCACTGCTCTCAGAGCCTACTCCATATGCACGAAGCTCGATAAACACTTCAATATGGTCCACTCCTGCCGATGGCGAATAGTCATACATAGCCTGTGAGAATGTTCCCTTTGGGTACGCAGAACTTGCATTACTAGAGCCAACCCACTTGTAGCCAAGTGTGTTGCCGTTTGAGTCGTACTCGCGTATTGTGACCTGGTTTACAACATCAACCAGATGATGGTAGCTTATGTGGTAATTTTTTGAGTCGTTAACGTCTATTACGGGTGAAACAAGTCGACCGCCAGCACTTGCGCTAGTTGCTATGATGCCAAAAGACTGGCCACCGTCACTATTGTTTCCGTGGCTGGTAATTTTGGCGCCCCATTTTTGTACATTCCACATTGGGTCGAAGTCACTCATGTACGATGTTGGCTCTTCAGAGAGCTGAACGCTAAAGCTTGTTGCTGTCTCGACTGTTTCAAGTTCGGGGTGAGACATGCGTATATAGACACTAAAGGAGTTATCTAGAGGAGGTCTTTTCACAAAGTCTTTCAAATTGAGATTGCCAATAGGTAGGCACACTTTTGGAGTGTCGTAGCCTTTGGCGTCGCAAAATGGAGCATCTAGGGTGCCAGCTCCACCCATGACGTACGGACCTTCATACGTGTATACATTATTTTCGTAAGGGAGCTGCGTCACAACTATTTTGTATTCTGCCCCTTCTGCCGACTTAACGGTGCGTCCTGGGCAGTCAGACACAAACCCAGACTCATTGTATGCACACTGGTCTTCAAAAATGTAAGTATCGGCCATGTATACAAAATTGCTTGTTGTGACTGCTCCGGAAAGACTTTCATTATTTACATCTACTACTAACCTGTCTGGTTGAGCTCCAGGGCCTTGAACTTGATTTGTTTTGGCGCTAATATCCAGCCCAATTACCGAATCGTAGCCATTTTCGTAATATTGCAGGTATATATTAATAAAGCCCGACGGCAAATTAACTGTTGCAGTGTGTTCTGTGGCCGAGTGATCATTCCACTCGTCAATAACTGTTTGGCTGCCAGAATTTGTTTGTAGAATCAACCTAACACCGTCGTCACTCGTGGTTGTAAAGGTTACTTCTGCTGGTTCT
Organism: Candidatus Saccharimonadia bacterium; assembly: GCA_937951635.1. Classification (GTDB taxonomy): domain Bacteria; phylum Patescibacteriota; class Saccharimonadia; order Saccharimonadales; family CALFBO01; genus CALFBO01. The sequence continues at coordinate 2,719 of CALFBO010000086.1, forward strand.
GTTAGTGTTACGCTCTTGTAGTATTGAGCCATAAACCTGTCTGGCTGAACACCTTGCGCCGGTGCATTTAGGCCGTTGTTTACAAGAAATGATCCTGCGGGAACTACATCTGAAATTGATACGTCACGATCACCATATTGGCCAAATTTTTCCCAGCTTGGTGGCGATAGCAGATATTGGTGTGGGTTTGGCAAATTCCAAAATCCTACATCCCAGCCACTGTTGCCCCAGTTGATTGGACTCTCTTCTGCCCTGGTTTCGGCAGGATTTGTATTAATAATCACAAGTGCAAATAGCATGATTGCGCTTGTAAGCTGTAAAAGTCTTTGCATATATCGCTCCTCTTATTAATATAAGTCACAGATTAGCATGAGTCTAGCTTTCAGGCAACCTGGTGTAACCAATTTTTAGAATCTTTTTCAAGTTTCGCTGCAACAGAAATACCGCAAGGACAGCTCTCTGCAAGAGGCATGGTGTCGCTAAGGCGCAGAGACCTCGACAGCCTAAACCACCAAGCCACATGGCGACAAGAAGTCTTTAGGTCTTTGCAGTGCGGTACCGTCACAGAATCACTCCTTGTGCTATGAACTTTGGTTGCATTTTTATTGGCAAGACGACCCTTGAGGTTTTGACTTATTTTTGGTGTATTGGCGGCTCCGCGAATGGTATCGTGTTGTCATTATATTTAGGTTATTAAGTCAAAAACTGGCACTAGTTGGCATAGCTTTGGTTTTTGCAGCTGGGGCAAGCCTTATGCTCGTGAACAGGAATAACGATACAGACGATTCGAGCGAGTCAGTACACAATGAACACAGTTTGTATTCACTGTTTGAATCGGAGGAATCAATTTCTAACAGGGGTGAGCTACTCAAGGACTATGTATTTGAGTCGAGGGTAGAAGGCTGGGTTGTAGAAAATAGTCCCTGGCGCTCAAATAAGTATCATTGGTGCACCTTCGAAGTTGGTGCACTGCCAGTTGTGTTACTGGGAACTCTCTGCGCCAAAGCTTGATTATTGCGATTGGCCCATACGAAAACCTAGGACTCCCAGACGAATATATAACCGAGCCCGATCTAAAGGCGTCAAAGTCGCCGGGCTACTCGCTCAATAATGAAACTGCGGATTATTACTTTAATTATCAGTCCGAACCCGACGGTTCTTCGTTTGACCTTGAAACTACAGATTACCCGATTAGATCTTTGATTAGCAGCACCTTTAAAGTTGATTTTGATATTCCTGATAGTGATTTAGACTCTGCCCTATCACCAACAACAGGGGTTTACGCCCCTTTTCCAAGCGCAGCTATAAGCAACACTGTGCACGATGATTTTCTAGCCTACGCCAAGTCGGCAGAGTCATTAAAACTACACTCTCAAAAGAAAATTGAATACACTCGCCAAGCAGCACTAGAAAGAGCTCGATCTGGCGGCTATCAACAGGAATACAATTGTAGATCGCCATTGGGCGAAGGTGAGATTTGCGAATATTCCCCGCTCAGCAGCAAGCAAGTCGAAGATTTAATCGCCAACATCAACCTACATTCCACCCCGAAATGCACCATAAGCACTAAAAAGCATCTCTGTATTCGCTAAACTAGTTGTTACGACAACAAAATAATCAAGGAGACAAAGATGCATATACATCTTACCAAACAAACACGAATAAAGTTCAGTGCTTTACTGCTGGCGGGGTTAAGCTTGCGTGATGCAGCGAAGCTACTGCAGGTACACCACAGTACGCTAAGCCGTGAACTACGACGTAACCCATCTGTGCGCAACGGCTACCGCTAC
>CALFBO010000087.1 GCA_937951635.1 Candidatus Saccharimonadia bacterium
TTCAAAAGTGCAAAAAACCTATAACAACAAAATTAATCAAATGCCAGGGGGGTAAATTGACCAAAAAGACTCCTAGCGCCCAGAGGCGCAAGTCCAAATCAACTCAGCCAAGACTGATTGATGGTTTTCATGCACCGCTTAAAAGAAGAGTCAAAACAAAAGCCTCTAGCTCGACCAAACTTCATTCAAGCACCCAGCGAACTAAACGACTCCACCCGGCCGCTCGTCATAAATCTCAAAAACCATCCTCACCAAAAAAAGTAAATACAGCAACCATTGCCTCTGTACAAAGCAAGGAGCCTGAGGCGAAAAGCAGAAGACTAGTAGACACTGCTCGAATAAGCAGGGCTGCCGCCCACGAAAAATCTCCAAAAATCTCCAAGTTTTTTACCAAACAACGTTTAAGCACACGTGCTAAAACTGCTAGTAAAGATGATTCAACAATGGTAATGCCTGCCGACGCAAGCGGTCCATACAGTGTGCCGAACATGAATGCAGGAATTGCATACACCGGAGTAAATAACCACGTTTCGACACCCAGTGTGCTAGAAAACGCTGCAAACACCCAAAGCCCCAACCCTCTAGAAACAGAAAATAATTCAAAAAGAAAACTTACTATACTTGGCGCATCATTAATTGCAGCCTTTTCAATAGGTGGATATACGATTTTCAAAAATATACCAAACATATCTCTCAAAGTTGCAGCATCTCGTGCAGGAATATCGGCAAACCTGCCTAGCTATAAACCTGCAGGGTACAGTCTTGCCGGCCCAATTGGCTACGCACCAGGACTAATTAGTGTTAGCTATCAATCTAATAGCGACGACAGACAATTCGTTTTAAAACAACAGGAGTCTACTTGGGATTCGCAAAGTCTGTTGGAAAACTTTTTAGTCAACCAAAACAAACATTACGTCACCTTTCAAGAAAAAGGCTTAACCATATACGTCTACGACGATTATCATGCTACCTGGGTTGATGGTGGGATATGGTATCAAATAGAAGGGGAGTCAAGGCTCTCTAGTGAACAGCTCTTAAAAATTGCCTCGAGCCTTTAACGGTCCCTATAGTTGTCCTCAAACCTTGACCTATCTAGCCTGATATTGCGATAATGAATCTTATATGCAGGAAGTCAGAACACGATTCGCACCCAGCCCAACAGGACTTTTACATGTTGGGGCAGTTAGGACTGCTCTTTTTGCGTGGGCATTCGCCAAGAGCAATAACGGTAAGTTTATTCTAAGAATTGAAGACACCGACAAATCCAGAGAAGTGCAAGGAGCAACCGAGCATATTATAGAATCGCTTGAATGGCTTGGCATTTCGGTAGATGAAGGACCAAATGCACCTGGCGACCTTGGGCCCTATATCCAATCCATGCGTCTAGATATTTACAAGCGCTATGCCCAGCAGCTCATAAATGACGGCCATGCATACACCGACCCGTACAGTACCGCGCAGGTCGCCGAATTTCGTGAAGAAGCAAAGCTGTTAAAGCAGCCGTTCCTGTACAGACAATTTAGGCCTGAAGACTCTAAACTAAAGGTAGAAGAAGATTGGTATAAAAAATCTACCTTACGCTTTAAAACAACAATCTTTAAGCCAGAATGGCACGACATTGTGCGCGGCGATCTAAGTGCAGGCGAAGAGTCACTAGACGACTTTGTACTAATAAAGGCCGACGGATACCCGACTTACAATTTTGCTCACATTGTAGATGATTTTGAAATGAAAATAAGTCACATAATGCGCGGCGAAGAATTCATTGCTTCCACACCAAAATTCTTGGCTTTGTATAAAGCCCTTGGAATTACACCACCTAAAATGGCCACAATGCCACCAATACTCAACCAAAACGGCGGCAAAAAGCTCAGTAAACGTGACGGAGCAAAAGATGTGTTGGAGTACCGCAGTCAAGGATTTTTAAGTGAAGGGGTGTTCAACTTCCTGGCCGGCATGGGTTGGAACGATGGCACAGAACAAGAAGTGTTTTCCCGACAAGAAATCGTAGATAACTTTACGCTTGAGCGCATCCAAAAGTCTGGTGCAAAATTCGATGACCAGCGCCTGGTTTGGCTTAATGGACACCATATACGCAACATGCCAACCAAAGACTTATTCAAACTAATCGACGATGAATTTTGGCCAGAAGCAGCTAGCAAATCTTCTAGCGACTACAGGCTCGAAGTGTTAGGGCTACTGCAAGAGCGGCTAAAATATTTTGCCGAGTTGCCAGAACTTAGCGAATTCTTCTTTGAAGAACCAAACTATAACCAATTAACAATTAAAGTTAAAAAACTAGACGATACACAAAGAGCTCCATTGCTAAAAGCTAGTATTGAATGTCTTGACCAAACCGATTTCACCGTCGAGGCCCTAGAGCTAGCTTTACGCGAGCTGGCTCAAACCAAGAACTTGAAACCCGGCACTATCTTTGGCTTATTGCGCATTGCAGCAACTGGCAGCCAGGTTGCCCCGGGCCTGTTTGAGACCCTTGCTGTTCTAGGCAAAGAAACGACGCTACGCCGCCTAACGCAAGCTCTTGACCAGCTCTAAGCTTGCACCAAAACCAACGGACTACTGACAAGTCATGGTTTATATACGACTATATCCATGTCCTTATCTATTTTTTGGTGCAAGGCGCACCGATACGAGAATGGAGCAACCATGCCGACAACAAAGGCAAAAATTGACATTGCCGAATTGGACACATTTGGCCTAGCCGAGCTACTGGGGCTGGATCTGCCCGCTACAGCCTGCCTGCCTCATGCAATTAAGAAAGCGAGGGAACACCTAGAAGCGATTGGGCGGCAACTACCCACTAAGGAACAAGCCACCTGGATGGCCCTAACGGGGTTCACGCCTCAGCGAACTGACGGAAAACCTATAAGTCAAGAGTGGCTAAACGTCTACTTCGGTCGCACTATAGGCCACACCAGCAACGTTCCAGAAGACGTGTTTACTGCGGCCAGGCAAATTGTTAAGGGCAATCTACTGCTGTTCCCGGGCGATGATGTCCCATACATAGTGACTGCCGTGCCAAGTGGCTTGCAAATGTTTCAGAATGCGACCGTAGTGGCCATGAACGTCACTAGCCATAACGCCTACACCCGTGAAATCATTCTGCCACGCTGGCTGCTTGGCTACGGCAAATTGGTAACGGAATTCTCTACTGAGTGACCAAAATTTACTGACTGTCTGGACGACACTGCCTAACAGGCAGTCAGTAAATTGAAATTTTTACCACACTGCAGCATAAGGACATCTTTAGACCCCTAGACTTATTGACCCTGCAATCGCCATAGAAAGCCCCGGACAAAGCACCT
>CALFBO010000088.1 GCA_937951635.1 Candidatus Saccharimonadia bacterium
AGCAGGTTGCATGGGATCAATTTAGAGCCAAGCGCTTGTCGAGCAGCAAACACGGGCCAAGCCTCAAGACGTACTTTTCTCGGCTGCAAAAGCTGGCAGAAAAATCTACTAACCCTCAATCTAAGTTCTTGCTTGAAGAGCTTAAGTTGTACGGAGAGTCCATTGTCCCATTCGAAAATCAAACTTTGTTGTAGGTAGCGGTCATGACTGAGCGCACCTATCAGCCTTTGGCCAGCAAACAACGTCCGCAAACCCTAGATCAGTTTGTGGGGCAAGATCATCTTGTAGGTAAAGACGGCTTGGTAAGAATCTTACTTGGCTCGGGTCAAATAAAATCATTAATATTTTGGGGACCACCGGGCGTAGGAAAAACGACGTTGGCACGTATTATCGCCGCCGAAGCCAACATGGAATATCGCGAGTTGTCTGCTGTTTCGTCGGGCAAGGCAGATATTGCTCGTGTTGTAGGGGTGGCCCAGGCATCGCAGCGTCTAGGCAAATCTAGTTTGTTGTTTATAGACGAAATTCACCGTTTCAATAAAGCTCAGCAAGACTATCTGCTGCCGTTTGTAGAAGACGGAACGCTGACTCTGGTGGGTGCAACTACCGAAAACCCCAGCTTCGAGGTAATCTCCGCCCTGCTGTCGCGAGCCAAAGTGTTGCGGCTGCACCCGCTTAGCAAAGATCAGCTAGTCGATATAATCACTCGTGCCCGCAAGCAAGTAAAAGGTCGGTCGATAGCTAAGTCGAACATTGATTTACTTGCCGAGCTTGCAGCCGGCGATGCCCGAGCGGCTCTTAATGGACTAGAAACAGCAGTCTCTTTAACCAAAAAGACTATTACTAAACAGCATATTTTGGATGCCATGCAAACTTCGGCCCAATTGTACGACAAGTCTGGCGAAGAGCATTACAACACGATTAGCGCATACATAAAGAGCATGCGAGGTAGTGACGTTAACGCAGCCTTGTTTTATTTGGCAAGAATGATGCTTGCGGGTGAGGACCCTAAGTTTATTGCGCGCCGCCTAGTCATCTTCGCATCAGAGGACGTTGGCATGGCTGCCCCGCACGCTCTGACTTTAGCCGTAGCTGCCTTTCAGGCCGTAGAACGCCTGGGTTATCCCGAAGCCGAATATCCGCTAACTCACGCCACCATTGCCCTGGCAAAATCCAAAAAGTCACGCTCGGTAGCCAATGCTCTAGCCAAGTCGAAACAACTAGCCAAAGACAACCGCCAAGCAGTCGTGCCATTGCACCTACGCAACGCAGTAACAGATATGATGCAGGATTTTGGCTATCAAAAGGATTATAAGTGGCAGGCAGACTTTAAGCATCCCAATGGTTTTTTGCCCCATGATCTTAACGGGTCGACAGACTTATACCGGAGCTAGCTTAAGGCGTATGAGGCTTGGCCAAATATTGCTATGAGCAGGATTAACTGGGATAACTTCTTTGATAAACCACATGAGTTTTTTGTAATGCCCGTAGTCAACAGATGGCGTGAGTACAATGAAGTGATGGGCAGCGTTACGATGATATCGCCTGGTCTTTTTATTACTGCAAGTCATGTTGTTGAGATCTGGCTGAGGCGTGAACATAAAGATCTGAGAAGATTGAAGGATGGAAGTATATTATCCACCATCGAGGTTCTGCAAAGTTTTAAGAATGGCGGGTTGGCAGTGTGGAATATTGGGGAAGTAGTTGCAGTTCCTGATAGCGATTTGGCAATTCTTGTAGCTACATCCTTAACTAAAGGCGGTGATTTGGTTACCTCGCTTGTCAATAGTGAACTTAGGATTAATGTTGACCTGCACCTACCAGACGAAAAACAACCGGTTGTATGTTTTGGCTTTCCTGAAACAGAAAGTAGTGGTGAGTTCGAAGGTGTAGAGCACACTCTAAAGCCAAGATGGGTTAATGGACCTGTGAAGGGCGTTCACAAAGAGGGCGGAAGGCACGTCAAAACTGCCACCATAGAAATTGAGGGGTCAATTATGTCTGGCATGAGCGGCGGGGCGGTCTTGAACCAGGATAACAGTATTATCGGGGTGAATAGCTGGGGGGCAGATTTTGATAACTCTTCTTATATAGCTGCGATTAGGTCAATATTTAATACACCGTTTACTGTATCGCCGAACAACAATAAAAAGAACACGCTTTTAGAGATGACGGAAATGGGAATAATCAACGTGATTGGATACGAGCACCTCGAACTATCCAACGGTCGACTCTACTGGAAAACTGTCGCACCAGATTGTAGTCGGTGTAGTTTTACTAGACAATAGATTCACCCCAATCGGGCACCTAGGCCTGAGGTGCATCTTTCACTTCTCTTGCGCTCTGCTATGTGCTAAAATACAACCCTAGCCATGCTAGAGCAGTTTTGACAAGTCAACGACAAAGAGAGGTGCATGTGAGCACTGAAGAGCGAGCAGTAATATCGTTTACCGACGGATATACCTATGAAGACGACTACGAGGAGCTGTCGCCAGTATTGTTTCACCTAGGACAGTTTTTCTGGGCAACTGTAATTCTGGCAGGCTTTGTGCTGAATTTCATGGTTGTTCTGGTGTTAGGTGCCGAGCTCGCCCTGCGCTTAGACCTTAGTCAAGTGTCGGCGACTCCGCTAACAGCTGACCAGTGGTTAGCGGTCGCCTTTCTGTCCATGGGAGGCATAGGGGTGGTCTTGATTGGCTCCGAAAAGCTTCGGGAGTATTTCTAATCATCAAGATGCGCGCTCAGACCTTCACAGGTTTTAAACCCCCGTTGTTGGCTTGTCGTGCATCAAAATGCCACCCCAATTTTATAAAAAGATTACTAATTACTCGGGAGCTGTCCTTTGACGTAATCGCTAAGGATTTCTACCGAGAACCCTAACTCATCTAGCTGATTTAAGGCCTGCTTGGCCTGCGAGCTAGTCAATCCCGCCTCAAAATCAATATAAAACACATAATTCCAAGATTTTCCGGGTATCGGATGCGATTCGAGCTTGCTTAGGTTAATGCCATTATTAGCAAAACAGCCCAGAGCTTTATGCAGCGCGCCTGGCTGATGGTCGGTTTGCAGAATTATCGATGACTTATTGCTATCCAGCAAACTAATGGGCTGATGGTTTAGCAAAACAAAGCGGGTGTAGTTGTGTTCGTCGTCCTCGACGGCTTCTTCTAAAGGAATTAGTCCATGCAGCAAACCCGCCTGTTGGCTGGCCAGTGCGGCCTTGGTGGGGTCATTAGACTCTTTTACAAACTGGGCGCTGGCGGCAGCGTCGTAGTATTCAATATGCTTGGCCCAGGGCAGGTTGGTGTCTAGGTAGTTTCGGCATTCGGCCAATGCAGATGCATGAGAGTACACCTCTTTGATAGTGGAGATGTCTGCACCAGGCAGGCCCAGTAGTCCGAGGCTTTTATGCAAGTATACTTCTCCGACAATCGACACTCGGTGTTGCAGCAACAGATCGTAGGTTTGGTTTAATGATCCGTGCAACGAGTTCTCTATTGTAACCAGCCCCCTGTCTACGGCCTTGGCGCTAACCGCCTCGAATACTTGAGCGGTCGTTTGGCAGCTTACAAGATGGATCTCATTGTCTAGCAATGTTTTGACGGCTTGGTGGTGGTATGACTCGGCTGTTCCTTGAATTGCAATTTTCATATTGGCTTAGGATAGCAACAAGATGCAGCTTTAGCCATGTATTAATTAGCGATACAACTGGCACCAATTGGACAAAATAGCCTACATCTGTGATAGTATTGTTTAGCTGGAATGCAAATTCTAGTACTTTGACAGCACTTCTAAGTTACTTTTATGAATTCATGTAAGAATTGGTTGGGCTTGTGTGCGGGACAAAATTTAGAAATTTTCTGGGTTTTGCCCCACACACAACAAGGAGATACCTATGAGTTATTTGGAGACGTTATTGATGTTTGAAGTATCCACAGTAATCATGTTGATATTGATCTACACCAAAATGCCTAAGAATAAAGCGCCGCAGTTCAAACAAGAGTCGAACTTGGCAGCAGGCACATTGGCTGAAAGCCAGGACGCTACGAGCGTCGATAGCGCTGAGGGATACACTTCCCCGGGTGCTACGGTGTTGAATGCCAGACGGGGCTTGGCCGCAGTACCGACGGTAGCAGGTGCGGGCGCTGTATTGTTTAGTTTCGATAGTCTAGACGATAACAAAGATGGCCTGACAGTAAATACAGACATAGGCGATGTGCGTATAACAAAATGCCAAAATCTCAAGGGGCTCTGGTTGATATTCTTTCCTTTCAAGTTGGATGAGAACGAGTTCGAAACTCTTTTTCCGAAAGTCAATGAGCAAGTTCGGATTTTACCTCGAGCAGAGTATTCTGCTTACAAGGGCGAGGCAGATGCTGTTATCGTGCCTGCTGACGGGCACTATATTACCAACATTCGGATTGTTGCAAGTTATGTTCAGGAGGCAATTGGATACAGTGAGGGCTCATCGGCCGCCTGCATGACTTAAAGAGAAACTTCAGCACCAATGGTGCCGCCAAAGGTGCTGTCGCTTCTCTAAAGTATCGGTAGATTTACGGATTTTTTAGAGAAGATGATTATATTTATAGTCGTATGGGCGCGAGCGCCTGCGGATTTTTGGGTTTTTGAGTGTCGAGGGGTCTTGGCATGGCAGAAGGCGTAGTCTTTCGATGCAGCAACAGCCCTTATTGGCACGAAGCGTTTGCCAGGGAATTTAAAAGCGAAGCGATCTACCATGCCACAACAAGCGGCAGCATATATGCTATAATCACTCCTTGAACTATGGCAGATAAAATAACTATACAAGGTGCTCGGGAGCACAATCTTAAAGACATTTCACTGGAGCTTCCACGCGAGAAGCTCATTGTTATTACCGGTTTGTCTGGCTCGGGCAAGTCTTCGTTAGCATTTGACACAATTTATGCCGAAGGGCAACGAAGATATGTGGAAAGCCTTAGTTCCTATGCAAGGCAGTTTTTGGGCTTGATGGAGAAACCCGATGTTGATCAAATCGATGGTTTAAGCCCAGCAATATCTATTGATCAAAAATCAACTTCCCGCAACCCACGCTCTACTGTTGCTACGGTTACCGAAATTTATGATTACTTAAGGCTGTTATTCGCTAGGGTTGGCATTGCTCATGGTCCCGATGGGCAGCCAATTAGTGAAATGACCATACAAGATATTGTAGATGGTGTTCGGTCACTAAAGGATGCTTCACGCTTGGTGCTGCTGGCGCCAATTGTCGTAGACAAAAAAGGAGAACACTCCCATGTCCCCGAGCAATTCATGCAGGCGGGTTTTGCTAGGGCTAGAGTGGATGGCATTATATACAATCTCGATGAATTTCCTAGTTTGGACAAAAAGTTTAAACATAACATAGAGGTCGTTATTGATAGGGTCATAAATAACGAAGAATCTTCAAGCCGCATTGCTCAGTCTGTAGAACAGGGTTTAGATATTGGCGACGGGCTGCTCATAGCTCACGATGCCGACACCAAGCATGACCATAAGTTTTCGAAGTCTTATTACAACCCTGAGTTCCCAGATTTTGCCGCACCAATTATGGAGCCAAGAACATTTTCTTTTAACTCCCCGCACGGCGCTTGCCAAACTTGCACCGGACTTGGCAGCAGACTAGAGGTCGACCCCGAACTTGTAATTAACCCTAAGCTCACTGTGGCCGAGGGTGCAATTAGGCCATGGAATCGTATGCGCATTGACGCGTGGTACATGAAGCAAGTGGATGCCATGGCTATGGAAAATGACTTTTCTGTAAACCTTGCCCTGAGCGATCTTACCGACACTCAACTTGAAATGTTGTTGTATGGAACCGGTCGGCAAAAATATCAAGTACAACTTGGATCGGGCAGAAATTACGAAACTACTTTTGAGGGCGTGATTCCAAATCTAGAACGTCGCCACAAAGAAACCGAATCCGAGTTTGTTAAAAAAGACATTGAAAAATTTATGGTAGAGCGACCCTGTCATGCCTGTAAGGGCAAGCGCTTAAAGCCAGAGGTGTTGGCAGTAACTGTAAATAACAAATCAATTATTGATATTGTCGACATGTCTATTGACGATTCCATAAAATTGTTTGACACCCTCAAGCTCAAGGGTCACTCTGCAGAAATTGCCAAGCAAATTCTTAAGGAAGTAATATCACGATTGGGCTTTTTGCAGGATGTAGGTTTGGGCTATCTTACCCTCGGCCGTAGCGCCAACACGCTTAGTGGCGGCGAAGCACAGCGTATTCGCCTGGCAACACAAATTGGCTCTGGTCTAATGGGTGTACTGTATGTGCTGGACGAACCTTCTATTGGCCTGCATCAGCGAGACAATAGTCGTTTAATAGAAACACTCAAACGTATGCGCGACCTGGGCAATACTGTGTTGGTGGTCGAGCACGACGAAGACACTATTCGTGCAGCCGACCATTTGGTGGATATTGGTCCTGGTGCGGGCGTTCACGGCGGTCAGATAACTGCTAGCGGCACACCTGATCAAGTAGCCAACAACCCCAAGAGTTTAACGGGTAGATACCTAAATGGCCAGGAGAGCATAAAGACTCCCAAAAAGCGCCGCAAGCTCACAAAACGCAAACTAGTGATTAAAGGCGCCACACAGCATAACTTACAAAACGTTACAGTCGATATACCTTTGGGTGTGTTGACTGTTGTGACGGGTGTATCGGGTTCGGGCAAGTCATCGCTAATAAATGACATACTGGCCAAAGAGTTACAGGCAAGATTGCATAGAGCCAATACCGTAGCCGGTAAGCATGATGAAATAGAGGGCATTAAACAGCTCGATAAAGCGATAATCATCGACCAATCACCCATAGGGCGAACTCCCCGCTCGAACCCTGCAACGTACACAGGTTTATTTACTCCAATTCGAGATTTATTTGCTAACACCCCCGAGTCCAAGCTACGTGGGTATCAGCCTGGACGCTTTAGTTTTAATGTCAAAGGCGGTCGCTGCGAAAACTGCCGTGGAGATGGCATTATAAAAATTGAAATGCACTTTTTGCCAGATGTCTACGTGCCATGCGAAATTTGTGACGGCAAGCGCTATAACCGTGAGGCACTAGAGGTGCACTATAAGGGCAAAAATATATCCGACGTATTAAGCATGACGGTCGAACAGGCCTATGAGTTTTTTGAAAATATTCCGTCTATATCTAAAAAGCTCAGCACCCTAAACGATGTTGGATTGGGCTATGTAAGATTGGGCCAGCCTGCAACTACTCTTAGTGGTGGCGAAGCTCAGCGCATTAAGCTTGCATCGGAATTATCACGCCGTGCAACTGGCAAGACACTCTACATACTTGATGAGCCTACAACTGGCCTACATATGGCAGATGTCAAGAAGCTGCTGGGTGTGTTGGATGCTTTGGTGGACACAGGCAATAGCATGGTGATAATCGAGCATAATCTAGATGTGATAAAGTGCGCCGATCACATAATAGACATGGGGCCAGAGGGCGGCGAGGGCGGCGGGCAGGTAGTTGCAATTGGCACACCAGAACATGTAGCTACCTGCAAAACTCATACAGGCAAGTTTTTGGCCAAAGCGCTTTAAAACTAACTGATCTAAAACCATTTTTTGCAAAATCCTTATCTGTAAAAGGTCCGACCTTTTATCTGTAAAAGGTCCGACCTTTTGAAGGTTCTAATCTGTAAAAGGTCCGACCTTTTGAAGGTTCTA
>CALFBO010000089.1 GCA_937951635.1 Candidatus Saccharimonadia bacterium
TGGTCGCATAGGCAGAGTTTATCTTGTTGGACGACCCTAAAGATTTCGAAAGTAAGTTTGCGACTCCAGCAGCCTCTACGACAGTTCTAACGACTCCGCCTGCTATCACGCCTGTACCCTCTGAGGCAGGCTTAAGAAAAATTACTGATCCTGCAACTTTTGCCTGTGCATCATGTGGAACGGTAGTACCCTGAAGTGCAATATTGACAACGTTCTTTTTTGCTACATCGACTGCTTTCGAAATTGCTGATTGGACATCGCCACCTTTAGAAACGCCCACGCCAACCTTCCCTTTTTTGTCGCCCACAACAACTAAAGCCCTAAACCTGAATCGTCTTCCACCTTTTACAACGCGCGAAACTCTATCTATGGAGACAACGTTCTCTTCAAGCCCGTCTTCGTTTTTAAAATCGTCTTTCATATCTCTTCTGTTCATTATATTTCCAGTCCTGACTCTCGAGCTGAATCCGCAAATGCTTTGATTCTGCCGTGGTAAAGTTTCTGCCCTCTATCAAAAGTTGCAGATTTAATTTTTTTCTTTGCGGCTACTTTTGCAATTTCTGCACCCGACCATTTTGCCTTGTCTGTAAGAGACCCGCTTGCGGACTTTGCTCCCAGTGTCGTCACTTGTCCGAGTGTAATTTGCTTGGTGTCATCTATAAGTTGAGCGCTAACGTGTTTATTTGAAACTCTAACAGAGAGTCTTGGCCTCGAAGAATTTCCCCGCCCAATGCTTGAAGTGACACGGTTCTTTCGCTGCGCACGCTGTTTGTCTCGTTTTGTAAATCTTGAACTACTCATAATCTAGTCACCTCCTCCGGCTGCTTTACCAGCCTTTCGGATAATCTGTTCGTCAATGTATTTAATTCCATTACCTTTATAAGGTTCGGGCTTCTTTAGGGATCGTATTTCTGCCGCAATCTGGCCTACGCGTTGCTTGCTAATGCCAGCAACGGTTATCACATTGCCATCAACACTTATTTCTATGTCGTCTGGCACCTGATAAACAACCTCGTGCGAAAATCCTAGGGCCATCTTCAAAGATTTTCCGCTTACGTTTATTTTAAAGCCCACACCATTAACTTCTAGCTGCTTGCTGAAGCCTTCACTAACACCAATAACCATATTATTTACAAGTGACCTTGTCAAACCATGCTGGGATCGTGCGAGTTTAAGATCGTTATTGCGCTTTACAGAAAGCTCGTCAGCGCCTAGTTCAAGCGAAACTTCAGTCAAAATTTCTTGGTTCAGCTCGCCTTTTGGGCCTTTTATTGTAACTACGCCATCGTTCAAAGCTGCAGTTACACCATTCGGTAGCTTAATTGGTACTTTTCCTATACGACTCATTTTAGTACACCTTGCATATCAGTTCGCCGCCAAGGCGTTTTTTTATAGCTTGTCTGCCAGTCATGACGCCCTGTGATGTCGAAACGATTACTATTCCGCGACCATTTTTAACTCTTGGCAAATCATCGGCACCAGAGTACGCACGTCGTCCTGGTTTTGATATTCGTTCTATAGAAGTTATTTTCGCGGCTGCCCCGGGCTGATTAATTACAATAATTAGTTGCTTTCGGCCTTCATTATCATCAGTACTTACTGAATCAACAAATTTAGATTTAGCCAACTCTTGGGCAATCTTATGTTTAATTTTTGAGTGTGGCATAGTGACCTGATTTTTTTCAACCAGAATCGCATTTCTAATTCTACTCAACATGTCTGCTATTGGATCTGTGCTTACCATACTATCCTCTCCTACCAGCTCGACTTTGTTATACCGGGAACTTCGCCCTTTGAGGCATGCTCTCGGAATGAAATTCTTGAAAGACCAAACTGACGTATATATGATCTAGATCTTCCAGTTTCACTGCATCGGTTTTTAAGTCGTGTTGGGCTTGAATTTCTTGGCAACAGGGCCAGTTCATCTTGTGCGCCCATGGCTTTTAACTCGGCTCGCTTTTCGGCATATTTATCGTGCATCTTCCGACGCTTCTGGTCTCGCGCTATCAGTGATTTTCTTGGCATTACTTATTCTCCTTCTCAAATGGCAAACCTAGGCCTGCCAAAAGTGCTCTTGCGTGTTCGTCTGAGCTGCTTGTGGTTATTATCGATACCTGGAGTCCGTGCGGGGTTGACACCTCTTCAAAACTCAATTCTGGAAACACTGACTGCTCTTTAAAGCCGAGGCTATAATTTCCTGAACCATCAAACGACTTCTTGGGTACACCGTGGAAGTCTCGTAGCCTAGGAATAACAATATTTATCAGCCTATCAAGAAACTCATACATTCGGTCGCCTCTTAGCGTGACTTTTAGACCAATCTCACTTCCTTCACGGAGCTTGAATCCGGCGATAGACTTTCGGGCTATAGTTCTGTTTGGTTGCTGGCCAGTAATTTTAGCGAGCGTGTTAGTTGCAACTTCAAACATGCGCTTATCGCCTTGGCTTCTACCTAAACCTGCACTAACAACAATTTTTTCAAGCCGAGGTGATTGGTGTAAGTTATCTAACTTGAATTCCTTTTGAAGATCGGTAGCTAGGCTGTCATTAAACAAAGCTTTTAACTTTGGTGTTTGTTTGGCTGTAGCTTTCATCCTTTGATCTCCTTGCTGTTGCTGGCATACAAACGTTTTTTTGTATCTTTGCTGGCATCAATCTTGATACGAGTGGTCTGTTTTGGTTTGGCGGGGTTTATGATTCCGACGTTTGCTATAGATATAGGCTGAGCAAACTCAAAGACTCCACCGGTCTGATCGCCAGAAGTAGCTTTTTTGTGTCGCTTTTTAAGGTTTACATCTTTTACTACCACGGTTGATCTAGCCAAATTAATGGACTCAATAATCCCTGTTGAACCCTTTTGTGAGCCCTTTCGAACCAAAACCTTGTCTCCAACTTTTAGCTTGGTTTTATTCATTATAGAACCTCCGGAGCCATCGATATTATCTTCATGTAGCCCAACTCGCGAAGTTCTCTGGGGACTGGGCCAAAAACACGTGTTCCACGGGGCTGCTTGTCGTCGTCAACGATAACTGCAGCATTATCGTCGAATTTAATTGTCGAACCATCGCGGCGCTTAATCGATCGTCTTGACCGAACTACCACGGCTTTGACCACCTGCTTCTTTTTTACTGTACCAGTAGGTGAGGCGTGCTTAACAGTAGCAGTGATAATGTCGCCAACCCGGGCATAGCGTCGACGTGTTCCGCCAAGAACCCTAATGCACAGTATTTCCTTTGCACCTGAGTTGTCTGTAACTAGTAATCTACTTTCCTGCTGAATCATTTTCCGTCCTTGTCGAGAATCTTATCAATTACAAACGACTTATGTTTACTCACAGGTCGACATTCTTGTATGGATACTTTGTCTCCCACCTTGGCAATATTCTCTGGGTCATGTACTTTGAATTTTTTCGACACTGTATAAAGTTTGCTATATAGGTGATGGTTTCTTTTGATTGAAACTTTAACCACTGCAGTTTTATCGGCCGCATTTGAAACGACGGTTCCTGTTAGTTTTAGGCTCATTTTGCTGCCTCCTTGACTGCTGAAGTACTATCGACTGCTTTCTGATTTAAGATAGTTAAAGTCCTAGCTACATCACGCTTGAGCGTCTTTATTTCCTGATTATTTGTAGGTTGTTTTTGCACCTGCTCACGCTTAATGGTGGCAATTTTGGTGCGAAGCTGGGCAACAGTCTTTTGAAGCTCCTTGGGTGATTTTTTTACTAATTCTTTTGAGGTCATCATACTACATCCTGCTTTACAACGAATTTACATTTCACAGGCAGCTTATGGGCGGCAAGTCTCATTGCTTCCCTGGCATGAACTTCTTCGACGCCATCCATTTCAAACATAATTGTCCCTGGCTTAACCTTGGCTGCAAAATATTCGGGGTTTCCTTTGCCGCTACCCATTTTTACGTCCTGGGGTTTACGTGTCACCGGAGTGTGCGGGAAGATTCTTATCCAAACTTTACCGCCTCTTTTTATGTATCTAGTCATTGCCTGACGTGCCGATTCTATTTGTCTAGACGTAATCCGCTCAGCATCAAGAGTCTGCAGCCCATACTTACCAAACGCAAGCGCATTGTTTTTGCTGGCCTTGCCTTTAATTTTGCCCTTACGTACTTTCCGGTACTTGGTTTTATTAGGTAAAAGCATGACTAAACTACCAGATCCTGTGTTTTATTGATCCAAACTTTTACTCCAATGACGCCAGCTGGAGTCATAGCCTCAGCTAGTGCATAGTCGATGTCTGCACGCAACGTATGTAGTGGTACAGAACCTTCGATATGTTTTTCGCGTCTAGCCATTTCTGCATTGTTAAGTCGTCCGGAAAGTTGAATACGGATACCTTTTGCACCAGAGCGCATCGTTGCAGCAGCGGATGATTTAACGGCTCGCCTAAACGCAATCCTTCTTTCAAGCTGGTAGGCGATGTTTTCGGCTACAAGCTTAGCATACAGCTCAGGTTTTTTAAGCTCTTCAATGTTAACGCGTACTGGCAGGTTGAATATTTTCTCGATTAAACGTTTTAGTTCTTGTGCGCCCACACCGCCGCGCCCGATAATGACACCTGCTTTGGCAGTGTATACAGTTACAGTTACGAGACTTGGTGCACGTTCAATAATAACTTCGTTTATGGAGCCTCTGGAGCCATACTTTTTGTCTATTAACTTACGAACTTCAAGGTCTTCAGTAAGAAATCTTGCGTAATCTTTCTTTGAAGCAAACCATTTTGAGCGCCAACGTTTATTGACTTGAAGCCTCATGCTGATAGGATTGACTTTTTGACCCATTATTTCTTGTCCTTTCTTGACTGCGAAGTGGTCTTTTTGCGCTCAACTTTAGCTACGGGCTTTGCGGTGGAGCTGGTCTTCTTCTTAGGCTTAAGTGCGCCTTCAATTTCAACAGATATGTTAGAAGTACGCTTTCTGTATGGAAGAGCTCGTCCTCTAGCGGCTGGCCTAAATCGTTTCATAGTAAAGCCCGGGCCAACACTTATTTGCGAGATATCAAGACTATCAACGAGCAGTCCTTTACTGTCGGCGTTTGACTGCACGCTTTTTATAAGCTTCTCGACCGGCTTAGCTGCTCGACGTGGAGTATGTTGTAGTATTACTAGTGCATCTGCAACTGTGCGCCCACGAATCAAAGACACCACTTCACCAACTTTCCTTGGTGAAATGCGCACTCCTGTAACTTTTGCTGAAATTTTTTCTGACATAACTTAAATCCTTACCGACTATTTCTTTCCTGCGTGTTTTCTAAATTTACGTGTTGGTGAAAATTCGCCAAGCTTATGCCCAACCATATTCTCGGTAACTAAAACTGGAACATGGACCTTGCCGTTGTGTACGCCAAATGTCAAACCAACCATATCAGGAGAAATTGTACTCTCACGAGACCATGTTTTGATTATATCTCGAGAACCAGCAGCAGCTGCTGCCTTCTTCGCTAGTTTTGGGTGAATAAATGGCCCTTTTTTTAGTGATCTGCTCATGATTATCTCCTACTACGACCTTTTAGCCTTATGCCTTGAGCGCACAATTAGTTTATTGCTGGATTTACGACGCCGCGTCTTATAGCCAAGAGCAGGCTTGCCCCAAGGTGTCTTAGGGTGTCTACCGATTGAATGAGCACCACCATCTCCACCACCATGTGGGTGGTCAACAGCGTTCATAACCTTACCACGAACAGCTGGCCTCCAGCCCATACGCCGGCGACGCCCAGCAGAGCCTAGTTTTATGTTCTGGTGCTGTTCATTTCCAACGGAGCCAAGCGTAGCTTTACAGTTAACGTGGAATTTACGAACTTCACCGCTCGGAAGCCTTACTTGGCAGTAATTACCTTCCTTGGACATTAGCTGTGCAGATGCACCGGCGCTTCTGACCATGGTGCCTCCGCTGCCTGGCTTGATCTCAACACAGTAAATGTAGCTACCAACCGGCATCGCACCTAGTGTGAGCCTGTTGCCCTGCTCAATCGATGACTCGTCGCCCGACTCGATTTTTTGACCAACTTTAATACTTGAGCCTGCAAGCAAGTAGTGGAATTGTCCATTTTGGTCTACAACTTTAGCAATTCGTGCCGATCTATTTGGATCGTACTCTATTGATACAACTTCCGCAGTTATGCCCGGCTCTAGAGAGAAATTGACATGTCTATAAAATCGCTTAGCTCCACCGCCCCTATGACGAACAGTTATTCGCCCCTGGTTATTGCGGCCAGACTTTGTCTTTTTTATAGTCTTTAGCTTTTTGCTCGGTGCTTGTTTAGTAAGCATTGAAGTGTCTTGAGTGGACATTCCTCTTCGTGCAGGTGTAGTAGGTTTATAATACTTAACAGCCATGATTTAGTCCTCTACCTCGTACATTGATATCGAATCGTCCTTGTCTAGAGACACGTACGCCTTCTTCCAGTTGGCACGTTGACCCTGTAAAGGTTGTTTGCGCTTACGACTCGAAGATTTCTTCTTGCCTTTAACTATAGTGGTATTTACTGTGCTGACCTTAACGTCGTACTGCTTGCTTACTGCTTTGGCTATTTCTTGTTTGGTGCTCGTCATAGGGACCTTAAAGACGTAAACTTTATCTTTACTTAGGCTGTAGCCCTGTTCGCTTAGGTGGGGCACGATAGTTAGTTGTAGCGGATTACTCATTATTATTTGCTCCCTAGCCAATCTTCAATAACTTTTAGTGAATCAGAACTAAAAACTATGTGCTTTGCATTCATTACTTCATAAACGTTAAGGTAACTGGCGTTGATGAGCGAAGCGTAAGGCAGGTTATTTGTGGACCTAACTAGCTTAGCTTCTTTGTCTGCAACAACTAAGAGCACACTGCGTTTTTCGCCAAGTTTTGCCATTAACTTATCCATACTTGCAGTTTTGCCGTCTGTTGATTCAAGCTTTTCTATTACCGAAACGGCCTTTGCGGCAACTTTTAATGAAAGTGCTTGCCTAAGAGCAAGTCTCTTCGTTTGTGTTGGAAGCTTTTTGATAAAGTTTTGTTCACCAGTCGGGCCAAACGTTACTGCGCCACCTCGCCATAGCGGACTTCTGATTGAACCTGCACGGGCACGGCCGGTACCTTTTTGGCGCCAGGGCTTGCGTCCACCACCACGAACCATGCCGCGCGACTGAGTGCTTGCGCTTGCAAGGCGAGCATTGGCAAGATAACTTTCATAGGCAAGCTTTATTATAGAGTGATCGGTAACCTTAAGCCCAAATATCGCAGAGGGGAGTTTTTGTGAACTAGTTGACTTTGAGCCAGTTTTTGTAAAGCTTGCAACGGTCATTATGCATTACCTCGAATAGTTACTACTGAATGTCTAGGTCCCGGAACTGCTCCTTTGATGGCAAGGATATTGTTCTTGGCATCAACCAACGCAATCTCGACGTTACGCACAGTCACTCGCTCCGAGCCAAGCTGCCCAGGCATCTTCTTACCCCTAAAGACTTTTTGTGGGTACATTGAACCTATTGAACCAACTTTACGGATGACACCTTTGCCTCCATGTGACTTTGCGCTCGTTTTGAAGTTATACTTCTTAACTGTTCCAGCAAAACCCTTACCCTTACTTTTAGCAGTGATTTTAACAATGTCACCCGGCTCGAATGATGAAACGTTGATTTCATCACCTAGCTTAACTCCTGCAGTATCAGGCGATTCAAGCTTTTGTTCAAACACGATTGCTGGACTTAATTTTAAATCTTTGTATTGTCCTGCGACAGATTTGCTTATTTTACGTGCTTGGCCTGAAGCTAACTGAATGGCATTATAGCCATCTGTTTCTTCAGATTTAATTTTAGAAACTATGCAAGGGTCCGCCTTAACAAGTGTGACGGGAACAACTACACCATTTTCGGCAACTATCTGACTCATTCCTATTTTTTTACCGACAATTGTCTTCATAAACACCAAGTACCTTTAAATACACTGATAATTCCACATGATAACCGAATATGATTTCGAATAACTTGTGGTATCTAGATAACATCTAGACCTGCAAATCTTCCAAACACTACGAAGAGAGCTCTTTGAATCTACAAACACTACTTTAACAGTAGCGGGGCAGAAATGTCAATTAGTTTAAACCACAATCACAAAACTAAATCTGAGCAGATAAGCTTCAGGGTAGGTGCATATAGCTTAGGTGAGTTAGAAATGCCTATCCTGAAGGCTTATATGACTGGGTTGGTTTTGTGATTGGGGTCTTTAAAGCAGTCGTCCACCTTGATATTCACAAAGAGAATATGGGCGGATGAACAGAAACACATTTAAGTATGCTCAAACAATCCCTAAGAACAAAACAGAGCAGCCTATCGTAGCTGCTCTGTTTTTGACTTAGGCTTGTGCACAAAGCCGAGTAAGTACTTGTTACATCTTTATTTCGGCATCGCAACCAGCTGGTAGGCTAAGATTCATAAGGGAGTCGATAGTCTTTGGGGTTGGCTCGCTAATGTCAATTAATCTCTTGTGGATTCGCATCTCAAACTGTTCGCGCCCTTTTTTGTAGACATGGGGGCTTTTTACGACAGTGTATGAAGAACGTCTCGTTGGCAGTGGTATCGGTCCAGAAATTGTGGCACCAGTTCTAATGGCTGTATCTATTATCTGTTTCGCACTTTGGTCAATGACCTTGTGATCATAGGCCTTGAGCCTGATTCGTATTCTTTGCTTTGCGTCTGGCTTTTTCGCTTCTGGCTTTTTATCGGCCATCTAGTTATCTCCTCTGGAATTTTTTACGCGATCCAGCGCGGCACTGTAACATTCCAACACTTAATCGTTGACATTGATTATTGGAACTTTTAGTCAGCACAATTACATTGTTTATACAAAGATATAATACCATCTATTTACGTAATACTGTAGTCATTTAAATACAACCCCTTAACTACCCAAAAAACCGACAAATGATAGATCCCGAACCCCCAGAGCTATGCTCTGGGGGGTGGCAACCCATCTGCTGAAGGCTGAGAGGGAGATCACGGAGCGTAAGCGGAAGTCTAAAGGGAGGTCAGCTCCTCCTTAGTAGCGAATGTAGTAGGCGGTTACTTTTACATTTGTCCTTAAAACAAAAACCGCCAGATCTGGCGGTTTTTGTTTGTAATATTGACAGGATTACTTACTGATTTTGGTAACCACTCCCGCGCCAACGGTTCGACCGCCTTCACGTATAGCGAATCTCAAACCATCGTTCATGGCTATTGGCTGCAGCAATTTCACCTTGAAAGTAACAGTGTCGCCGGGCATGACCATTTCTTTGTCGGCTGGCAATTCAACTTCACCAGTTACATCGGTTGTTCTGAAGTAAAACTGAGGCTTGTAGCCTTTGAAGAAAGGAGTGTGTCGACCACCTTCATCCTTGGTGAGGATATAAACCTCTGCATCAAACTCTGTATGCGGAGTAATAGTACCTGGCTTTGCCAAGACTTGCCCACGCTCGATGTCGGTGCGCTCAATTCCTCGAAGCAAAATTCCGACGTTATCTCCTGCCTGACCTTGATCTAGGTTCTTCTTGAACATCTCTACGCCGGTCACTGTTGACTTCTGGAGATCACGTATACCAATGATGGCAACTTCTTCATTAACTTTAACTATACCTTGTTCAATTCGACCAGTGGCAACCGTTCCGCGGCCCTTGATAGAAAATACGTCCTCGATTGGCATTAAGAAGTCTTTATCTAGGTCCCTCTTCGGCTCTGGAATGAATTCGTCTACAGCCTTCACTAGTTCCATGATGTTGTCCATCTGAGCTTCGTCGCCTTCCAAAGCCTTCAATGCAGAACCTTTGACTATAGGGGCGTTGTCGCCATCAAATTCATACTTGTTCAAGAGTTCTCGTACATCCATCTCTACCAGTTCGACAAGCTCTTCATCGGCCATATCCATCTTATTAAGGAATACCACGATCTTTGGAACACCCACCTGCTTTGCAAGCAGTACGTGCTCTCTTGTTTGCGGCATTGGCCCGTCTGCGGCAGATACCACTAAGATGGCACCATCTACCTGAGCTGCCCCAGTGATCATGTTTTTAACGTAATCGGCGTGGCCTGGCATGTCTACGTGTGCATAGTGTCGCTTTTCGGACTCATACTCCTGGTGTGAGGTAGCTATTGTTATGCCTCGCTCCCGCTCCTCTGGAGCGTTATCGATTGCCGCATAGTCAACGGCTTTGTTGACGTCGCTAGGAAGCTTCTTCGCTAGTGTCGTTGTTATTGCTGCTGTTAAAGTGGTCTTTCCATGGTCTACGTGACCCATGGTTCCTACGTTTACGTGCGGTTTACTTCTATCAAAATCTGCCATTATTGCTCCTTGTTTTACAAATTGTTAGCATAAATTTTCGTGTTACTTCGATAGGCGACAACAAAACTTGTAGCCCACTCAACGCGAGTTCAAAAATAGTATAGTTAAATCGGTTCTCGCTGTAAAGGACTAATTAGTGTTATTTTGCCTTCTTGGCAATTATAGCTTCTGCTACATTTGGCGGAACATCAGCGTAATGATCTAGCTGCATAGTTGAGCTAGCCCTGCCTTTGGTGTTTGATCGCAAGTTGGTTGTGTAACCAAACATCTCGGCTAAAGGCACGAATGCCGTAATAACCTTTGCGTTCGAACGATCTTCCATAGTATCTACTCGCCCACGCTTAGAACTAAGGTCGCCTATAACATCGCCCATATACTCTTCTGGCGTTACTACCTCTAGTTTCATTATTGGTTCGAGCAAAACAGGTTTTGCATTTTTGAATCCATCTCTGAACGCCATAGAGCCAGCTACTTTAAAGGCAATTTCCGAGGAATCTACATCGTGGTAAGAACCGTCGTAAAGCTCGGCTTTAATATCCACAATCGGATACCCTGCAATAACGCCACTGGACATTGCTTCTTCTATGCCTGCACGGACGGGTTTTATGTATTCTTTAGGAACCACGCCACCTTTAATTGAATCGGTGAATTCAAAACCTTTACCGGCTTCGTTCTGAGACAGCCGTATCCAAACATGACCGTACTGGCCGCGACCACCGCTTTGCTTGATGTACTTGCCTTCTGATTCAACTCCGCTTGCACGAATAGTCTCTCTGTAAGCAACTTGAGGCTGCCCTACATTAGCCTCGACACTAAACTCACGCTTCATGCGGTCAACCAATATCTCCAGGTGGAGTTCGCCCATACCTGATATTATTGTTTGACCAGTCTCATCGTCTACTTTGACTCTAAATGTTGGGTCTTCTTCTGCCAAACGTTGCAGTGCAATTGACATCTTTTCTTGGTCGGCCTTGGTGTTGGGTTCGATTGCAATCGATACTGGTGGCTCAGGGAAAGTTATAGACTCCAACACTAGCGGGTTGGCTTGATCCGCCAATGTATTACCTGTTGTGGTGTTTTTAAGGCCCACCACTGCAGCAATATCGCCTGCGCCTACTTCTTGTATTTCTTCCCGGTCATTGGCGTACATGCGGACTATGCGCCCTAGGCGTTCTTTTTGGCCCGTAGAGGTGTTGGTTACGTAAGTGCCGGCCTTAAGTGTGCCAGAATATACCCTTACGAACGCCAGCTTGCCTACAAACGGGTCGGTAGCAATTTTGAAGGCCAATGCTGCAAGTGGCTCGCCATCGTCGGGCTTCCTTTCAACCTTTTCATCGGTTTTAGGGTGATCACCCCAGGTTGAACCTCGGTCCAGTGGGCTGGGTAAGTAATCGTTTACCAAGTCGAGGACTTTTTCTACAAAGCAACCCCTGCCGTCGCCGCCAGTTACTGGGAACAGCGCCAAGCTTAACACCGATTTGCGTATCGCTGCTTTAAGCTCTGGAATAGTTATTGACTCTTCACCTTCTTCTAGAAACTTCATCGTAAGGTCGTCGTCGGCTTCAACAGCAGCTTCAACTAGCAGAGATCTTGCATTCTTAGCTTTTTCCTTCATGTCTTCAGGTATTTCAGATTCCACCAATTCTTTATCTGTAAAGTCTGTGTAGGTGTAAGCCTTCATTTCCACTAGATCTACTATGCCATTGATAGACTGTTCAAAGCCTATAGGCAAGTGAATAGGTAGCGCTTTTCTAGTAAGACGTTCGTGAATAGTTCCGATAGATTTAAAGAAGTCGCCACCAGTTTGATTGATCTTGTTTATGAAACAAATTCTTGGAACTGAATATTTGTCTGCCTGTCTCCAAACAGTTTCTGACTGAGGCTCAACACCCATCTTGCCGTCAAACACAGTCACTGCACCGTCCAACACTCGCAAAGATCGCTCAACCTCGACAGTAAAGTCTATATGTCCAGGGGTGTCGATGATGTTGATGTGATGATCTTTCCAAAAACATGTTGTTGCTGCAGAAGTGATCGTAATTCCACGCTCACGCTCCTGCTCCATCCAGTCCATGGTTGCTTCACCCTCATGGACAGCGCCAATCTTATGCTTCATGCCTGTTCTATATAGGATGCCTTCTGTAGTGGTAGTCTTACCTGCATCGATATGGGCAATAATTCCAATATTGCGAAATTTATCCAGTTTTATAGATTTGTCTGACGACATAACATCCCCTTATTTGTGTACAATTTTTTAAAATCTTAAATTTGTTATGTTTGCTGATCTTTGAGCAAATTTTCTAGTATCGTGCAAAGTGTGCAAAAGCTCGGTTCGCCTCTGCCATTTTGTGAGTATCCTCGCGTTTTTTCACAGCCATGCCGCTGTTATTGAAGGCATCAACTATTTCCAAAGCCATAACCTGCGCGCTACTTTTGCTTGCTGTTTTTCTGCGAGCCCGAACTGCTGCCACAAACCACATAAGTGTTAGGTGAGTTTGTCGAGCGCCTTTTACTTCGAAGGGTATTTGGTAGTTAGCTCCTCCAACTCTACGTGACTTAACTTCAAGCTGGGGAGTTACATTCTTTATTGCTGTCTCCAAAACCACAAGAGCATCTTCTTGTTTTAGCTGTTTTGCAGCAGCTTCCATTGCTTGGTATACAATCTTTTCGGCTAACTGTTTTTTACCATCGAGCATAGTCTTGTTGATTAGTTTTTGAACTAAAACAGAACCGTAAACTCTGTCGGCAGGAATGTCTCTTTGTAGTGACTTAGTCTTCTTTCGTGGCATTATTTACTCGCTTTCTTGGTGCCATACTTGGAGCGACGTTGTGTACGCCCTTCAACACCCTGTAGGTCTAATGCTCCACGCACAATGTGGTAACGAACACCTGGAAGGTCGGGCACCCTTCCGCCACGAACTAGCACAACTGCGTGCTCCTGGAGGTTGTGACCTTCTCCGCCAATGTAAGCCCAAACTTCTTGACCGTTTGTAAGCCGTACACGTGCAACTTTTCTTAGTGCTGAGTTTGGCTTTCTTGGTGTTTTGGTGGTTACCTTCACGCAGACACCACGCCTAAGTGGTGCAGACTTTTCGTAATTGCGATTGCGTAAAGTATTTTTTACTTTATGCAAAGCTCCAGACTTTGACTTACGTCCAGAGGTCTTTCTAGGTTTTCTAACAAGTTGGTTTATAGTTGGCATGTTAACTGCTTACTTCTTTAGCCATAGGCTTAGTGTTATTTAAGATGCAAAGAGTACTTGGCGACACTAAACACGTCGCAACAAGATCCCCCTGCGTTATCGATACGACTTTAACAGATAGACTATTCAACGTCAACCTCTGTGCTGTCTGCATCGAGCTTATTGAATTCGCTATAGCGTGCGCCAGTACCTACAGGTATTGGTCGACCCAGTATAACGTTTTCTTTTAGTCCGTATAGTTTATCTAGCTTGCCGCTAGTAGCCGCACTAATCAAAACTCTTGTGGTGTCTTGGAAGCTGGCTGCTGAAAGGAAGCTGTCTGACCAAGTAGAAACTTTGGTTATTCCGAGCAGTAGCTGTCCGTATTTTGCTGGCTCCTTGCCGGCTTCGGCTAACTTTTGGTTGTGCTCAATCACAGATGTTTTGGATACTACATCACCAGTAACAAAGTCACTTTCACCGCCGTCTTCTATTTGGACTCGACTAAACATTTGTCTTACGACCACCTCTAAGTGTTTATCAGAAATAGTCTGTCCCTGTGAGCCAAATATTTGCAAGATTTCGTTCATTATGTAGCGTTGGGTAGCTTCGACACCCTTTAAGTCCATGAGTTCACGTAGATCTATAGAGCCGGTGGTCAAACGATCGCCACGCTCGATTACATCGCCGTCCTGCACTGTAACTTGCTTGAAGCCAGGAATTTGATACCTCTTAACTGGACTGTCCTTTGGAGATATAAGTATATCTTCTTGTGCGATCTCTACAACGCCGCCAACAGGAGCGACTACTGGCTTTTTATCGTCTTTGCCGTCACTGGCTATTACATCGCCTGCGGCAACCTCTTGCCCAACCTTAACGCTAGGCTTCTTGCCATCAAGTTTAACTACCTTAGTACTCTTGGTGTCAGAAGTAACTTGTACAATGTAATTGTTGCCCTCTTCCCACAGTGTAACTGTTCCGCTATTTTCAGATATGAATGCCTGTCCCTTTGGAGCTCGGGCTTCAAACAGCTCTTCAACTCTCGGTAGACCCTGAGTAATATCTTCACCAGCTACTCCACCTGAGTGGAAAGTTCGCAGCGTTAACTGTGTTCCAGGCTCGCCTATAGACTGAGCCGCTATGACTCCGATAGGCGTGAACGGCTTAACTAGTTCGCTAGTAGACAAGTCAATGCCGTAGGACTTAGTGCTAATTCCTCGTGTGCTAGAACACGAAAGTACACTCATAATCCTTACTTCATCTACTTCGTCTGTGTCGGCAATTGTTTGCGCTAGTTCCTCTGTAATTAGAGTTCCTTTTTTGGCAATAGTCTTGCCATTTGCTTTTACTGTTTCGGCCAAGTAGCGCCCTTCTATTCTTCCCGCGTAGTCTATACCAATATCTTGAGTCTCTTTTTTGTAGACTGGGAAACCTGGATCTTCATACTCTTCATCGCTCGTAAATATATCTTGTGACACATCGACTAATCGGCGAGTTAGGTAGCCTGAGTCGGCAGTTTTGAGTGCGGTGTCGATCATACCTTTGCGAGCACCCTTAGTAGAAGTAAAGTACTCAAGAGGAGAAAATCCGCCCTTGTAGTTTGACCTGATAGGTAGCTCTATAGCTCTACCTACAGCGTCAACAACAACCCCCATTGACCCAGTAATCTGCTTGACTACGCCAATATTTGCGCGAGCGCCAGAGTTTATGGTCACCGACGTGGCTGAATCTTCTTGTGAGAACTGTGCATCAAGCGCAGCCAACACCTTAGTATCTATATCCATCCAGTTTTCGACCGTCAGCCTGTAACGCTCATCGTTGGTTATCAACCCTTGGTCATATTGCGTCCCGATTTCTGCAGCTTTGGTTTCCCCGCCACCGAGTATGGTTTCTAAGTTTTCAAGATCTGAAAAGTCATCCATACCAGTCGAGAGGCCCGATTTGGTTGCATATATGAACCCTAAGTCCTTGAGTTCGTCAGCGATCAAAGCCGTTTCATCTTGTCCGTATTTTTGGAATATCTGTGCCATGACGTTCGAAAGAGCCTTTTTGGTCATTGCTTTGTCTTGGAACTTAAAGTCATCTGGCAGTATTTCATTGAACAACGCACGTCCAAGTGTAGAGGTACGCTGTTCGCCTTTTATGATGGTTGAGATGAACGATTGCAGTGTCACCTTTCCGGCGTCATAGGCTTTTATAGCCTCATCGAGTGAACTAAAGCGAACAACAGAATCTTTGGTTTGTCCTGGTCGCTCATAGGTTAAGTAGTAGCAACCCAAAACTATGTCTTGCTCAATGTGCAGTATTGGGCTACCGTCGGCCGGTTTTAGCAAATTCTTGTTAGCGGCCATTATCTCTTTTGCTTCCAGCTGTGCAGCTTTCGAAAGAGGTAAGTGAACTGCCATTTGGTCACCATCGAAGTCGGCATTGAAGCCCTTACATACTAGTGGATGTAGCTGAATCGCTTTACCTTCAATAAGCTTGGGCATGAATGCCTGAATACCTAAACGGTGGAGGGTTGGTGCACGGTTCAAGAGAACGTACTTTCCTTCGATAATCTCGTCAAGAGCATCCCAAACTGCATTCTCGCCAGCTTCGATCATTCTGGTTGCAGATTTGATATTGTGGGCAAAATCCTTTTCTATCAAGCGACCGATTACAAACGGCTTGAACAGCTCCAGCGCCATCATTTTAGGAAGTCCACATTGCGTGATATTCAATTCTGGTCCTGCAACAATCACGGAGCGGCCGGAATAATCGACACGCTTACCTAGTAAGTTTTGCCTAAATCTACCCTGTTTACCCTTTAGCATGTCGCTAAGAGACTTGAGCTTGCGCCTACCGCCGGTTGAGCTAACCGCACGACCACTTCGCGCGTTATTGTTATCGATTAGAGCATCGACAGCTTCCTGGAGCATTCTTTGCTCGTTTCGACGTATTACCTCGGGGGCGTTAAGTTCTATGAGTTTCTTGAGTCGGTTGTTTCGGTTAATGACTCTTCTGTAGAGGTCATTCAAGTCGCTAGTTGCGAATCTGCCGCCTGTAAGCTGAACCATTGGTCTCAAGTCCGGAGGTATTACCGGTAGAACACTGAGCATAAGTGAGCCAGGCTCTATGCCTGCAGATTGCATGCCCTCGATTAACTTAAGGCGCTTAAGAAGCTTCTTCTTGCGCTGACCTTTAGTGCTGTCTGCTTCTTCGCTTAATTCGGTAATCAAATCATCAAGCACAATCTCTTCAAGAAGTTCTTTAAGCGCTCCTCCACCCATGCCAACTTTTATGAGCTTACGCATTTCTGCAGTTAGGTAACGATACTCTGGTTCGTTGAGTAGTTTGTACTTTACGAGCCCTGTTAGCTGCTCTTTAACTTCGGCATACTCTTCTTCAAGCTCTTCAAGCTCTTTGGTTTGCTGTTCAGCAAGGGCTTTAACATTTGCGTCTTCTGCTTTAGCCATTTCTTCAAATTTTACCCTAATGGCTGCCTTATCGGCCTCGAGCTTAGCTTCGGCATCTGCAAGCATTTGGTCGCGCGCTTCGCCGTCTACTTCCATGACAACAAATGAAGCAAAGTAAACTATCTTCTCTAGATTTTTTACAGTTAGGCCCAGTATAAGGCCTATGGCGCTAGGAGCTCCGCGCAAAAACCAGATATGCGCAACGGGCGCAGCAAGTTGAATGTGTCCCATGCGTTCGCGTCTTACTATAGAGCGAGTAACAATTTCGCCTTTTTTATCTACTGCCATCTCTCTTGAACGCATGCCCTTATATTTTGCATCGTGTGGATTCAGGTCTTTGGCTGGCCCAAAAATCTTTTCGCAAAATAGGCCATCTCGCTCTGGCTTTTGAGTTCGATAGTTAATAGTTTCGGGCTTTGTTACTTCGCCGTGCGACCAATCAAGAACATCTTTGTCTGATGCAATACTCAGCCTAACGCCATCAAAGTCTGCGATATCTGTGCCGTAATTGTGCTTATTCATTATTTAGTCTCCTCATCGTCTTGAGTGTCATCTACTTTTTCGTCGTTATCCGGAGTCTTGGCTATGGCAGCCTCACCCTCCAAAACCTCGAATTCATCTGCTGCTGCATCTTCGGTCACGTCTACGCCTGATTCGGCAGTGTCGGGAACCTCTACACTAGCTTTGTTGTTTGCAACTTCCTCGACATTGCGCTTGAGCAACTCTTCGGCATCGAATTCTTTATTTTCTTTGCTGTCCACAAGATCCACCTTTAAGCCAAGACCTTGCAACTCTTTTACAAGAACGTTGAATGACTCTGGCACCTTTGGCCCAACTATATTGTCGCCTTTTATTATCGACTCGTAAGCCTTGGATCTACCAAAAACATCGTCTGATTTTATTGTAAGCATCTCCTGCAGGGTATTTGCAGCACCGTAAGCTTCCAGCGCCCAAACTTCCATCTCTCCAAATCGCTGACCGCCGTTTTGTGCCTTACCCCCCAAAGGTTGCTGCGTGACCATTGTGTACGGTCCGGTTGAGCGGGCATGGATCTTGTCTGCAATCATGTGATTTAGCTTAATCACATACATGTAGCCAACAGTAGTGCGCTCGGCAAAAGCTTCACCTGTTCTTCCATCGTAAAGCTGCTGCTTGCCATCCTCTGGCAAGCCAGCTTCTTTGAGCAATTCCTTGATCTTGGTAGTTTCAACACCTTCGAACGACGGTGATGCAACCTTGAATCCAAGTTTGCTAGCAGCCATGCCTAGGTGAGTTTCAAACAGCTGGCCTATGTTCATACGAGATGGCACACCCATAGGATTTAACAGCACATCTACCGGCTCGCCGTCTTCAGTGAATGGCATATCTGCTTCTGGAAGTATCCTCGCAATAACACCCTTGTTACCGTGACGACCGCCCAATTTGTCCCCAATAGATATCTTTCTCATCTGTGCGACAAAAATCTGAATTTGCATAATAACGCCGGCTTTTAGTTCGTGGCCATTTTCTTTTGAAAAGACCTTTACGCCAACTACTTTACCGTGCTTTCCGTTACTCATGCGCTGTGAAGTGTCGCGAACATCCTTGGCCTTCTCGCCAAATATTGCTCGCAATAGGCGCTCTTCACTAGAAAGCTCTTGCTCGCCTTTTGGTGTAATTTTACCAACAAGGATGTCTCCAGGGTGAACTTCAGCACCGACTCTAACTATTCCTTCGTCGTCGAGGTGTCGCAGGGATTCTTCTGAAACGTTTGGGATATCTCGAGTTACTAGCTCTGGACCAAGTTTGGTTTCACGAACCTCGGTCATGTAATCAACGATATGAACAGAAGTCAGTACGTCGTCCTTGACCAAGCGCTCAGATATGACTATGGCGTCTTCAAAGTTGTATCCGCCCCATGGCATGAACGCAACACGCACATCCTTACCAAGTGCCAGCTCTCCTTGTTGTACGGACATGCCTTCGATAATTACATCGCCTTTTTTGAGCTTGTCTCCTACATTAACTGCAACTTTTTGGTTTATAGAAGAACCTTCGTTACTCCGCACAAAATGTAGTGGATTGTAGGTTTTTTTGCCTTTGGTTTTATAGTCTACGACAATTTCAGAACCTTCTGCCTTGGTGACAACGCCATCTTCTTGAGCCACTATCAACTGGCCAGAGTTACGGGCTGCTACTCCTTCCATCCCTGTACCCACTAAAGGCGATTCAGGACTTATCAAGGGAACAGCTTGTCTTTGCTGGTTAGCACCCATCAATGAACGGTAGACGTAATTCTTTTCAATAAATGGTATTAAAGCGGCAGAACTACCAACGATCTGCATACGAGACGCGTCAATGTGGGTGATTTCATTTGAATCGACCTCTCCAGGGACTAACCGGTTCCTGGCCGCTACACGCTCTTCTACAAAATAATTGTTATCATCGACCTTGTTGCCTGCACCAGCAATTACGGCCGATTCTTCGTCGGCAGCATCAAGATAAACTATCTCTTCGGTCACTCGAGCTTTTACGGGGAATGTTTTGCGATCCACTTTGGCTAGCTTTGAAGCATGCTCTTTGGTTATTTCTTTACCGGCGCCAACAATAACGCTGCCCTTGTCATCCTCTAGATCATAGACGGCTACGTGTCCTGGAGCATTTTTTGCACTAACGGCATTAATAACCTTGCGATAAGGAGTCTCTACAAAACCGTAATCGTTGATACGTGCGTGACTCGCCATGTTTAAAACAAGACCAATGTTTGCCCCCTCGGGAGTCTCCACTGTACACATGCGGCCGTAGTGAGTTGCGTGAGCATCTCTAACTTCAAAACCTGCGCGCTCGCGGCTTAAGCCACCGGGGCCCATAGAGCTCAGCCTTCTTTTGTGAGCCAACTCTGATAGTGGGTTAATTTGATCCATGAACTGTGATAGCTGTGAACTTGCAAAAAACTCTCGAACAGCAGCAACTATTGGCCTTGCATTTATAAGTTG
This sequence comes from Candidatus Saccharimonadia bacterium, assembly GCA_937951635.1. Taxonomy (GTDB): domain Bacteria; phylum Patescibacteriota; class Saccharimonadia; order Saccharimonadales; family CALFBO01; genus CALFBO01. Next base: position 19,919 of record CALFBO010000089.1, read on the forward strand.
GCCAGGGGTAACAGTCTCTATCTCGGACATTGACATTCGATCTTTGGCATTACGCTCCATGCGCAGTAGACCGATCCTGAACTGACGTTGAACCAATTCACCAACCAGTTTTACGCGTCTATTCGCCAGAGAGTCAATGTCGTCTGCAGGTTCACGTGTATTATTTAGGCGAATTATCTCGGCAATTATGGCAATCAAATCTTCAATACGCATAACTCTATGCTTTGTGTCATTGGGCACATCTAAATCAAGACGCTTGTTGATTTTGTAACGACCAACTCTTGAAAAATCGAATCGTTTATAGTTGAAGAACATATTCTCGAGTAATGACTTGGCGTTATCTACAGTTGCCAAATCTCCGGGACGAAGCCTTCGATATACATCTATCAATGCATCGCTTTGTGTCTTGGTTGGGTCTTTTTCAATTGTTGCGTCTACGTAGCTAAGTTCGCCCAAATCTACATGTTTGAAAGCGTCTTTAATTTGAGCATCCGTAGTAACACCTAGCGCTCTTAGTAGTGTTGTTGCTGGAATTTTTCGACGACGATCAATCTTGACATACAAGGTGCCATTTTTTGCCGTTTCGAATTCTAGCCACGCTCCCCTGCCCGGTATGAGCTTTGCGCCGTACTTAAGCAAATCACCCTTGCCGGTAGATGTGAAATAAACACCCGATGAGCGTATAAGCTGGGAAACCACCACACGTTCTGCACCATTAATTACAAAAGTACCTCTATCGGTCATCCATGGATAATCGCCGAGGTATATTTCCTGCTCTTTAATCTCTCCGGTAACTTTATTTGTAAGTTCTACAGTAGCTTTAAGTGGAGCCTCGTAGCTAACGTTATTTTCGCGAGCTGCAGCTTCAGTTAGCTTGGTTGGTTCAAACTGATATCCTTTAAAACGAAGTTCTAATTTTGTACCTGTGTAATCTTCGATTGGATTTACTTCTTCGAAGATCTCACCAAGACCCTCTCTAACAAACCAGTCAAACGATTTTAACTGATGCTCAATTAAGTTAGGAAGCTCTTTTATTTCTTTTAGTTCTGTAAAGGATCGACGCGTGCTTGCGCTTGTTGTTGGTGTGGTTTTGGGCATGTTTAGTGCTGCTCCTCAATAGTTGCCAGGCAGACTAGATTGGACAGGCGTCTTCAAACGCCCTCGTTTCTAACCTGTACCTGGTCCATTAATTAGTTCGGCCAATAATAATTAATGAAGGAATCTAAGTCGACAGTAATTATTAAGCTCTAAAAAAGAGCAATAAATAAGCCGATCTTAATCTACTTCTTAGTTACAGAGTGTGCACAATGCAAGCGTGCGTGTCAATAGTTTTATTAATCCTCGTTATTTTTTGGCCAAGAATAAAGACTTCACAAAGTCTGGACTAGAGACTCACTACAACCTGGTCGACTATTCCGTACTTTTTTGCAGCTTTGGCGGTCATATAGTTATCTCTATCCATGTCCTTGTTGATTTTGGCTACTGGCTGCCCTGTAAAGGTGGCCATTAACTGCTCGAGTTGCTTCTTTAAAAGCAAGGTTTCTTCTAAATCAATCTCCATGTCGCTTGCTGTACCTCGGTATCCTGCCGACGGCTGATGAATCATTATCTTGGAGTGCGGCAATGATATGCGCTTGCCTTTTGCGCCCCCGGCTAGAAGTACGGCCCCCATACTAGCGGCAAGCCCAACTGCGATAGTAGAGACGTCTGGCTGGACATATTGCATTGTGTCGTAAATCGCCATGCCACTATAGATTTCGCCGCCAGGGCTATTTATGTACATGTAGATATCTTTTTTGGGGTCTTCGTGAGCAAGATGCAGCAACTGAGCAATAATTACGTTTGCGCTATGGGAGTTAACTTCGGTTCCCAAAAAAATTATACGCTCCTTAAGTAGCCTCGAATATATATCGTAGGCTCTTTCGCCCATATGAGTCTGCTCTATAACAGTAGGAATTAACACAGAGCTTGGTGGAGTCGTGATCGAATTAGTAAAATTGTTTGGTGTCATGGTCTAATTATAGTACAAATAGCACTCGGCATACAAGAGTGCTAAATATTTAGCCCCGGGATGTATGAATGGCGCTAAATCTGCTAGGAGGTTGCTGCAGACTACTTGGCTTTGGATACTAAAAATTCAACTGTTTTTTCACTCAACAATCGTGAAGCTACTTGCTGACGAATATTTGGATCAAGTAAAAACTCGTCAACACGTTCTGCAGGTAGATCCGGGCTCTGTGACTCAATAAATTTACGCAACTCTGTATCGTCGACATTTATTTCATTCTTGGATGCAAGCTCAGACAAAACCATTCCAGTAGTAATATTACTACTGGCCTGAGGTTCTAAAACCTCTTTTTTATACTCTAGCTCGTTTTTTTGAGCCGTCTTTAAGAATGTTTCCATGGTTTGCCCCGACTCCATAAGCTTTTGCTTTTGTTCGGCAAAAAGCTGATCGGCCTCTTGACTTACAAGTGTTGGAGGAACCATAGTTTCTACTTGAGAAACGTACTTAGTGACTATATCTTGCTTTACTAAATTACTATTTGTAGCTTCTCGTTGCTGTTGCAACTGGGTTTTGATGTCTTTTTTTAAGGAAGCAACGTCTGCAAAATCACCAATACTCTTGGCAAAAGTATCATCAATTTTTGGTAACACCAATTTATTCGTCTGATTCACGACCACAGAGAAGACGGCCTCGGAACCTGCAAGATGCGGGTGCGGGTAATCTGTCGGGAAGACAAGCTTAAAATCTTTCTTGTCTGCTGTTTTTAGGCCAACTAGCTGCTTCTCAAAGCCTGGAATTAGATCTTTGGAGCCAAGCACTATAGAAAAGTCCGAACCAGATGCACCGTCTACATTCGCACCATCTTTATCTTTTGCCGAAAAATCTATAATTGCCTCGTCGCCGTCTACTAATGGCTCGCTAGATTTTTTTCTGGCAGCCTTATCTCTAGAAAGCTTAGCGAGGACCTTGTCTACTTCTTTGTAGGACACTTCGCTAGAGACTTTAAGCTTTTTTAGGCTATCGAACTTTGGCAAGTTTATTGTTGGGACAACTTCGATCTCTGCCTTAAACTCCAATACCGAATCCGGCACATATTTACCAAGAGAAACCCTGGGGCTGACGACAGGTCTTAAATCGTTATCTTTACATGCTTGGGCCAAGAGAGAGCTAACTGCAGCATCTGCAACTTTTGAGTCAAAATAGTTACTATCTGTATGCTCACGTACCAAATTTAGCGGCATTTTCCCTTTACGAAAACCTGGTGCGCTAACTTCTTTTTGCAAATCTACACTGACCTTTTGAGCAGCAACTGCAAGATCGGCACTGTCTGCAGCAATACTTAACTCAATTTCAACACTAGATTTATTGGTTATATCGACTTTCATTTTCTACCTTTTCGTTCTAATTTGATGGGTTTCTGTAATCACTAACAGTTGACACAACTCTTGCCAATGACATCTTGTGGCTAGTCTCTGAAGGCAAATGCTTAAGAGTGAAGCGCTCTTCGCTCAACTCCTTGTCGCCCACAAAAAGCGCATAGGGAATATTATTTTTAACGGCGGTTTGGATTTGTTTTTCTAGCTTTCTTCCACTAATGTCTACTGCAACGTTGACGCCTTCTTCTCTCAATATACCAGCTATACCCTGTGACTGTCTAAGAACATCGCCAACACTTATCACGTAAATATCTGTTGGTGAATACAACTCGGGCAACAAGCCATGGCTCTCTATAAAGTTAAGTACAGTGACGTCCCCCATACCAAAACCAACTGTCGGTATTGATTCTACACCAAACATTCCAACCAAAGAGTCATAGCGGCCACCCCCAAACATCGAGCGGTTGTTCTCGGGGTGTAAGTCAAACACCTCGAACACGATATCTGTGTAGTAATCTAGCCCTCTTACAAGCGAGAAGTCAAAATGAGCATTATTGACATGATTTTCTTTAAGGTGAGTGAACAGTAGCTGGATTTGTTTTATTGGAGGTGAAGAAAGTAGGCCCTCGGGAAGGTCTCCCATCGAGCGAGCACTGGTAAGCTTCTTCAGCCGGGATATACCTTGTTTTTTGTTGGTTTCATCAAAAATTGCTGCAGCTTCAGATTCGAACACATCTTTTGAAAGCTTTCTCATTCTGTCTAGGAGCTTGATCATTAAGTGGGATTGCACCGAATCGAGCTCTAAATACTCGGCCATGATGAGCGCTGTAAGCTTGCGGCTATTAATGCGAATGTCGTACATTTTTTGATTGGCACCAAAAGATCGCATTATGTCGTTTACTAGCAAAATTAGCTCTAATTCGGCGTCTATAGTCTTTACGCCAAAGATATCTAAGTTTAACTGCCAGTGCTCACGCAAGCGGCCTCGCTGTGGTCGCTGGTACCGCCAAAGGTTGGGTATTGAATACCACCTAGCCGGGAATGGTATCTCTTGGCGCCTGGCGGCTATCATTCTAGCTACTGAAGGTGTCATTTCTGGCCGAATACTAACATCTCTGCCGGCTCGGTCGGTAAAGCTATACATTTCTTTACCGACTAGCTCGTCGCCACTTTTTGCACGGTATAGCTCTGTAGGCTCAATAATCGGCGCGTCATAGCTTTCATAGCCATATCGCTCGGCTACTGTAATCCAATTTTTAAATATATAGTCGCGCAACCTTTTGTCTATAGGATAAAAATCGCGACTACCTTTGTAGGGCTGCGTTTGCAGTTTCATAAAATATATTATATCACACTGTTGTAAAATTTTGTAAACAAATAGCCGCTTCGCCACACTCTGCCAGATACTTGTGGTATCGGGCATTTGTGTGGACGAAGCGGCCGAGGCTGCTAGGCGGCCTACTCCCTGACATATCTTCGCGGTAGAAGAGGTTCGGGCTCCGCCAAGGTGTCTGGATCAACTCCCGCATTGATTTGCTGCGCCATGTCTCTGAGGCTTCGCCTACAACCGCCTCGGGTAGATCTGCTCCATTGTTTGACATTTCTCCTTAGATCGATGCGGCTTGGCGCGGGAAGCAAACGCTCCAGATCTGGGTGCGTGAAGCTGCAAGCACCAGTCCTAGGGCGGTACGATTTCAGTATCCTGGTGCGTTCCTTGCGCGTCAACCGCACAGCGCCGTAATCACAACAACCATCCTCGTGATCATGGTCAACTTTGCCTTCAAGTGTCCTCGTGACCTTGGTGGGACGATGTGCATACGTTCGTGACACTAAGTCACCATCCTTTAAAAATGTAGGGTGCGAGTTACGCCAACTGCTGGTTTGCAGTTAACTTCTATAGTATGTCAGCTTATATAGATATTGTCAATGCAAATAGTGGCGCACTCTTTGCTGCGAACAGGCAAGGACCGAAGGACTTTGGTTTTGAGTATGAGCGCTTTAACTCAGCAGGTACACCGCAGTCTTACCTGATCCATATTTGCAAAATGCCGATATTGATAGATATACATTTACGCCTGACCCGAAGATTAGCACTTCACCAGGAGCAAACTCATACAAACAGCGCCGGGCAACTACATCCGCTGCGTCAACCCATGCGGTTAAAAGTTGCCTTATTTAACGCACCAATAAAAAAAGCCCCGTTGGGGCCATTTTTATTGGTGCCGGAGAAAGGACTTGAACCTTCACGCCTTGCGGCACTAGTTCCTAAGACTAGCGTGTCTACCAATTCCACCACTCCGGCATAAATTCTTAAAACTAGTTTAAGAAATAGAAATGGATAATTTAAAAGGTAACGAAGGTTATTCTAGCAAATTCTAGCAAATTTTACACTCACTTTAGCGCAAGTTGCGCACCTGGTCTCCGTTGCAAGAAATGTTCAGAAGGACTAGTAGTGCTATTTTAAGTATTTCCTGGGGAGTCGCTCTTAAGTGCAAAGCTTGCGATCAGCTATTTGGAGCTCAAACTATAGGAGAAAAATATGCCAATGTTTGATCGCCATACATACGACTATCGGTTAAAAGCATACCCTCAACCTTTTCTATATCCTGCCTGCTAGAAAGTGAAACTACTAATGTGCCACCAGGCGCTACGGCATCAGCTACTGCAGAAATCGTATCCCAATTCAATGCGTCAAACGGAGGGTCTG
>CALFBO010000090.1 GCA_937951635.1 Candidatus Saccharimonadia bacterium
GCTACCGAGCTTGGGATAGAGGATATTGTTGTGGGGACGGGCGCAGAAGTTGCCGCTGGTGATTGTATCGTTGCCCATTATCATGGCTCCCTGGCAGCAACAGGCGATGTTTTTGACAGTTCGTTCTTGAGAGGTGACCCAGCAAGGTTCTCTCTGCTTGGAGTTGTCCAGGGTTGGCAACAGGGCATACCTGGCATGAAAGAGGGCGGAACCAGACGCTTGGTCATACCTAGCGACATGGGTTATGGGCCTTCAGGCAGACCTCCTTCGATTGGACCAGACCAAGATTTGGTATTTACGGTTGAACTTGTAAGAATTGAAAAATAACAACACTTAATATAGCGTGTCTATTGATTTGACTTCGCTATATGTATAAAATTGTTGGGTAGATATTTAAAACAAAGAGGCAAAATGAATAAGCAAATTACGGTTTATACGTCAAACGACTGCAGTTCTTGTGTGATGGTGAAAAAGTTTCTCGACTACAAAGGTAACTCGTATCAGGAAGTAAACATAGAATCAAACCCACGAGCGCTGCAGTCGATTCAGAATTTAACAGGCCAGTCACGTGTGCCTGTGACCGTGGTTACAGATGCAGATGGCAAGCAGAAAGTGTCGGTTGGCTATAGCGCACCTCAATTGTCTGCAGTATTGGTATGAGCAAGAATGGTAATCACGCCTCCGATAAAACGCCTGTAATTTTTTACAGTGCCAAATGGTGTGCCTATTGTCATCAGTTGCAGAAATATCTTGATTCAAATGATATTACCTATGAATATTTAGATGTGGATGTCGAAGCCAATCAGCAATCGATGCTAGAGGCTAGTGGTGGCAGATATCTTATCCCTACTTTAGTAATTAACGGCGAGGTGTATCAAAACCCACCAGGTCCACTCGTAAAGGAGTTAGTCAATGGAAGACAGCAATAACATGAAGAAGACAACTGTTTTGATGGTGGGAGCAGGCCCAAGTGCCTTGGCGGCATCTGTGTACACAACCAGGGAGCACATAGAGACAGTACTGGTAGAAAAAGGGGTCATAGGAGGTCTGGCGGCCATAACCGACAAGATAGATAACTACCCTGGTTTTGCCGAGGGAATTGCCGGTTTAGAATTAGCCGATCAGCTGCAAAAGCAGGCGGAGCGCTTTGGGGCAAAGATCGAGCTTGGTGAAGTAAAATCTATCGAAAAAATTGGCGAAGACATACTGGTTAAGACTACAGACGGAGATTATTCTGCCGAGGCAGTTTTATTGGCGACTGGCAGCGACTATAAAAAGCTGTCTGTTCCAGGCGAGAAAGAGTTTTACGGCCGAGGCGTTCATTACTGCGCTACATGTGACGGTGCATTCTATAAAGACAAAAAGATAATTGTTGTAGGTGGTGGTAACTCTGCAGCACAAGAATCCTTATTTTTGACTAGGTTTTCAAACGATATAACCGTATTGGTACGTAGTGAGTGGCGGGCCAGTGATGTACTGGTAGAAGAAGTCGAGAATCATGACGCTATTACTGTCGAAATGGGTTGGCAGGTGTCCGAGATAGTTGGCGAAGACAACAAGGTTGCTCGGGTGGTGGCGACACATTTAGAGACCGATAAAACCAAGGAGTTTGCTGCCGACGGTGTTTTTGTATTTGTTGGCTTAAAGCCAAACACCGACTTTATTAAGAATTCAAAAATTGAGTTAGACGATTACGGCTTCATAAAAACTGACAGTAATTTACAAACGACAATACCAGGGGTCTTTGCATCTGGAGATGTACGAAGCGGCGCGACCATGCAAATCGCTAGTGCAGTTGGCGAAGGCGCTACGGCTGCCCTTAAATTAAGGATGTATCTAGAAAACAAGCACCGGGCGAAGTAGGCTTAGTGACATGCTCCACGTTCCTCTAAAAACAAAACAAACATTTTTGAGCAAATCTTACAGTTCATTAAACATATGCCATCTATTGCACATATAGACACGTTTTTTTAGGGGGCTATAGTTAGTCGCCGAATTGCTCTGGCATAGTTACTACGTCTGTGAAGATTCCGTTTACGGCAAACTTTCTAGCAATATTTATGCCTATTTTTGAATTTAGTGTAAAACAATACCGGTTTGGCACGCCTGCCATTTTTGCCCATGGGCCCATTATGGCAATAAGCCATTTGCTAAAACCTATCCACCTGCAGCCCAAAGAATTATAGGTTCTGCCAAAGTTGCTAAGTAGGTGCTTGGGCTCAAAAGCCATGGCCAGCCCAAGATTGGGTTCGCGCTGCTTTATCTCTTTTAACATATCCCAATCAAATGACGATACAACAATCTTTTCGTGCGACCACTGTGGGTACTTGGCAATAACGTCGTTAATAATTTCCAAGGTTGCATCTAGACAGTCTGGGTCTTTAAGTTCGATATTTACAGGGTGGCCATTGAGACTCCGTAATGCGTCGGCCAAAGTGAGTACTTCAATTTCCTCGCTGCGAATTATATCGATACTCAACCCTCTAACATTTTGACCAATGCGGTGTTGTTTTGATTTTGGTATTTTGTATTGTTTGTATAGTCTGTCCAGCGTTTCGTCGTGAATTACTATTGGGGTTTGTGTGCCGTCATCACTACTTCGGGTTCTTCGAACATCGATTTCTATGTATGCAAAGCGTCCAGAATTTGCAGCTCGTTCTATGGCTGCTTGGGTGTTCTCCCTTCTTCCTGGCTTCCAGCTGGCTCGGTGAGCGATAAAGACTGGTTTCTTCATGCCTCATTATACCACTTTTTAAGTCGTTTTCACCAACCTTAACAGATTAGACCTTCCGCGAGTAAAGCTAGCGGGCAGCCCAGTCGTATATATTTTTGGCTTGTATGTGTTTAAGCTGGCAGTGATTATGTTGCTGCTTGGAATGGAAGTTTTCTAGGCTCTTAATGAAGCGACTAGCCGCTTGCTGTCTAGCACACATTTCGCACTTGCGATTCCGACCTCAGAAACACCAGTGAAAGTACATCTGCCATTTTTCTAATGTCAACAATACTAAGGCATAGCTTCCACCAGAGAAAATGACAGCTGCACATCCCCTGGGTGCTTCTGACCCTGGAAGCCAAGTACGAAATGTGTGTCTAGGAAAAGATCTAGGGCATCATTAATTGTCGGTACGACCAAATCGGAGGCTAACATGGTTTTTGTATGCACTCCCTCCCCTCGGCTTGCAGGGTAACAATACTTAAAGCAACCGCCTCCATCATTTGACAGTCGATAAATCCGTTACCTATCGATGCGCAGGTGTCAGCCCCAAGTTCGGTTACGCATGCCTTTTTGTCTGCAGAATTTTGAGCAAGTCGCCATGATATACTAAGTTCTTTTGCGATACGATCAGTATCTCCTCTGGTGTTGCCTGTGAGTAGAGCAATATCAAAGCTGACCACCTACAGAAATCGTGCCATTAAGATCTAAAACTATGGTTTTTATTTCGATTGGTTTAATTCCCGCGATACGTATTTCATTATTTTTCCAATAAGCTCCATATTCTCACTTAATTATAGTTGTATTCGTGCTTAATTTTTCTAACAAGGGCCAAGAATTCCCTGGATGATTATTGGCAACTTGGTTTTACTGTGGGTCGTGCTTATAAGTAAACATGTTTCTTTGGCTATAACTACTATTGGTTGTGGTCGATTGTAGCCTCTCACTACCCAAACAACCAATAAAAGAGAGATCCCGACACCCTCTAGAGCTATGCTCTTAAGGGTTGGCGTCCCATCTGCCGAAGGCTGGGAGGAAGATCACTAAGCATAAGCTTAAGAGTCTAGGGGGAGTCACCTCCTCCTTAATAGCGAACGTAGTGAGCGGTTGCAGTCGATTCTATTGCTTGTTTTGTTTTTTATGGTGCTATATAATTGAATCAAGCTTAATACTGTTCTTTCAAATTACTGGACTACCTACAGGAGGACTTGAATGTTCTTAAAGAGTAAACTTATGTTGTTGTGGGGCTGGGTAAGGGATCTAACGGTGGGCGCTGCAGCAATGATATCCATGTATGCGGGGCTTCTCTTGTTTTTCCTGTGTTCGATTTTTATGGGGCCGACTTCGATAACCCAACCTAGTACCCAAGAAATCCAGGGTCTAGAGACATTTTGGCATTCGGTAGATAGTGGAGTCATCGGAGAGGGCAGCCCTGAGG
>CALFBO010000091.1 GCA_937951635.1 Candidatus Saccharimonadia bacterium
ACCACCATGGCACGGTCGCATTTGTAATGGGCTAGGGCGGTGTAAGCTTGGCGCACAGCCTCTACCTTAACCATGCTTTTGTACCGTTTGGCTTGAATACCCCAGGTAATGCCGTCTCTTTCGGCAATAATGTCTACACCAAGATCGAATTTTTCAGTTACTTTAACATTTGTATAACCTCGGTCTCGTAGTAGATCTGCCAGGTAGTATTCGAATGCCACACCATCCATCGAGTCTATGTCAGACATCGTAAACGCTCTTCGTACTTTTATGTCACGTATATATTTACGTATTGCCAGACCAATCACCAAGCCTACGAGAAGGACTGCACCTGCAATTACGAAAGGCATAAGGTGGGGGCTATTCTCGTTAATCTCTCGTATTTTGGTGAATCCAACGGCGAGACCTAAAAGTACTAGAATACCTGCTATGTCACCAAGCGTGTCGCTATCTTTAGATTTTCGTTTGTATCTTCGGCTCATATATTTTCTCCTTATTTAGTATACCAATTTAGTAAGCTCATACCTCTTCGACTGCACGATCAATTTGCTGCAACCCCCTTTCTATAGAGTTCCAGTTCTGGTCAACATGGGTCACCACGAGTGATTTTTCAGCTGGTAGCAGCGCAATCAACGAATTCACCCCAGTTAGCTGGGGTGTTTTTGTGTTTCCAGTTTTTATTTGTTCATAGGTTGGAAGTTTCTTGAAAAGTGCCTTGAAAAACAATGCCTTTTTGACCTGTGACCCCTGTTTTAGTAACAGTTCATCAAGGTTTTCCAGGAAATATTTGATGCGGGTTAGCGTACGCTCCATTTTTTCATCTTCGTCGGTGTCGCCGTTCTCCTTTCTGTGCCTCTAGGGCTTTTATTTGCTTCTCGATACGCTCAAGATCTGTTTGCAGATACTTAAGCGCGGTTGGGTTATCTAGGACCTTTAGTTTGTTAAGCACCATATCTGCTTCAGCATTGAGCGCATCAAGACGCTCATCAACACTCTGCATCTGCTCCAAAGCCCTCTCTCGGTGCTGTTCGTATAGTTTGCGTACCAACGCCATAACGTCGTCAACTCGCTCTTGCGGTACTACAAAATGCTTTATATATGCGTCAACGCTCTGCTCAAGCTCGTCTTTATTAACGCGGTAGTAATGACCATGATTGCTGCAATGGTAGGCAGGATAGTATTTACCGTTACGTCCACGAGACGCGCTACCGAGTAGCGGCCGCTCGCACTCAGGGCACAGTACAAATCGCCGAAAGGCAAAATCCGGGGTCTTTGTGCCTCGGTTCAAGACGTTCTGTGGCGCTTCTGCCTTAGTAATGACGTAATCGCCCTGATCATCTACATCAATGATCTTTTTACCGCGGTTGGCTTTATTGAATAACGCAATGCTCACCAGCCCGTCAAACGCACTTTTAACAGGCTTATTATCCGTCCACTTTTCGACGTTTATACCTGCATAGATGGGATTTCTGAGCATCTTATGCATTGCTTTGACGGTCAGCTGCTTGCCGCCAATTTGCCTAACGACCTTGGTGGGGTCTTGTTTACTACGCACATTACGAACACGGCTTTTATAGCCTTGCTCGTTTAGCGTATCGACAATTTGCTGGTCAGTTAGATAGTTCGCGGCGCTCAGTTTGCACATCTGCTCTATATAGACCGATTCGTATGGATGGGGCTTAAGTATGGTGCGCTTGCCGTGTTGCGTGTCAATTTTTTCGCTCGTGTATCCGTATGGGGTTTGGCGCATCCAATAGCCAAGCTGTGTATAGCGGATTTCTGCGCCGATTACACGGCTGAGAATGTCGCGTAGCTCGTCTTTTGATCGTTCAGCTTCAAGAATCTCGGACTTTTTGGTTGGCGAGTACACGCTCCAGTTGTACTCAAAGCCAAGATGGTCAAGAGTATTAACTTTCTGATCGCTAATCACGCCATATATGTCTATAAGCGATACGCCAGATTGTTCTAGCTGTTTTTTGAGCGGGTTATAAGTGTCTGAACCGCCACGCGTAAAACGGTCAATCGATTTGATTATAAATAGGTTTATACCGTTCTTTGGGTCTTTGCAATAATCTATGGCTTGCTGGATTGGTTGCTGTTCCTTGCTAGCAGACTCCAGGAAAACAAAATACTGTCTGATCTTGATGCCACGGCTCTGAGCAAACCGCTCAATTTGCTCGCGTTGTGCGTCAGGCGAGTCACCATCAGTGCCTTGCTTGGTGGTCGAAACACGTATGGCGGCAACGGCATTAACATTGGCTTTTTGCAGCATGCTCTTGCTCCTTTAATTCCTCTTCAACCGTGTCGATTAGTAGTTGGGCAAGTATCTCTATGCGCTCTTCAATGGTCAGCTCCGGTTCGTGTTTTGGCTTGTTTGTTGACCCTTTTCTGCGACCCATTTTACCCTCTATATACCTACCTATATATGTATAGTTTACTACCTAAATAAGTATAGCTCAAGGTAATATCCACAATGTTCTACCCCTGTTATAAATATAATTCCGAAAGTATAGATTTTTAATATTCTCATATCTGTTAATGTTGCATTTTCGTGTTTCTTTTATTTATACTTCGTATACGGCGGGAGAACACCAACCAACCATCAATCACACAACCAACCACACCACCATGAAAAAATCAGAACGAAAACTGAATAGCAAACAAGTAGACATATTAAAACTAGCCTACACATTTAGATACTTAACATCAGATAACCTAGCCAAGCTAAGAGGCATCAGTCAAAACGCCTCGTACCATGCTCTAAACAAGCTAGTTGAGCGTGGCTACTTAGGCAGAAAACATCACAAATCATATCGCCTACAAAACAAGTCTGCTCGTTACTTTTTAACCCCAAAAGCAATCATACTACTAAAAGATCAGGCACAAGGGCTGAGTGTTGACGTTCTGCAAACACGTCGCTATGAGCACAAGAAAAGCAGCGGCTTTATCGATCATCAAGCTGCCATTTGTAGCGCATACAATAAGCTGCGAGAAAGCTTAAAAGATAGCTGTGAAATTTACACACAAACGCATATGCTGCAACAAGACTCGGATAACTACCCTAAGGCAAAGCCGAGCCTTGAGGTCCTAGATGCAGAAGACGGAAAGCGCGTTATTATTGAGCTTATCCCAAAAGATCAGCATCTATTCATAGCCAAGAAGCGCATCAGGCAATACATTCAGCACTATGATGACAATGATTGGGTATGGGAGAAATATCCTGAAGTGCTGTTTATTGCACGTACAAAATCTGAAGCTAAGCAGCTGAATGCATATACCGAGGAAAAGATGGAAGATGCATATTTAGATGAGGATGATTTTGTTATGACTGCGAAAACTGAGCTGCAGCCTTCGCCACCCAGTAGTAACTAAGATATAATCAACCCATGACAGGCATCATTTTTGCACTGCTAAGTGCATTCTTTATCGCAGTATTTCAAGTGCTTCTGAGAAAAAGTAATGAAGAGCTAAAGCCCTCGATATCATTTTTCTTTGATGCTGTCTTTGGTCTCCTTATATGGGTGCCACTTGCTCTATTTATGGGCGTAAATTTTGGTCTTGGCCTCCAGGAAGCACTTATGTATGCAGTAATTTCAGCCATTCTCTCAGAAGCTTTCGTATTCTTTGCGCTGTCACATGGTGAGCTGGCTGTCACTGCTACGATCGTTGCAAGCTATCCTGTCTACACTGTTATTTTATCCAGGTTTATTAATAATGAAGTGCTTTCTCCTGTGATGCTCTTTTTTGTTGTGTGCGCTATTGTCGGCAGTATTTGGGCGGTCAGTCCCAACAGGTTTAAGCCAAAAGAGATGAGGCTTCGCAAGGAAATTGTTTGGCCTTTTCTCGCTGCTGTTGCAATTGGGTTCTCCGACACCATCTCTAAGGGCTACATAGATCGATCTGGAGATTTCAGTTTGCTGTTTATGCTCGGTTTTGTGCAGATACCTGTTGCATTGGCATATCTACGTCTTGAAAAACATACAGTCAAGGAAGCAATTGCAGGAACAATCAATAAGCTCTCACATTACCGCTATGCATTGCTAGGAGGCTTGTTTAACATAATAGGTACAGGATTCCTATGGCTGAGCTTCTCGTACGCACCGGCTTCAATTGCATCGCCAATTACAGGAGCAAACGGTGCACTGACCGTTATTCTCGCCAACTACATCCTGAGAGAAAAATTAAGCCTACAAAAGTACCTGGCATCGCACTAACGTTTATTGGTATTGTTGGTATTAGCGTGCTGAGTAGCTAGCCACACCGAGGGTCGTCGACACTAGTCAGCGAAGACTTAGGCTTGCGGATAATCAGTCAGTCTCAATAATTGATTGAGGTAATATTGTTGCTAGATCGCCCTCAATGTCAACGCCGTAGCTAGCACAAATAGCCGCCACATGATAGCCCATCCGGGCACGGAGTTGGCCGAGATTCTGGTTAAAGAGGTAGTCATCAAAGCCCGATCTAGTGTATCTTGTCATTTCTCTTTGCTGCTGGCTATCGATGAACTCCCGACATAGAGACCTGATTGCCCTTACGTGTATTGCAAGCTCGCTTGAAATGCCGTCTTCTTTTAAAATTTGAGTTAGTTCCCGACGGGTATCAATGAGAGATAGAACAACGTGTTCTGTGATTTCCGCATGGTATGGGTTGTATAAAGCCCTTCTGTCCTCAAGATATGCTATGACTGCTTTTGCTACTGCTACATCAGACTTTGGTGGCTGCCAAGACACTCCAAATACCGGAGTCGAGAAGCCAGTTAGTCTCGTTGCTATTTCTGAAAATTTCATAAATTTGTCCGTGCAGCTAATTATACACTGCTACAGGGTTATGAGCAGCTTATCGTCATGCCCAGGACGTGAGACTACCACCTCGGCATATCGCCAACCTCTGTCGGCGTGAAATGGATATCACGCTCAACTTTTAGTTTGAACGGCCCTTCAATCGCCTGAAGTTCCTTGAGTGAAAAGTACCCAAACTCTGCATCATGACCTTTCACGAATCCAAAGCATCGATCTTCACCATCAAACTCGATGAGATACCATGTCCAATTACTCCACGGCGCAAAGAACTTGGCCCATATCATCTTGTCTTCTGGTTCAAGATGTTCTGTTTCGTACAATTTTGGTACTTTGTTGATAATTTCTTTAGTGAGCAGTTTCATATGCTTCCTCCTTTACTTTTTGTAACGGAGGTTGAGCTTGGAGCCGCACGGCCAAGCTGTCAAGGCTGGAGATTCCCCTTAAGATGACCTTTGAAAAATAATCAGCCTCATCTTATGGGCGAATACTACCTTGATAGTTTGGTTCGGCTCGTATACTGAGGCACCTACGGAAAGTAAGGGCCTTCGCCTACCTCTGTACGTGCGGTATAATACCCCTTATATGGATACCCCCAGGCTCATACAGACATATCTACTTGATGGCTCTATTGAAGGTGTGCGGATTATTGAGCTATCAGAAAGCTCAATAAAAGCGTTTGTCATACCGCGATTGAAACTTAACGATGTTAGGACCAGAGAGGAAATTAACTGGCCATCATTTTATCTTTTGACTAATTCTGGTGATAACCAGCTGTATATAGGTGAGAGTGAGAATTTTTACAATCGTGTCAAGAACCACGACCAATCAAAAGATTTTTGGGATATGGTTATCGCAGTAGTATCAAATACAAACTCTCTTGAAAAAAGCGACGTAAAGTATCTTGAAAGTTTATCAGTCGAAAAAGCAAAAGAATCTGCGGCCATGGAGGTTTTGAATAAGACTGTCCCGTCTCGAAATAACGTGCACGAGTTTAAGATACATACATTACAGAGAATACTTGACGACACTGCTCTAGTGGCTGAAAGTCTTGGATTCAGTATCTTTACTTCAAAAAAGGATCAGGAGGATACAATTTGGCACATTAAGGCCAAAAAGACATACGCAAGGGCTCAATTTAGAGGAGATAGATTTGTCTTGCTATCAGGTTCAATTATTGATAAGTCATCAGCACCAAGTTGGCGTGGCGCATACGGGCAATTAATGGCAGAGCGAGAACGTATATTCGATAAATTTGGAGTTGATAACGGAGACACTGTTACCCTACGCGAGAATGTCCCATTTAAAAGCCCGAATCTTGCCGGACATTTCTCTACTGGCAGAAGTGTCAACGCATGGATTACAT
>CALFBO010000092.1 GCA_937951635.1 Candidatus Saccharimonadia bacterium
GCGTCAGCAATACTTAATCCTCGTTCCATGTACTTCCAGTACGCTTTCGCTGTGGTTAGGCATTGCTTCCTTGCTAATATGAACAAGCTGTATAATTAATTTATGATTAAACAAATATACCTTGATCACGCGGCTGCAACACCTATGGATGAACGGGTGCTTAAGGTCATGACTAGCAGCATGGCAAATGAGTTTGAGAACCCGTCGGCCATATACTTATCTGGAAGAGCTGCCAGATCCAGGATGGCAGAATATAGGCACGCTGCGGCACGGCAAATTGGTGCTAGGCCAGCCGAAGTTATATTTGTACCCGGCTCTACCGAGGCAAATAACCTAGCGTTGTATGGGATAGGGTCATCTTATCCGGGATCGAAAATATTGATATCTGCCATTGAGCATCCATCGGTGAGCGCTGCTGCACAAAGCCACGCCCATAAGGTTATTCCCGTAGATAAAAATGGATTGGTCGATGAGTCGAGGCTTGCCAGCTTGGTTGAAGATGATGTTTCTTTGATATCTGTTATTTATGCAAACAACGAGTTTGGCACGATTCAAAACCTTAAGAATATTTCAAGATTAGTCGCAAGTGTACGACAAGAACGAAGATTAAAAGGAAATGATTTGCCGCTGCTGCTTCATACCGATGCAGTGCAAGCAGCACAATACTTAGATATTAAGGTGGATAAGCTAGGTGTGGATTTAATGACTATAGGTGCTGCGAAATTGTATGGACCCAAGCAAATAGCCTTACTCTATTGTCGTGGAGGGGCATCGTTGACCGCGCTGGTTAAAGGGGGAGGCCAGGAACGCGGAATCCGCAGTGGCACAGAAAACATTGCTGCCATGGCCGGCCTAGTTGCAGCACTGGAATTGTCACAGTCTTTGGCCAAGGCCGAGTCTAGGAGACTTAAGCCTTTGGCAATTAAACTAATAGCTGGATGCCTAGAAATACCCGACAGCAAATTAATTGGTCACCCAAAACAACGACTAGTGAATAATGTTGCCGTATCTTTTGCGGGAATTGATGGAGAGTCTGCGGTCATGATGCTGGATGAGCATGGCATACAGTGTTCTACAGGTGCTGCATGTTCGGCTAGGAACGAAGAGGCATCTGTCGCCATAAAAGCAATGGGATACAGCAACGAACAAGCAGCATCTACATTAAGGTTCAGCCTGGGTAGATCTACAAGTGTAGACGACATAGACCGAACAGTTGACCTATTAAAACATATTGTATCGAAGCTTCGCTCGTCAAACTAACTATACCCTAAAACACGTTTTGTTTATTTGGGCTATAGTGTCATGTTCGAACAGGTATCTTTGTTTATTCTTATGCTAGAATTAGCATAAGAATAAATCGTAAAATGGTCTTACCTTTAATGACTCAACATTTAAAATTATCGATGAAGGATGCTCGTCGCCGCAACACTGGATTTTATCTTATTGCGTTACTGATGTTTTTGTTTTTGGCTTTGTCGCCCATGCAACCCTGGCGCGGTGTCGCGAATTCAATAACTCAGGGCTATGCAACCGACGAGATTCTATTGGCTGGAACAGTAGTTAGGCTGGACGGAGAAGACAGCAATAAAGTTGTTTCGGCAAGTAGTGATGAGCAGAGCAATGTGCTTGGTGTAGTGATTAATAGCAACGACTCTCCAATTACCATTACCGATGATAGTAGCGGGGTTTTTGTAGTCTCTAGTGGACGATTCGAGGTGCTGGTTTCTAGTGCAAACGGCTCGCTAAGTTCTGGAGATCCGGTGTCGCTTTCGCCCACCCGGGGCGTTGCTATGCGTGCAGATGATGCGCAGAGCTACTTGTTGGGTACTGCTCTTGAATCTGTAGATTTTTCTGAATCGTCCAATATTTTGTCTACAGCACCACTGGTAGAATCAGACGGTACGACAATCAACATTGGAATATCAAAAGTCTTAGTTGAGCTAGGGTTAAGACCAAATCCAAACTATAAAGATTCAGACGGTGTGCCAGAATTTTTGAAAGAGCTTTCCTCAAAGGTGGCCGGCAAGCAAGTGGCCAGTTCGAGGATTTATGCTGGCGTTGCCGTCGCTGTGCTGACTATATTGGTGGCTGCGGTGCTGCTTTATGGCGCCATAAGAAACAGCATTGTTGCAATTGGTCGTAATCCGCTTTCTAGAAAGTCGGTGCTAGCCGGCCTGACGCAAGTCGTCATTATGAGCATGATAGTTTTCATATGCGGAATGCTTGCGGTATACTTAGTATTAAAGTTATAAAATAAATTATATGGTGGGCATAGTTTGAACTCTTGGTGGTACGCAACAATAGCAACAACAGTGGTGGCCTTAATCACTGGCTTTGTCTGGATTGCACTAAATATAGGTAGAAGAAACTCTAGTTCGTCTGCCATAAAAAGCAAAGAAGACTACGTAGCAGAGTCCGCGGTGTCGGCAGCCTCGGTATTTAATAACGAATTTCGTGAAGAGTTAAAGAATCGTGGTCGGCTGCATTTTGAAAACATTATTAACGAAAATGCTATGTTTTTACAGCAAGATCTGCGCTTAACAACCTCTCAGCTCAACGATTTTATGAAAGAGGAGATTAAGAAAGTCCTTAGAGAAGAATTTGCAACTTACGAGGAGTCTATCAGCACCGCAAAAAACCAGGCCATCGAGGCCATACAAAAAACACAGTCGGTAATCGAAGAGCAACGTGAAGTAATGCAAAAACAAATTGGCGAGCAGTTGAGCGAAGAAAAAGAGCTGGCAGTCGCTAGGTTCGAATCAAACATGGGCCAAATAGTTAATCATTACATACTCGATGCGATTGGCGGGGAAATCGATCTAACCGATCAGCTCGACTACATATTTAGTAACCTAGAAGAAAATAAACAAGCGATTATACAGGATATAAGGCATGGAGCTTAAGCTACCAGAAAGTATTGCCAGTAAAAGAGATATAACACGCCTGCTGAGAGCCATGGAAGCTTATAGTGAGCAAGCGTTGCAAAGAAGGGTTAGTCTTAAGTCTGCGGGGTCTCAGCGTCCTGAGCCTGCTATGCCAAGATCGCTAGGAGAGCTGCTAGAATTTAATAGTTTAGACAACAGTGAAGGTTCTTTTAAGGAACTTGGTGCAGAATTAACCCGTGTAAAGGATGAATCTCCAGTGGTTCGCGTGGCATTTTCTAGTTATCCCGACGACGATGTTTTAAGAAAAATTGTTGGTTGGTTTAGGCGAGAAATTCAGTCAGACTTGTTGGTGCAAGTTGGGGTGCAGCCGATGATAGCTGGTGGTTGCGTGGTTCAGACTGGTCCAAACCGGTATGATTTTTCTATACGAAGCAAATTGCTGGGTAGCACTAAAGAGTTTTTAGGAGTGATGCAGCGTGTCAAATAAGCACTTTACAAACTTGGTGCAAAAAGGCCACCCTGTAGGTGAGGTCGTATCAATTGATAAATTCTTGGTGCGCGTTAGGGGTCTTAGCCCAGTCAATATTCATGCGCTCGTAATGTTTGAAGATGGCTCAAAAGGGTTTGTTCACCAAGTAGACGAACACAGCGTACTCATACTCCATCTTGGTGCAAAGCCAGTAAAAATTGGTTTGGCTGCAGTAGTGCAACACAACGAATTAGTCACTAAAGTTGGTAAAGGGTTCTTAGGCCGAGTAGTATCTGTATTTGGTGAACCCCTTGATGGAAAAGGGCCTGTAGCCCCAGACGCAGTGTGGCCAGTATTTAACTCTGCGCCGCCGCTCATTAGTCGAGAGCAGCTCAATGACCAGCTAGAGACGGGTGTTACTGCAGTTGATTCGTTATTCCCGGTAGTTCTTGGACAGAG
>CALFBO010000093.1 GCA_937951635.1 Candidatus Saccharimonadia bacterium
CAAGTTCCTTGAGCTATTTCTAATCTGCCTGACAAGGAAGCAATACTTAACCACAGTGAAAGTGTACTAGAAGTACATGGAACGAGGATTAAGTATTGCTGACGCAGAAGACTAGACTTTAGGAGCCGGCTTCGCCGGTGGTAAGTCTAGTTTGTTCAGGCTGGTTAGAAATAGTTCAGGGTTTTAAACACCTAAATGATACTTAATCCGCTCTACCACATCCGCAATAACAACCTGAGACTTAACCAAATAATCATCCACGCCCAAACTCTTGGCTCGCTCCATATCTGATTCTTGGCTAAGTGCCGTAAGCATAATTATTCGAATATTGGCAGTTTCGGGAGTATTGCGAAGTATGTCTAGCACCTCGAAACCACTTATCTTTGGCATCATAACGTCTAGGAGTATAAGGTCTGGCTTGAACTCTATAGTCGTAGACAGCGCGTCTTCACCATTTGGCACATGCTTTAAAAGAAAGCCCTCTGCTTCAAGTCGTGTCATATAAACACTGGCTAGCCCTTGGTCGTCTTCGACTAGTAAAATTTTCTTTTGCCCGATTGCTGGTTGGTCTAACTGTTCTTCCATAATACTTATCCTAAGTTAAAAACTATCATTGAACAATAGTTTGGTTAGTTTTTTAGTTCTGCTATAGCTCTATCTTTTTGCGGGTCGCGGTCGTTATCGTAATCTTCGTCACTAATATCAACTTCGATATCTGGCTGAACCCCCTCCTGATCAATCGTGCGGCCATTTGGCGTATACCAACGAGCAATGGTCACTTTTAGCTGTGAGCCGTCATTTAATGGCTCTAGAGACTGGACGCTACCCTTTCCAAAACTAGTCTTGCCCACCAAAGTTGCCTTCTCGTAGTCCTGTAAGGCCCCCGCTACAATCTCGCTTGCGCTTGCACTGCCTTCATTAATAAGTACGACTGTCGGAACGCTTCCCAGTACAGCACCACTTCTTGCCTTCAACGACTCTATTGCATCTTCACTATCGTGCTCGCGCTGCTCTACTACAACCTGCCCATCTAGCCACAAACTAGATACATCTACGGCTGCCGACAGCAACCCGCCTGAGTTATTGCGTAAATCTAAAATGACGCCAGAAACGCCCTTGCCATCTAGATCCTCGGCTGCGTTCTTTACCAAACTTTTGGTGTCTTCGGCAAAACGGCTGATTCGCATGTACCCTATATTGCCATCCAAAACCTCATACTCAACACTAGGCACTACTATTGACTGCCTGGTAATTACTACATCAATCTCTTCACCGGCTCTCTGTATTGTCAATTTTACATCTGTTCCCACGGGGCCGCGGATTTTTAACACAGCTTCTTCGACTGTTAGACCAAAAGTATCTTCATCGTCGATCTTAACAATCGAGTCTTTCGGCCGTAAGCCCGCTTGCTGCGCAGGAAAACCGTCAATTGGGGACACTACGGTAATAACTTCATTTTCTAAACTAATCTCTGCCCCAATCCCACTAAACGTGCCATTCAGTCCATCTTTAAACTCTTTAACTTGGTTGGAGTTTAGGTAGGTGGTGTAGGGATCACTGCTTGATCTGGCAAGACCTTGTTTAAGCCCGTCCATCACTTCGCTCAACTCTAGCTCTCCGTCGTAGTTGGCACGCAAGGTGTCATAAACCTCTTCTACTGTACTGTAGTCCAGGTCTTCGGGCAGGCTAGACGCAGACTGGTCGTTTTTGAAAAAGTTTGAAAATAAATCGTACTGCTCTACCCGCTTTCCAAACACAAACGCCAACAGTGCAACGCTCGCAATTGCCAGCCCAAAATTACCAGCAGATATTTGTATATTCTTTTTCAAAATAACCCTCAAAATCTATTTAAAATTAGTCATTCAAATGAGCGTAGTAGATCAAGTACCCATTGCCATGATCGATAATCACCACATTGCCAAACCCGCCAAGTCTACCACGGTAAACTATATCTCCACTAGCCACTGCAACGACTGGCGTACCGTACCATGCGGCTACATCTACGCCCTGGTGCTTACTGTTGCCATTGCTGCATTTAGTATGATACCAATCATAAGGAGCCACACAACCAAAAGATTGAGACTTATGGGCGACATTAGTACCCAGCACTGGCCAAATATAAGAGTTTATCAAAACTCCAGGTGAAGCTTCAGGGTTTACGAAAGTACCATTAGACCATATCGCAAAGTGTAAGTGAGGACCAGTTGAAAACCCGGTACTACCAACAAAGCCAATTGTTTCGCCGCTGCGCACAAAGCCAAGGCTAACAAAATTCTTGGCAGCAAGCATCTTTTGTAAGTCCTGCTGAGCTTGCAATAGTTCTGATCTCAAACCCTGAACTATGCGCTGATATGCAGCTTCTTGCCCCCTTGTTTCTGCTAGTAGGTCTGACTGCTCTTGTTGTTTTTGCTCAAGCAATATGCGTTGCTGTTTTTGCGACTCTTGCAGGCTTTCTTGAGACTTCTTCTCTCGTGAAATCTGGTCTCTTAGCTCTTCTACCTTGTCAGCCGACTCCTGGATTCCCACTTTCAATCTCGACAAATACTGTTGTTCTTGGAAAAATTCACCAAAATTATCTGCCGACAACAGGAGCTCTAAGGTCGACGCGTCACCCTCTATGTATAAAGTCCTGAGGTTATCATCAAGAATAGCTTTTTGGCGAGCAAGTTCTGCAGTCGCCTTATCCAATTCTACCTGCAAGTCATTAATACGAATTTCGGTAAGATCAATTTTTTGTGTTGCAATGGTAATTTCAGACCGCAATGTCGCCAGTTTATTTTCTAGAGTGATAGCCTCATGTTCTAGGTGCGCAAGCTCTGTCTCGTTTTCGGCAATAGAGTTCTCTAAAAGCGTAGTCCTACTCCTGAGCTGGTCCTCGGTAACGGCATTGGTATTTTTTGTGTTAACCAGGACCATACCACCCAGCAATGCAAAAGTTATCGCCAATGCGGCGATCACTGTTTTACTATTTGTTTGTTTTAAAGCTATCATACTAGACAGATTATACCATAAAATGCTTACCAACGCTTCAAGCGCAAGTATTTAGCCATAGCTATTACGGACGATACTAATCCAATCATAATTCCCGAAGCCACCACTGCCAACAGCACCCATGGCCACCTAGTAGTAAATAACTCTAGGGTTTCCTCCATAACGATGCCGCTAGACAACCGACGACCAACCCCAAGTAGCGCCGCATAAGATACGCCGCTAGCTATTAGCCCAGCAATGAGCCCATAAAGACACGCCTCGACCATGAATGGTCCTCTTATAAAGCTAGGCCTTGCTCCTATGAGCTTCATGATTTCTATTTCGTCACTACGTGTAAATATGGCCATGCGTATTGTGTTAAATATAACCAGCATAGATATGGCAGCAAACACACCACCTGCAAATAAGCTTGCTTTGTTTATAAATTTTCGAGCATTTATAAACCCGTTAAACGCATTCCTACTCTGTTCATTGTCACTTGTTTTTTGAACCGTGTCGGCAAACTGTTCTGATTCTGCAATTTCCACTACGTCCTGAAATTTGTCTATATTTTTAAGAGTTACTTCGTGTGACGCTGGGAAGGGATTACCATCGGTAACCTCTATACCCTCTTGTAACTCTGGGAATCGCTGTTGAAAGTCAAGCAAAGCATCTTTTTTGGACACATAGCTTATAGTTGTTACGTTCTCATTGCTCATTAATGTTCTAACTAGCGCCTCTTCTTTGTCTTCGGGTGCGTCATCATTTATAAAAATCGATACTGTAAGATCTTTAGAAATATCGTCAATTGTTTCCTTCAATGCCAGGTTGGCCGCTATGGCGCCCAAAATTATCGACAAAGTAACGACCATAATGGCAATCGCAGCTGTTGCAAGCCAGGCATTCCTAAAAACGTTATGGAAGCCACTTCTAAATATACGCCTGAGGGTATTTATTTTTCGCCTAAAGCTTGGGCCGCGCATATTTACTTAAGACCCCGCTTCTTCGGAACGATCTTTAATCACCGTACCGTGATCTATGGTGACCACTCTTCGGTTAAGCTTTTTAACAATTTCTTGATTATGTGTAGTCAACATTACTGTGGTTCCGTATTTATTGATCTTTTCCAGGATGGATATTATATCCCAAGCGTGTTTAGGATCTAGGTTGCCAGTTGGCTCGTCTGCGATGAGAATCTTTGGCTGTCTAACCACGGCACGAGCAATGGCCACTCGCTGGCGCTCGCCCCCAGATAGCTGGTTCGGGAAATGATCGATCTTGTCTTCGAGTCCGACTAGTTTCATTACCTTTGGCACGTTACTGCTTATTTCTCGGTTGGACAAACCGACAATTTCTAGGGCAAAAGCAACGTTTTCAAAAGCTGTACGATTAGGCAACAACTTAAAATCTTGAAAAACAACGCCAATGGTGCGCCGAAGTAGCGGTATTTCTTTGTCGCGTAAATCTCTATAATCAACACCACCCACTACAATCTTTCCGCTTGTTGGTTTTTCCTCGCGAGTAATCAGCTTTAGTAAAGTAGATTTGCCTGCGCCCGAACTACCGACGACCACAACAAACTCCTTTGCGGCAATATGCAAACTTAATTTATCGAGAGCTGGTGTTGTATCTTTAGAGTATGATTTAGTAACTCTATCTATAAGTATCACGTGCCCGATTATACCAAATTGCTTATAGTTAGCCTATGCTCTTGCTATAAATTCACAAAAATCTATACGGACATGGATTAAGTTGTTTTTAAGACAACCGAAATAACTATGCCGACTGCATGTCTAGATAGGCATCCATGAAACCGTCCAGCGAGCCATCTAAAACTGCCTGAATATTAGACTCTTGGTGCGCACTTCTGGTGTCTTTGACAAGAGTATACGGGTGCAGTACATAATTTCTAATCTGGCTACCCCACGCCGCCTGTAGATGAGGTCCTGATAAGTCGGCAATCTTTTTTGCATGTAAATCTTGAGTAATCTTCCAAAGTTTTGATCTAAGTATCTTTAAGGCTGTTTCTTTATTTTGTTGCTGGGAACGTTCATTTTGTATGGCTACTACTACCCCGGTTGGCAAATGCGTAACGCGAACTGCCGAATCAGTAGTATTGACTGACTGCCCCCCTTTGCCGCCCGAACGATACACGTCTACTCGTATGTCGCTCATATCTAAATCTTCAAACTCAGGAGAGTCAATATCTGGCACTACTTCCACCATCGCAAAAGATGTCTCACGAGTATTGCCAGAGTTAAAGGGGCTAAGCCTCACTAGCCGATGCACCCCCGACTCAGACTTCAACCAACCATACGCATTAACCCCCTCGATCCTAATCGAGGCGCTTTTAATTCCTGCTTCTTCGCCAAAGCTGGTTTCGAGTTCTCGATATTTCATATCTTTTCGGCCAGTCGCCCACCTGCAATACATTCTAAGCAACATTTCGGCCCAATCCTGAGCATCGACGCCACCTGCCCCAGGCTGAATTGTAAGTATCGCCGAATTACCGTCATGCTCGCCGCTAAATCTCATGTTTTTATTGATAACTTCGATTTCTTGACCCAAAACCTCTAGACGGCGTGAAATTTCATCTTCAAGGTCATCACCAGCTAAATCTAAAAACTCGCCAACCTCGCTAAGCCCACCTCTTAACCCCAGCCACTCGTCGATAGACTGTTTTAATTGACCATGTCTTCTAGACACATCACCGGCCTTAGCGCTATCTTGCCAAAAATTATCTTCAGACATTTGCTCATCTAGAGATTTTAGCTGGAGTTGTTTTTCGTCCAAATTGAATTGAGCGTTTAAAGCAGAATAAAGCTTTTGTAAGTTCTGGTATTGTTTTTCTAAATCCTTCATACCCATAATGGTGATCAATTGTAACCTATTTACCGTTAAATCACACCTGCACTCATTCCACAGTGAGTGCCTAATGGGCAAAAACTTAGCCCCCGCAAAACAAAACCCGCATTTTTGAACACGCCTTGCGGGCTGTAGCTGTCGTTTATCTCCCCGCCGCTAAAGTGTTGATACGCCTAAGTTGCCGGGTAAAGGACCTTAAAGCTTTAATGTGGTCGTTAAAAATTTAAGGTCGCGATATGAATGTTAAACAACAACTCGTCACACACTTGAATTACGACTCATAGCCAATCTTCGCTTATCGCTTTGACTCGAAAATAAGTAAAGCCAAAACATAAGTGCATTCATACCAGCCCCGGTAGCCGCAGTGCCAATAATGGCCCATTTATACGTTGCCCAACTAAACGCCCCAAAGTTGTATATGCTATGTATTAAGATGGCTGCGCCCAGCGCCAACAAGACTTTAAGCCAACTGGTTTTGTACAACTTGTGACTTGCCAAAAAATACCCGACAAAGCTAGTAAGTGCCGCATGAAAGAAAAACCCTAGCACCATACGCACCGCAGCAACCGTAATTTCTTCTCCAGGAGTACCCAGTGCATAGGCCAAGCTCTCTAGGCCGCCAAATGTTAGGCCGACCAATGAAAAGTAAATTATTCCGTCGCTCAACTCATTGAAACTATTCCTTGGGTAGATATACAAAGCCAAAGGCAGAAACTTGGCAATTTCTTCGATTGCTGCAAACCCTAGGACCGATGTCAAAAATTTTACAGTAACACCATCACCATTTAGCTGCAAAACTGACCCGCCCATTTGCATTTCCAACAAAAAACTTAAAATCAGAGTCATGACTATCGAAACTAAACCAAAAAATACCGCAAAACGTATGTCTCTTTTAGGTTCATAGGGATATGGGTCTCTAGATATAAAGAAACGCCCAACGTACCATGCCGGCACAACTGTCAAAAGCAACACCACCCAAAACATATAACTACTTCAAAACCATGCCATTAAGAAGCGACGTAAGTTCTGCTTCTTGCTGTTGCCAAGTATCACTCAAGGCTGTGATTTGCATTCCAAACACTTCGCCGGCGTCATTTACTAGAAACCTTCCCTTTCCTTCTATCTCCAAACCCGCGGCATTGACTCCAGAATAATCAAAGTCCAACACTAGCTTCGAGCCATTAGCCACAATGCGTCTTCCAGAAAACGTCCTAATCGTACCCCCTGCTTGACTTGCCGTACTTCTAAACGACGGTTCGTATCCTTTAAAAAAACCTTCACTAAACTCTTCTAGCTCACTCTCGCCATATGATTCAAAACCTGGAATAGATATAAGTGGGTCTGGGCCATACAAAAAAACAGAATTTGATTCTTCGTTGGTTGATCCGCTGGTGTAGGCAATGTAATCTAATACTAAGTTTGGCGACTTGGTCCAGTTGATAGGCACTTTAACTGAAAGCTGCTTGTGCTCTATTGTATTGGTTACTAGACTGAGTATGTCTGAAGAGCCAGAACTTTGATTGGTCGTAACTGGATCGTCATCTATCAATAAAAGTATTGCCGCTAGCCCAATCCCGCTTATCAAAAAAATTCCTGCAATAATTATCGTAATTATCTTTTTAAGCCCTTTTTCTTCGGTGGCATTTTCGACTTGAAAAACATCTCCGGGCGCTGGTAGTGGCGAAGGTTGCGATTCAAACATTCTTGACTCTTCTACTAACTGATCAGAAAGAGGTTTACCAGATGCGCCACCCAAAGAATTAGTAGGTATTGGATTATTACTATTTTGGTCTGGATTCATTTTTTTGCTTTTTAATTACTTAAAATACACTATATCACACAAGAACCCTGACTGGCCCACACAATTAGCGCCCCGGTAGCCGTCATTCCTGCCTTCTTAAGGAATGACGGCGGTTCGCCTCGATCCTTTACTGCAAAAAGTGCAGGTGATCCAGAACCATATGGGTTTGATTAAACTACAGGATCGACCAGGGTGCGCAAACTTGCTAAAAGTTCTTTTGACAACAGCTCGTCACCATTTCCCATGGTCGAAAACCCGCCCATGTTACATGCAAGAAACTCTTTAACAATTTTGACCATTCGCTGCTTTGTTACGGCATCTATTCTGGCTGGAATATTACTAGGGTCTTCCACGGTGTCGTCATAGAAATAACTCCCAGCATAGCTGCCAATTACACCACCCACCGTTTGAACACTGCGCTGATGCCTGCCAAGCATGTAATTCTTTGTTGCTTCGATATCTTTTTCGTCGATTACGCCTTCGGCTATTCGACTTAGCTCCCTGACTATTATTTCAAAGACTGGCTTAGCATTTGCCGGACTAACTTCACCGCCAAACATCCAAGATGTTTTATTTTTAGCCCTGCTGAGCCCCGATGATATGCCATATATTAGTCCTCGCTCCCTCGCTTCGCCCAAAATCCTTGAATGCAAGGTTGCAGTAAGCATATTGTTTACTGTGGCCAAAGCATCACGATCTGGCGCATCTAGCTCTCTTGGTACGAATAGCTGCCACAAAAAATAAATGTTTTTTAAGTCTGCTCGTTCAATATAATGAAGTTGATTCAAATTTAACAAAGCTTCGTCCGGGCGATCAATACGAGACCCTCGAGAGAGTCCGACCGATTCGAATTTTTGAATAATCTCGGGCCTATTTGAATCTAAGTCTCCGGCCACAATAAAGCGCATGTTGTCGCTGCTGTGGGTATTATTGTAATGATTTTTAACGTCATCGTGAGTTATGTTTGGCAACTGGTTTATTCTAGTTTCGTCTTTAAGAGCAACCATTCCAAAATGCTCTCTCGACTGAGTGACTAGCTGCCTATAGTGTTTATTTAAATCACCGACCAGCTCTTCCTTTACATTGCCCATTTCTGCAGCAAACTGCTCATCACTAAAACGTAAACTCTCTACAGAAAGCAACAACAAATCTAGCACTCGCTCCCATTCAAAACTTGCAGACTCAACAATATAAGACATATCGTACGGACCTGTACTCGCATTTTTGTAAGCACCATTTTTTTGAAACTCTGCACTAAACTCACGAGCACTTGCAAACTTCTTGTTTGCGCCCAACATCAAATGTTCCATCAAATGAGCTGTCTCCCATTTGTCTTTAGGGCTCAAAAAACTACCAGCCCTAAAGCCAATATCAATACCAAAAACTGGTGCGCCTGGTACATCAATAACCAAGCCTTTAGTTCCATTCTTTAGTTCAACTTCGTTGACCTTATGAATCATTTATTTTTCTTCCTGTTTTTTGACCGCTTCTGCTTCTTTTTCTTGGCATTTTCACGCTTGCGTCGCTTCTGCTTCTTAAGATCTTCCTCACTAAGTGCCTTGCGTGCAGGAGAATTTGTCGATGCTGCAGGTTTAGTCTTGTTGGCAGATTCTGTAGTTCTCTCTGATTGCTTGGCTGCCAATGTTAATTCTGTTTCTATTGGTTCGGGGGCATCAGCTTTGTCTACTGGATGGGCGTGCATTATGGCGCGGAATGTTTCATTTCCCATGTTGTCCAACAATGCGTCAAAAAGCACCTGGCCTTCTCGTCTATATTCAACTAGCGGATCTTTCTGGCCAACTGAACGCCAGTTAATTCCCTCTCTTAAGTGACCCATATTTTCCAAATGCTGCATCCAAAGGTTGTCAAGAACCTGTAGGTAAATTTCTCGCTCAACTCGGCGCATAGGCTCATCGCCAAACTGCTTTGTTCGCTCGGCGTATGCCTTGTCTACGAAGACTTTAAGTTTGTTTGAAAAGTTTGACCCTGAAAGCTTTTTAAGTTCTTCCACCTGGTCGTCCGACAAGTTGAACGTAGCCGAAGCTTCTCCAGCAAAATCAGACGATTTATCGTTTTCGCCTGGCTCAAGGGTGGCTATTTGACCCTCTAGCATTTCGTTTATTTGCTCGGATATGTCGTCTTGAGCCAATATTGTTTGCCGTAAACTATACACGGCCTTACGGTGTCGATTCATTACGTCGTCGTATTGCACCACTTGTTTTCGGCTGTCAAAGTTGTGGCTCTCTACCTTTTTTTGTGCCGACTCTATAGATTTTGACAAAGCCTTATGTTCTATGGGGGTGTCTTCGTCAACACCCAATCTACCCATTAGCGATGCAATGCGCTCCCCGCCAAAAATACGCATCAAATCATCTTCTGCCGAAACATAGAATTGTGTTTCTCCCGGATCTCCCTGTCTACCAGCCCTACCCCGCAGCTGATTATCGATGCGACGCGATTCGTGACGCTCTGAACCCAGTACGAACAAGCCGCCATTTTCTACGACCCCTTCGCCCAAAACAATATCCGTGCCTCGACCGGCAATGTTAGTGGCCAAAGTTATGCCACCAGCCTGGCCAGCTTTGGCCACAATAGACGCTTCTTGCTCATGGTGCTTGGCGTTAAGTACTTGATGCTCCAACCCAGCTTTAGCAAGCAGCATAGACAACGCCTCGTTGTTTTCAATCGACGAAGTACCAATAAGCACAGGCTGGCCCTTTTTATTCAGTTCGGCCACCTTTGCGACTATTGCTCTAAATTTAGCCTTGCGTGTCTTATATATACGATCTGCCCTATCTATACGAGCACTTGGCTTATTGGTTGGTATTACAACTACATCGAGTTTATAAATCTGATAAAACTCTTCTGCCTCGGTCTCTGCCGTACCAGTCATGCCTGCCAAGCTACCATAAAGCCTAAAGTAATTTTGAAAGCTAATTGTTGCCAATGTCATTGATTCTTGCAAAACCTCTACGCCCTCTTTAGCTTCTATGGCTTGGTGTAAGCCTTCGTTGTAGCGACGCCCGTGCATTAAACGCCCGGTAAACTCGTCGACAATTACGACTTCTCCGTCGCCACTCACTACATAATCTTTATCTTTTTTGAATAAAGTTTGTGCTCTAAGTGCTTGATCAAGGTGGTAAATCATGCGCACATTTTCTGGAGAATACAGATTTTCTAACCCAAGTATACCTTGGACTTTTGCAATACCTTCGTCGTTGATGATTACTGAACGACGCTTCTCGTCCAGCTCATAATCATCTGGCTTAAGGCTCTTTGCTACACGTGCAAAGGTCGAGTAAGAATTACCACTGCTGGTCGCAGGGGCAGAGATTATCAAAGGAGTTCTAGCTTCGTCTATCAAGATAGAATCAACTTCATCGACAATGGCAAAGTTTAACTCTCTCTGGCGCAACTGATCCACTTGCCTAACCATGTTGTCTCGCAAATAATCAAACCCATATTCATTATTGGTTCCATAAGT